>JANLHI010000032.1 GCA_024654525.1 Patescibacteria group bacterium | reverse complement strand
CACTACATACGTACCTGCGGAAAGCGAATAGGCGGTTCCGGGAGCCTCGGTACCGGACGCAGGACTTCCCGCAATATCAGTGCCGGAAAGTTTCACATGCAAATTGAAAACGGAGCTCGTTGCAACACCATCGTTGTCATTTATCACTTGTTTCACTATACGGAGTATGGCGGGTGGCGGAGGAGGTGGCGCAATATCATCATTCGTGACCGTACATGTTTTATCCTCGCCCGCGGCGAGCGTCACGCTACCGCTTGCACCACACCCTCCGCTGAAACTTTGAGCATATGAAGCATTGGCATCTTCGCTTACTACGTACGTTCCGGGATCGAGCGAGTACGTTACTCCGGGAGATATAACTCCAGACGCCGGACTTCCCGCAACATCAGTGCCGGAAAGTTTCACATGCAAATTGAATATGGAAGGAGTCGCGGAACCTCCATCATCATTTACCACCTGCTTCACCACATGGAGAGTACTCAAAACTTCTATATTGACACCTTGATTTCCACCCCCCTGACTATTGGTAATATTTTGGTGAATGACTCCCGAATCACTTGCGGTAGCCACCAAGGTTCCATCGGGTTGAATATCTTGGACTCGCGCGGTGTAGGTTACGACATTCGAGTAAGAATCAAGATCTCCATTTTCAAGAGCCGTTCGCAAGAGCACGAGAGAATGCGTCTGACCGTCTGGCGTCACAAGAGAAGCCTGAATATCAGAAACATCACAAACTACAGGCCCGATGCCTAAGCCATTAAAAATATCCACACTATAAGAAATGACATCACCCACATGAACCTTATTTGAGCTTGAATAAAGTCCGATTCCCAAACCACTGCCACTACAATCACTTGGACTTATATGTGCGGATGTAGGAGTCATCCACAACGCAAATAACAACAACGACAACACAGTTGAAATTGCCTTTAAGAAAAATTTTGTCTTGCATTTGAAGCCGATCGTGACAGCTCTGTCGTTCATATACTGAAGCCGCCGGATACCCCAAACTATGACAGTCCCCCCTGAATTATCTCGTTCAAGAGGGGTTGCTCACTTGCACTAAATCTTCAGTGAACACACGCGCTTCTTGTCACACTTTAACTAAATCCTGTTCGCCGTAAAAGTTATTCTTCTGATGACGAAGCCCCATAGTTTTCACACTGCTTCTCTGCTTTCTGCGCCGGAGTATCTTCCGTCGAAAAAGAAAAAGCCGATGTTCCCTGCTGTATATTGGTAAGTCTCACCACAAGGTCCGCAGTATCATACGAACACGTCATCGCACCTTCGCGCAGGGCCTGCGCTCTGACCTCCGCGGGCATCTGCGGATTCTGGATGTCAAGAAGTTTCATGGAATAAACACACTTACCGCCGACCATCCCTTTAATTTCATGACTGTTCCTTTGCGTCTGTACCATACGAGATTGTCCTGCGGAATCAGGAACTCCGAACATTTTTGAAATATCTACCGTGTTTGTAATGTCTGCTTTCGCGAGTATGCACGTCTTTGCGGCATCAATAATACAGTCGAAGTTTTTCCCGCAATCCTTTATCGCCGTATCAGAAGGCGAGATGAATTTAAACGTACTCATCATAGTGGAAAACAGGGTATGTGCGCGAAAATCAGGGAATGAGTACAGGTATGGCGCCTTAACGATGTGAATCTCAATATCGACGGTGAGCGATTCGGTTGCTTGTCCGATGCCTGGGAGATTAATTTCTTTGGCTATCCACTTACCCTTCGTGTTTGGATTATTTTCATTTCCACTATTTTGCCAAAGCAAAAACTCTCGATTGTTTTTAAAAGAAGTCGGCATGACCGAAAAGGAAAACACTTCCCCTGTGGTAAGAGAAAAGTCCGGACTCATAAAAGAAAACTTTACCTCGCCCTCTTCTCGAATACCGCCTCCCAGGGCGCTGTGGTCATTGACCCCCCAATCGGTAGGATATTTCATCTCAAACCCATATTTTTCGTTTGTGTAGGTTTTCCAATCAGAAGCGACGATCTTAAACCCGTCACACGCGACAACTTTATTTTCTATCTTAAAAACAATACTGTACACGCCTTCCATTACCTTAGAACCGGCAAAATTATTTGGAAAATTTACTGAATCAGACTTGTCACTCGTCATTCGCCCACTTACCGTAGCTATCGTGGCGTCGGGCTGTTGAATAGAGATGGTGTAATCGTACACATCTTTACTTGTTCCAAACTTATTTCGGATTCCAATATCATAGCCACTTTCGACGTTACTTTTAGTATCGCGAGGAGCAGAAGTTTGAAATTGAGCGGGATTACCATCGGCATTATTTTTTTGAGCATACCCATCACACTTTGTTGGCCCATTAGCAAAACTAAACGAAAGTCCCTTAATCGTCTCATCTTTTTTTGCATCTTTCATGTCAGCAATCAGTTCCTTTTTCTCCGCTTGTTTTTCAAAACCAAATTTTTGAGCGATTCCCGGATTGGTTTTCACTATGGCGTAGCCGCCACCAAGCACCAATAATGCCACAATCGCGAGAAGTGCCGGCACGGCAAATCCTTTTCTGGACTGATTTTTATCGAGGTTTTGTGTGTTTTTCATATTATTTCGTGAATTTAAAGTTTGAATAGCAACCACCTAAAGGTCTGCTTTTGCCTTCATAATTTTGTCTACCCAATTTTTCATTTCGTACATCCCAATCCCAAAACGATCTTTATTTGTTGCGGTCAAAATAAGCAATCTGTTAGGAATAATTCCGAGTGTTAGTGAAGGTTGAACCGAAGTGATGTCTTTTAATTCAAAAATTAATTCGTGTGGATTAAAATTAAATTTATGCGATTTGAATATAAGTTGTGTAGTTGTTAAGAACAACCATCCTCCGGCTGTTCCGCCCTTCGCAAAATGGCTAGCACCGGCAGAAAATATCAGATTAGGAATAGTTTGCTCCATTTTCTTTAATTTCCTTGATAGGAAACTCTCGGAAATAGCCATACTTAAACCGAAGGCTATGCCTAAAATTATTCCCCTAAAAATTCCATCTGAAATATCGGCACGAAGAAGACCATGTAGTACACCCATACCTAATCCGAAGAAAAATCCAGTCAAAAAGAAAGTTTTGATAAAATTTTTCATATAGTTATTTTTGCAATCTCTTGATGAGCGACGCGACGATAAGACCGTACAAAGCTCCCATTAGCTATGCTTTCTGCTGAATCTCCGATTTACTGATACCAATCAAAATCTCCTCGATCTCATGATTAAGACTTTGCTGGTCGTCGGGCATTGGTATGTTCAAACCCCTTTTCACGTAATACTTGAAAGTCAGATTATTCGCCGAATCAACTTCGACAATCAAAGAAGTTTTATATTTCCTGATGTCGAAAGAATATAATTGCGCAAAGTCGGATCCGCGTTCAACCTGCAAGGACGTATCACTTTCGTTGACCACTCTGAATCCTTTTGCAAACAACGCACTCCTCACACGCGGAAGTATATTTTGTTCAGTAATGGTGAATGATTTTTGGTATTGCATAGTATAAATTATGTTGTATGGAAAATTTTCTTTTGGATAAACTTCCGCCAGACTAACTCTTGTATCTCCCAAATAAGAACGCGAGTGAAGTCGAAGTTATTACAAGGATACCCATCACAATAACCATATCCCATGGCATACTTTCCTCATCGGAGGGAAATCCCGTATCGGGAAAACCCGGAATAAGAATAGAAGTAACAACGGGATCGGGATCGGGATCAGAAACGGAAACGGGAGCGACGTCATCTACAAGCACCGTGGCGAACGCATATCCGAGGGCGGTAAAACTGTTTGCCCTGCCTTCAGCCGTCGCGACGTTCCTGGTTGAAACCGAAATGTGCGTCTGACAGGCATATGCCCATCCTTCACCCGGGTCAAGCAGATTATTGCCGTTTGCGTCACCAAAAGGACCGGATACAGGAGCGCATTTATCATCAGTCACCACTACATTATTCATGGGAACCACACCCGGGTTTGTCACGGTATAGGAGTACATGACATTCCCTCCTCCGAACGGAAACGAAGTTAAGCGACTCGGTACCTTCACTATACTGATAAGCGGCGGCGGCAACGGAATACCGACTGCCACGGTAGTGAGTGCAGTGGCAATAGTAGCCTGATGGAAACCGTCATTACTATACCCGGTTGCAACCGCAGTACCCGTAGTGGTACTCGGGAGTGTGGCGGTACAGTTGTATTTCCAGTATTCCCTCGGATCAAGTTTGCCATTACTGTTCGTGTCGCCGGAAAGAAAGATTACCGGACCACACTTATTATCCGTCACCGTGACATCCATCAACGCCTGTTGTCCCCCAACATTCCACGCGGTGTAAGCATAAGTGACCATGCCGGACCCCGTGGACGTCGCGAGTAAGCTCGGAACTTTGAGAATGCCTATGAGAGGTATGATTCTCCCCGCTACACCGATAACCGGCGCCGGCGGAGGAATATTCGTATTCACAATCGTACATGTTTTATCCTCTCCCGCGGAAAGCGTGACGATCCCATTCGCATCGCACGCCCCACTGAAGCTTTGCGTATACAAAGCGTGTGCATTTTCACTCACTACATACGTACCTGCGGAAAGCGAATAGGCGGTTCCGGGAGCCTCGGTACCGGACGCCGGACTTCCCGCAATATCAGTGCCGGAAAGTTTCACATGTACGGTAAAGGCTGAGGGAATCGCCGTACCACCGTTGTCGTTCACTACCAGTTTAATGACATGCAATGTGGCGGAAACCGAACCGGCAGGAATCGTAACGGCATTGGCATCAAGCGTCACTTGCGTTTGCGCCAGCGCCCTGCCGGTCAGCACCGCGCCCGTCTGCATAATAATTTGCTTCGCGCTCAATATTGTTCCGTTGAATGTCGCGTACGTTCCGAGCGTTGCGCCGGTACCTCCGCCAACCTGCCAGAATACATTCGAGGCCTGAGCGCCGCCCGAGAGCAACACCTTGATACCGGCGGGAATACTTCCCGCGGAAGAAACATCGAGATTCCCCGCTATCTGGAAAATCCATACGTCATTCGCGCCACCCGAAAGCGTGACGTTAGTCGGTATAGTGACGTCGGTGGTCCATGTATAGAGTCCCGGTGCAAAAGTCTGCCCGCCGAGATTTCCCGCGTATAAATTGGTACCGTCCGGCGTTATTCTTCCCGCGGCATTCGTGTACGCGGCTTCCATGTCACTCACTGCGGTATCCACGAATGTTTTATTCGCCAACGGAGGATTACCCGCAAAACACACCTGACTGCCACTACCTATATATGCCGCATTCACGCCATATATGGTTCCCGTTATTTCCGAACAAAATACGCCGTTCATTGCCGCGGCGGTAATGGGGCTCGAACCGATGTTCCCCGTAATGACGGAACCGTGAGTTCCGGTGTTGGTAATCCCCGTTTCCGTGAGAATCGTAAAATTGCCCGCCGACAAAAGATTGACCGTTGCCGGGCCCGCCGCGAGTGCGGCAATCGGTCCCACAAAACCGAATAGTGCAAAAATGAATAATGCGACGGTGGTTATGACGATGCGCTGTTTCATATATTTTGGCGATTATTGATTACCTTTAATAATCCGTATAAGAATTACCATAATGGCTATGACAAGAAGCACATGGATAAACCAACCTATCACGGGAAACGCGATAACACCGATAAGCCATAAAGCTACGAGCGCAAAACCGATAGTGAGAAGCATGTGATTATGTACTACCAATTTATTTCCAGAATCGACTTTGTATATATGACGCCGTTTTGACGACAAGAACATTACACTCGATTACATGGATATTACTCCCCCATCTACCCCGCGCCTCATTACCTAAGATTTTTCTTCATGTGCCCCCAGGAGCGTTTCGCTTCCGAAGCGATGATCTTTACTTCTGCGAGCGAAAGTTTCTTCGCATCGGCATATTTCTTCACTCCCTCGGTCACAAACGCGTGATACTGTGTCTCGCTCACCTTTTTCAGTCTCTTTATCTGCGGCGCGAGATAGCGATAAAAATCTCCCGAAAGTTTTCTGATATCCCTTCTCATCTTCTTTCCCGACTCCGGCGCAAGAAGCACTCCCGCCGCAACGCCAAGCACGGCTCCCACTAGGGCACCTCCCAACATCATTTCTCCGTTTTTCTTCATAGTGTTGTTTCGTTTTCAAACCGACTTACTCCGACCTTTCCTTTCATGCGCGGTGGAATGCTTTTTGAGAAAATAGGAAAGAATCGGCACGTCCGAAATCCTGTCGATACTATCGCGTATCCGCTCCCCCACCTCGCTCGAGACATCATGAAGATTGCGAAAAAACTCTCCGAGCTCCCGAGCTATACGTATAAAGTGACGCGCAAGAAGAGCACACCACACGCCGAGTACAATGATTGTCACAGACACCGTAAGATAGAAAACCGTTTCCGCAAACATGAGTGCTGTTTCCATATTCTCTATATGCGTCGTTTATTGAACACTTTCCTCTTCCAGGGGAATCCCCGCATCAGGAAGACTGATAGTGGAAACATCCACTATTTCCGCGATCTTCGCGACGTCATCGGGCGTTGGATTGGATTCGTTTGGAACATTCTGATCCTCGGAAGGTGGAGTAAGACTGACCTGCACTGCCGCAAGCGTGCTTTGATTTGCGCCCGAGATGCCCGGGATCACCGCCGACGGCCCCGCATATTTCGAAAATAAGAATATCCCACCGGCTACGATAATAACCGATACCACAACTCCGGTAACAATGTTTTCTTTCTTCATACTGTTTTTGGTTGATTAATTATTTTGATTCAACCTTTGCAATAAGTAAGCCGCTCAGAAACTGGACTTGTTACAACGAACGAGAAGCCGAGTGAAAATTTCAAACAACTTTCGAAAAAGATATTTTTCATCTCGCAACACCAAAAAACCTCTTTTCAATGAGAAGTGTTTCTATTATCTCCGAATTCTTTAATTGTATTGCTTATTTTTCCGGATGGTCTAAAAATGACCTTATATCCTTGATAATTTCATCGAGTCGATGGTCGGATTTCACATAGTATTTTGTAACGCCCGCATCGATATATGACCGTACCGTGTTAGGGCTTGCAGCATTCGAGACCACAAAAATAGGGATGGTATTCCATCGTCCCCCATTCGCTTTGAATTTTTTCACAAAATCAAGGCCATCTTCTTTACCTAAGAGGTGGTGGTCAAGCCAGATTGCATCAACTCGTTCCAAGCTTTCGAGATATCTAAGAGCTTGTTCAATGCTCTGGACAGTGATACTACCTAAACCTTTCTTCTCTAACTTTGCATTAAATGTCTGCTCGACGCTACGCGCCGTAATAACGCCAAAACCATTTTTCTCAAGCTTGGCATTTATTGCATCAAGTAGGGGCCGCTCGTCCTCAATAACTAAAATTGTTTTCCTTTGCCCCATAGCGAGCTGCCCTTTAATGTGAATGTCCTTTATTAATTTTTTTGCCATATTTAGATTTTATAGTATGTGGTTACGTGAGATACTAATAACTTTATTTGGTACTTTCTCTCTGCGCCGCATCTAAAGGAAGGGATACATAAAACGTAGTGCCATTATTTTCTTCTCCGCCTGCCATGCGGCTTGCCCGAACACCAGCCACCTCACCAGAGGATGTAAACCAAATTTTCCCGCCAGCATTTTCAACAATTGATTTTGCGATGTAAAGCCCGAGACCTGTTCCATCTGTGTCTTTGTCTCTCACATTATCCGCCCGGAAAAGTTTGGTAAATATTTTATCCTGCTGGTTATTCGGGATGCCATAGCCTGTGTCAGAAACTTTGAGAAGAATATTCTTTTTATCGACCAATGAAATTGATAATCGTATCTTTCCGCCTCCGGGGGTATATTTCACCGCATTTGATAAAATATTTTGCAGTACCATTCGCAGAAGCTTCGGATCGACTTGCATGGGTGAAACTTTTCTTTTAGATAAAAAAGAAAAATGTATTCTCTTCGCATGAATCTGCGGTTTTTGTTCATCTATTACGCTCTGCGCGAGTTTTATTATGTCGGTTGATTCGGGCTCCATCACGAATGTGCCGAGCTCAAGAGAAGAAACATCCAAAAGGGCATTCACCAACTCAACCATCCGTTGATTACTGCGGTATACCTCGTCTAAATACTTTTTTTGTTTTTCATTCAACTCTCCCACATCTCCCGCCAAAAGCATTTCCGTGTACCAATTGACCGCAGAAAGCGGTGTACGGAGCTGATGTGAGGCAAGTGAAACGAATTCAGTCTTTGCTTTATCAATTTCTCGCTCGTTGGTGATATCTCGAAAGATTTTGATTGCTCCGATAACCTTCCCATTAAGCACGACGGGCGTTGCCATAATCGCCATAGGAAATTTTGTCTTATCCTCTCGCACGCAATAGTAAGTGGGACCCGTAGCAGTAGCTGCACTCGTTGCAAGAGCAACGTTTACGGGATGCTTCTCTGAAGGGATGCTGGCGCCTTTTTCATCTTCTAAGAAGATAACGTCAGAAAAAACTCTCCCCACAACTTCTTTACTGTTCTTACTGAAAAGTTTTTCAGCTGTTTTATTTATAATAATCACATTTCCTTTTTCATCGGTCACAAGAAGTCCGTCGCCGATTGAAAGTAAAATAGCCTCTTCTTTGGCTCGTGCCATTTCAAGGTCTTTGGTACGTTCAAAAACTTTCCTCTCGAGCATTTCATACGACCGTTTGAGCTTCTCTGCGGTGACCACCAGCTTAAGTCTGACAATTTCTTTTTCTTTAGCAGTCACTACCAACTTGCGTCGAACGCTCTCTTTCTCTTTGGCGGCCGCGGCGAGCTCACTGGCGATTACGGTAAGCTTGCGTCGAACGTTCTCTTTCTCCTTGGCGGTGATCGCAAGCTTCTCGGCGGTCGCGGCAAGCTTTGCCGCCGTCACTGCAAGCCTGTGTCGGACACCCTCTTTCTCTTTGGCGGTAACTGCAAGTTTCTCTGCGGTCGCGGCAAGCTTTGCCGCCGTCACTGCAAGTTTGCGCCTTCTAATACCCTCCCTTTTCTTAGCGGTAATAGCGAGCTTCTCGGCGGTCGCGGCAAGCTTTGCCGCCGTCACCACAAGCTTGAGTCTGACGCCTTCTTTTTTCTTGGCAATCGCGGCAAGCTTCTCGGCGGTCGCGGCAAGCTTTGCCGCCGTCACCACAAGCTTGAGTCTGACGCCTTCTTTTTCCTCGGCCAAAACTTTGAGATTGAGGATTATGTTATCGGATGCGGAAATAATAGTCTTTTTTCTCATAGTATAGATAAGAGTATATTAGGCTGCCAATATCGTCTCAATCTTTCTTACAATATCATGAAGTTTCCAATCCGACTTGATGAGATAATGTGTTGGCCTATGTGCCATCGCATCGGCTACCATGTGTCCATTGATCGCACTTAAGTTCGTAAGAATGATGATGAGGACTTTTTTTCCCCAAGCGTCTTCTCTAATTTTCTTTATCACAGTCATACCATCCATCTCCGGCATAATAAGATCAAGTAAAATAAGGTCTGGGTGTTTTGAAAACGCAAGCTCTAACCCTTCCCTGCCGTTTCTCGCCTCAAGAGGCAGAAAATTTTTGAGACGGAGAATGTCCACGATGGCCTCGCGGAGACTTTTCTCATCTTCTACTATTAATACTGTTTTTGGGGCTTGCATGATTTTCTTTGGATAGCTGTCTGCTTATCAGCTTAGTCTCTATTGTCATATTTTCCTAACTTGACTGCGGCTCTCGGGGTTGATTCGGTCTTATTTTTGAGGAATTACCTGATAATTTGGATGGTAATTGCCATTGGGAAAAAGCCGCTCGAGAGTTGCAATGATTACAATTAACGAGCGGATTGCAAATGGAGGAGATGCCAAATGCAATAACTTTCCTATTCCCTCACAAAATCCGCAGCAATAATCGGGCTACTTCCTCCTTTGATTAATTTTCCACTGACCGTGAGCACATCACCCACGTGTATACTTTCGGATGTCATCTTCTCACCTTTTGATGTTGTAAATTTTGTAAAAAAATTAGTCTGAACCCCCCACGTGAAATCCCCCGAATCCCATTCGGTAATGACATGCATACCATCGCTTGTAATTGAAATTACCCGAGCGCCCTGTAAAAACATCGCACCATTACTCGCAATGTGGATTTCAAACATTGTTGTTTTTTTCTGAGAAGGTATGTCCGACACCGCGCTTTCTTTCACATATGCATCGGGGTGGCGCACAGAGGACTGCGCATACGCTTGGTACCAAAAAAGACCCAGCAAAAAAATTGGCACAATCGAAACCATCATGATTTTAGAAACTCTCCACACATTTATATTTTTCCGTACACCCACTTTGTTGTTCTGCGTCATATGTGAATAATGCCGCCGGAAATCCTGAATTATTGCAAAAGTGCGGAATGATTCCAAAGACAAAGAATGCATACACTTTTCTCATCACACATTCCTTGCCATAAGACATAAAACGTGGTATTTTTAGATTCTCGTCAGTCCTCCTCTGCGCACAATTGTCGTAATGCCGGTGTAATGTAATACCGTTACATCCAGCCACATATAGACCGCTGGGATATGAAGCAATCCTCGTTATTACAATACTGCGGTAATACCCATGTAATGGAAAAGGTGCGCGAACGGCATATACACGTAATGACTCCAAAACAAAACACACAACGGCAAAGGATACTTACCCAAGCACACCACGACTACGAGAAGGGGCTTAATGCGCATGCATTCTTCAAGGTGAGCGACCGTGCGATGGGCAGGGATTTGGTACAAGACACGTTTACAAAAACATGGATGTATCTTGTGAAAGGCGGAAAAATAGATCTTATGAAAGCGTTCCTCTATCACGTCCTTAACAATTTGATTGTCGACCAATACCGGAAACGCACCGCCACCTCGCTCGATGTTCTTCTCGAAAAAGGATTCGAACCAAGCGCGGGAGACCCGGGGCGCCTTCTTAATATTTTAGATGGAAAAGCCGGGCTTCTTTTGATGCAACGCCTGCCCGAGAAATACAGAAAAGTGATGCGCATGCGGTACACACAAGATTTGTCGCTTAAAGAGATGTCTCTCATCACCGGACAAACAAAAAACACACTTGCCGTGCAGCTGCACCGCGGACTCGAAAAGCTGAAGTTGTTATACAATCCTGTATAAAACTCCTTGAATAGTAGTTTGAGAAGTTTTATTTGTCTGCTTCCGAATCAACCATCAACACATATGAGGGCGTTTTGGCACTTGGTTTGTGTTTCGTATTCTTGGGAACCGTGTACCCTTCCCCTTCTTCGAGCTCAATAGTCCCCTTCTCCGTCCAAATAGTAATCGCGCCCCGATGCACCATAAAAAATTCATCGTACTCATGCGAGTGTTTATGATATTCTCCCTCAAACAATGCAACTCGCAGAACTTTGTCGTCACACACTGCCACATCTACCGGAGTCCACGGTTTCGTGATGGTCTTGCATAGGGAATCAAGATTGAATTTCATATCTAAATTCCATAACTAATAATAGATACATCGACAAAATAGTAAGATTCAAACTTGATAATGATAAGCAGGAAATAGGGACGCCGCCATTGTTTGTATTTTCATATGTCATAATAATTTCACCATTTTTTCGGATAAAATAATGACTGTATCCGTTATCCCTGAAGCAAAGCGGAACCGGATATGCCATATTCTCGGATATAAATTTTATTCCTTTATGGTCAGAACGTCCTTCGGAATATCGAATAACTCTGGGAAATCATTTATCTTCGCATCCATGCTATTACCTTTTTGTAATAAGTCCGCAAAAATCTTGTTTAATTCCGAGATATTTCGTCCTTGTCTAGTTTCTGGCATGGCAATAGCAAAATGATCATGTTCAGAAAATAATGCCTTCACTTGATTAAAAGTATAGTCCATGAGTTGCGCGTATGCCACAACCAAGCCTGCACGTTGGTTTTCATCGGCGGTATTGGACTTGTTGCCCACACGGAATGCAAAATTTCCCCTTACTTCAAAGTTTGAGCGAATAAAATCAAGCACATCTTCAAAACGCCACGGTTCTGTTCTGCAATAAAAAAAATTTGGCATTCCGTAGGTCATAAATGATTACAAAATGAATAATGGGATAATGGCGTTCACGTCTTGTTTTGTTACAGAGGAGTATTCACGACTTCTTCCAATTTTTTCTTGATTTGACTCAAAATGGGACGCGTAAACAGAGTGGACACGAGGTTGCGTATCCACCGCTGGAAACGATTGGTGATAAAAAAGAAGCGCTCCCCCATTTTACACAGTGCTACCATTTTTTTTAAATGAAATGTTCGTCTCCTTGAGTAATTCTTGAGTGCGACATCTAGGTGTGTGCTTTCAACTTTGGCAAGCTCGTCGGCAAGGACGAATGCGTCTTCAAGCGCCATCGAGGCCCCCATGCCGGTGATGGGCGAAAATCCATGACGCGCGTCACCGAGAAGCACAACTCGCTTTTTATACCATTTGCCGAGCGAAACGTGGCGGAGGTGGTCGTAGTATTGATGACCTTCACGGGCTTCCTTCTCCACCTGCGCGATGTCCTCATGCGTCCATCCGTGACGCGAGAGGTACGGAAGGAAATCATGCAAATCGAGCGGCTGGTGTTTGTCCCGCTTCGGATTGTATTCGTAGATGCCCACGCAACTTTTGCCCTTAAGTGGGTAGATCGCGAGGGTGATTTTTTCCTTAGTGAGACAGAGCGCACCATGCAACACGGGAACATCCTTCGGAGCCCAGAAAAAGCGGAGTGACCAGCCATAGAACTTCGATTCGCCGCGACCGAAGATCGTTTCCCGTATATGCGAGTGAATCCCGTCTGCGGCAACAAGAAGGTCGAACTCCTCTTTCTCGCCGCTGTGCAACGTCACTAAAACGCCCTTCGCCGTATTTTTGAATGTTTCTATTTTCGTTCCGAGACGAAGCTTGGTGCGTAAAAGGCTTTTGACAAGCGCATCATGAAGCACCGCGCGCGCTATCGTCACCGATGGCTCTCCGAATTTGGCGAGATCGGAACTAAAGTTGATGCGTTCTCCGATAACGCGCCCGTTCGGGTCGGCACTCATAATCCACGGAACTTTGTAGCCGTGCCTACTGACTTCATCGCCGAGACCGAGCTCGCGAAGCACTTTCCGGCCATTGCTAAAAATCGTCATCCCGAAACCAATATGCCTGAATTCGGGAGCCTGCTCGACGAGGGTCACGTCAATCCCGCGCCGCTCCAGAAGCACGGCCACCGCGAGTCCCCCTATTCCCCCTCCGACGACAAGTACTTTCATGATGTGATTGAGTTTTTTATTGCATATCCTTTTCCGAAAGAATTCCAAGGGAGCGTAACGTCCAGCTCGGGAAAATGATTGAGAACCCACTGGGTATAAGTGTTGCTGTTCGGACCGGTTAAAAAGTAACGAGTGTTGTATGGATACATATCAGGAGAACTTTCAATATACTCTGCCATCCGCAACGCAACATCTCCCTCCACTTCTTTTAGCAACTTTGCATTCCAGAATAAACCCTCGATATACGGGAACACTTCAATCCCCTGAAACGGACGGAAAAAATCCTTGTGCAAATGTCCCCAGCTTGTTTTCCAATCGGTTTTCCTAAAAAGCACTTCCCACCGCGAAAGAACACCGTGTGTATTGATGACAAACCATGGATGGGACGCGAAACTAAACGGCAAATTCGTAGGAGACGTAAAAAGAAACACCTGTGTACTCTCCTTGCGCACCAGTGCGGAATAGGTATCCTCGCGAGTCATAGTGTAACTCTATCATACCAACGCTTGCGTAACTCGAGAATTCTCGCGGCGCATACCGCACAGTCAGCCATTATTTAAAAATATATTATGAGAAACAAGGCAATCCATATCCTACTCCAAAAAAAGACCGCTCCTGTTTCGGGGCGGCTTGCATCACATCGCCATCATTAAGCACTAAACATAGCACCTAGCGGTTTGGGTGATAATCCAAACAGCTCGTTGAGGTCTTTTTACTTTCCAATAAAAGAATTGCACGACTCTTCGCAAACGCTTTAGTTGCCTATCAAGAGATGGGTCATGGGATTCGCAGGGATAATCAATAACAAACATGATTACCGAATCTCTACACCATCCATCGTCATACCAAGATCCCTGAAGTGACGGCGAACGAATATTGCTCCGAGTGTATCCGGTAACCCGCAAATCTTTGTTTAAATGTTGTTTTTCGAGATGTCGTTGGAGCGCAAGTATCGCAATCTTCTCGCCAGGCATCTTCGATGGAAGGAAAAACGTAACTCGCGTTTTTGATTCCACGCGCGCCTGAGGAGGATTTTCCATAATGAACTCCTGATCCTTCAAATCGGACAATGTGAATTCGAGTCCTTTGCGGCGCAATAAATCAATACTCTCATGCGGGACAAATAATGTGAGTCCATCAGGAGAATCCCAAGGCAACCCTCGTAATTCCGGGTCGTCATAAATAAGAGAAATTGCACGACTTACTCCATTTCCCGTCAGAAAGTTCGCCGCAACCAGCTCTTCATCATAATAGTCATCCATCGAACGCCCTCGCCAAATACTATTATCCGGCAAATTACTCTTTC
The DNA here is from genome assembly GCA_024654525.1 of Patescibacteria group bacterium. Taxonomy (GTDB): domain Bacteria; phylum Patescibacteriota; class Minisyncoccia; order UBA6257; family 2-01-FULL-56-20; genus VGJV01. Next base: position 178,640 of record JANLHI010000032.1, on the reverse strand, counting down.
GTATTGACGTTGTCATATAATTCCTTTCATAATAATCAGAAAAATCAATTCCTTATTAAATTCTTAAAATCCCACCAAGCTACAGCAAACCACAAAGCCAAATCTCACGCAACCCTCCCAATAAGTTCCGAAAATTTCTAACTTATAATTTCTTTCAATAACTCCGGAGCAGAATGAGGCAACACCGGTGCCGCAAATTCGTATCCCATATTTTTCACTTCCTCCCCGAACCACGGGTATCACTTCATGCTCAGATCGGCATCTTTGCCATGTATAAAAATGATTTTCATATTTTTATAGAAAATCATGGTTGTCGCGAGTCCCCCTCCGACGACAAGTACTTTCATGATGCTGAACGAAGTCCTCTGCCTACGCGATAAAAACTCACGGCGACAACACCCCATACAAGGAAAATCCAAAGGGGTACGCCGAGAAAATCAAACCCTATCTTATACGTCCACACTCCGGAGCGCACTACAAACGGTTCGACAATGAGTGCGGTGATAATCGCGAGGGTAAATAGTCGCCACTCACGCGTATCCAGTGCGAGAAGGGCGATACTTCCACCCGCAAAAATGCAGAAGAGAAGTAAGGGATTTTCCGAAAACAGGAGAATACACAAGAAAAGAACGAGGCAAATTGACACTGTGGTGAGTACACCGCGAGTTTGCATGCACACAGTATAACGTGAGTCCGTACAAACAAAAAGCGCCTTGCGGCATTTTTTGTGTCATTTCCGAGTGAAAAAATCACTTTGCCGCCGGAGTGCTGTCGCACGTTCCGCCGTCACAGCGCTTTTTGTCTGAATCGCCGCCGCAACAGGAACTCTCTTTTCTTTTTCTTAATGTTTTTCGTTTTTGCCATATCTAATCGAGAATAACTACCTCGCCATCTCTGATTGCTTTATAAGGAATGTTATTTTCTTTACAGTAAGCAATTTCTTTTTCGACATCCGCAGTCCGTTTCTTCTGATTCCGAATTTTGGCGGAGACGATGTCCCGAAATTAGAATCGAAACGGCTTGATTTCAGGAGTGTTGATAAAATTGTACGAGATTTAAGGCGAATCTACAAAGAAAATCCGGCCCTATTTGATATTCCTATTTTTTCCCAAAAACAATATTAGCCACTTGCGCTACTTCCTTATCAGACAGCTTTGAGCCTTCAAGACGAGTGGATGAGCCGGCAGAAGCTATGAGAGTCGCGCGACGTAGTTCCGCCAGACATTCTGGCGAGATACCGAGGTTCTTTTTAATAGTTTTAGGTTTTGTCATGGAATTCATAAAATTAAACTGCAATAACAGGAAGACCTGTTATATTAAGATCTCCTTTGTATAGAATATGCGGAACCCGATGGTATAGCAGAGGTCGCTCTCCTTTACTGATCATTTCCCTATAATAATCCTTAGTCATTTGTGGCATAACAGCAAATTGTTGCACTTCTTTGGGATCATACGGAGCAAAATTTGCTTCATTCATTTTGTCCTTATTGTCGGTGTGAGCATATAGGTATACGATTGTATTTTTTGTGTCGATCAATTTCGGATCAACCTGATAGTAGTTCATCGTGATATCTTTATGTCCAGCTTCGATGAGGGCTTGCTTAATCTCTATCGGATTGATAGCAGAGAAATGCAAAACGTCATTCCATAAACAATCTAGTACTGGAATTTGTTGCTGAATTATATGTTCACGACCAATATATTTACTCACTTGCTGTGCATATATCTCAGGATATTTTTCTTTCAACACATTAAGTGGGTATAAAATATTGCCCTGCAAATCTTTTGGTACGGAATGATATAAATAATTCATTGTAGATAGTTCAAATCCCTTCAGGGTTCTTACATTTTATTAGATATTGTCATCGATTAAATGTTTATTCATAAAAGCTCGACCTGATCCTGACTTCAGATACTTTTCAAATTCAAATGCTTTATATTTATTTTTGAATACTGTGTACGTAATTAATTCTACCGGCAGTCTTCCGGCTGTAGCTGGAACATGGCCAGAATTATGGCGATTAAATCGTTCTTCTATATTTTCTGTACAACCTGTATACAAATGTTTATCAACACATTTTAATGTATATACGTAGTACATAAAAAAATAAATTACTTCCCGCTTTCGCTCGTCTTATTGCGGACTGCGTCCGCCGAAGCCGAGCTTCAGCGAGGCGAAGGCGGAGAGGGAGGGATTCGAACCCTCGATACCGTTTCCAGTACACAGTCTTTCCAGGACTGCCGTTTCAACCACTCACGCACCTCTCCATTATTGTTTATCCTCTGCTTTTTATATGCCACCTGCTCCCTACCAATCCGCGATGATTGTACTCTCGAACTCCTCTTGTTTCAACCGCACCGCGAAAAACAATCACACTGATCGGTATGCAAAAAGCGAAAGTAATGCGAACACAAGCGAAGCGTAAAGAATCCACGAAGCAATTATAAGAAGCACAGGAATACCGAGATTTACATAAAATAAAAGCATCCCTAACCCCGTGCACTGGAGTATCATCTTTATCTTCCCCATAGCGCGTGCGGGAACCACCGCACCGCCATAACGAATATATACCGACGCGATAAGCGCCGCTTCTATACCAATCATCGCCCATGCAAGCCCCGCACCTATTTCTGTAACAACAAGGACAAGCGCCACACTCCCAATAAGCAATTTGTCCGCCACAGGATCAAACACAATTCCCCAAGGAGTTACACGATCAGTGGTTCGGGCAAGCGCACCATCCACCGCATCAGAAAACGCTGCAAGAAAAAAAAGAATTGTCCCTAACACATACGCCTTTGAAAGAAGGAGAATAATGATTAGAGGGGTAACCACAAAACGAAATACGGTAATTTGATTCGGACTTACTCGACGTGGCACTAATTTAAGAAGTGTTATCTCAAACACACGATCGATCCGTGTTGGTTGAGAAAGATAATCCAGCTTTGCGGTTCCCTCTCCAAAAACACGCCCCACGACCCTCTCCATAGGTCGCGATACACCATCATGCTCGCGAGCACGCTTTATCATACTTTTACTTTACCAAAATCCCCGCCTACTGAATATATGTACCCTCAAATTCTTTTCCTTCAAGCAAGCAAGAAAGATTTTTGAGATCGGGTCCCACCACAAACATTGCGATCGCGCTCTTCTCACATAATTTCGCGGCAACAGGATCTACGGGAGCATGAAGCCCCGGAGACCACTTCTTTGGCGCTTTTGTTCGATACTCCTTCCATGTCATTTCATAAATCGGCTTTGCGTTTTTATGAGTATCGGGATTTTTATCATACACGAACGCCGGCTTTCCGATATTCACCATTTCTTTTGCCCTGAAATCATGTGCAAGCGCCGCCGCAACATAATCGGTTGACCACCCCGGACGCCATCCCGCCGCAACCGTGACCGGATACGTAAGTTTTTTTATCTTCCCGCGCGAGTCGAGTACCACGGGATTCGCAATCTTCCGAAATGTCGTACGGATAAGTGCCGCATTTAATCGCGTGGCGTGAATCCCAATCCAATCCTTATCATCATCGGTAACTCGCGTAACCTCTCCCGCTGCTTTTTGATATACACGACACACCCCCCCGCCGCCCGGAGTAATTACAAACTTAATCCCCTTTTTTACAAATCGTTCCACAAGATATTTAAACTCCCGTATAAAACGGGAGTTGATATCATCGGGACATATTACCGAACCACCAAGCGAGAGTACGATAATTTCCCCAAATGTATGTTTCATATATTATGATGCCGAAGAAACAGGCGGCATCTCAGAAAGTTCCGTATGCTCCCCTTCCTCTTTCTTGCAATTTACCGCAACCACTATCAGCATGAGAATCGTAAAAAGGAATGGAACGGCAATATGCATCGGGATGATAAACGATAGAGAATACACAAGAACACCGAGGGTCATTGCATGTATCCCTGTGCGATACGCTTCTCTATACCCCACTTTTATTCCCTTAAGCCAAAGCAATGCCCACACCAGCAATGCACCGAAGAAAAGATATATCAGCTGCACACTTGCATATCCCATAAAGAAAAGGAAAGATAAAATCGCGATAATCGGCCCCAAGAATTTAAGCAAGGGCATAAAATCTCCCACAAAATTAGTTACCGATTTCTTGTTAATTTTCATATCCGGAATTCCCTCAAGCGGATACACACGCACTTCTCCATGATTTCCGGAAACCATAAAATCGTGTTTAGTGAGCAATACGAGCGTGCTATAAGAACGGAATACATCAACCGAGAGCGGCGAAACCGTGTCCGCTACAAAAAGATTTTCATATTTCGCGGTTGAAGTGCTCTGCAAAAAATCATCCGGAGTTTTCACAAGATACGGTTCCGCAACATTGACCGACGCCTCTCCTTCGGCAATCACAATTTCCAATTCTTCGGGAAAATAACTCGTTACTTTCGTTCCGAGTACCGTAAATGCAAACTGAGCTTGGGGAATAATTCGAAAAGAAACAACTGACGCAGTGACCACCGCCACCACTGCGGCAAAAGAAAAAAAGTATTTAAGCGAAAAAGAAAGATTCTTCCCGCGTAGTGTGCGGTAGAATTCCGGCGAATATACGCTGTTTTTTATGGTCTCCCAAAAACGCATTGCCCCCATAATACGATATATCCTCCCGCATCGCAAGACATTTATATCCTCTTTATACCCTCGTATATATCTGGTATACTATGAGGAAGTCGCAGTATCTAATTCATATACTAATTAACTATGAAAAAAATATGGTGGGTGGTGATAGGAGTCGTGGTTATCGTCATACTTTATGGAGTCGGCACGTATAACTCGCTCATCGGGAAAAACGAGGCGATTGACGGACAATGGGCGCAAGTCGAAACACAATATCAACGAAGGTTTGATCTGATTCCGAATCTCGTTGAATCGGTAAAAGGAGTAATGCAACAAGAGCAAACGATTTTCACGGCACTCGCCGATGCACGTACGCGTTATTCGGGAGCAACCACTATTGATGCAAAGGCTCAAGCCGCGGGACAAGTGGAAAGCGCACTGGGTAGACTTCTTGCTATCGTGGAAAATTATCCCCAGCTCAAATCTTCGGACAACGTCCAAACTCTTATGGCACAACTTGAAGGTACCGAAAATCGTGTCAGTACGGAACGCGGGCGCTTCAACGATGCCGTGCGAATTCTTAATGTAACCGTAAAACGATTCCCTTCAAATATCATTGCCGGAATAGCGGGATTCCCCGAACGCACGTACTTTGAAGCTGCTGCGGGTACCGAGAATGCACCGGCAGTACAGTTCTAGCGACTAGCGCGCAGTATAGAGCGGAAAGTAAACACGCAATATACTGCGATGTTATTTTTGGAATTCATGTATAAAACAGCAATTTTTCTATTTCTTCTACTTGCTACCGGCTACTCGCTGACGGTTACCCCTTTCGCGCACGCCTACGTAAATCCCGGAAATCCCGTGGGGTTTGTGAATGATTTTGCGGAAATGCTTGATGCCGGCACACGCTCGGCGCTCGAAGTAAAACTTTCCTCATTCGCGCAAGAAACGGGACATGAAATTTCCGTGGCTACTATCCCCACACTCAACGGCGACACCATAGAAAATTTTGCAGAAAAACTTTTCAAAAATTGGGGGGTTGGCAACAAAGATGCAGACAATGGAATACTTCTCCTTATCGCACGCGATGACAGAAAATTCAGAATCGAAGTGGGATATGGACTTGAGGGAGCGCTCACCGATGCACAAAGTTATTGGATACTTCAAAATATTCTTACCCCTGCGTTTAAACAGGGAGATTATGCGGGAGGAATAAATAGCGCGATAGGAAAAATAATCGACGCAACACGCGGAGAAATAATCCCTTCTGCGCAACAGTCACGCAACACCAAAAAATCCTCGGTAGATTGGTTTTGGATAATTTTCTTTGTCCCCATGTGGTTAGCAAGCATCCTCGGACGCTCGAAATCATGGTGGCTCGGGGGCATACTCGGAGGTGCGGTCGGCGTAGTATTTGGACTCATCTATGGATTTCTTTACTTCGGGATTATCGCCATCGCCGCATTCATTCCCCTCGGACTTCTTTTTGACTACGTAGTTTCTCATAAATATGCGCAAAGTATGAGTACACACCATCTCCCGCCATGGTGGATTGGCGGAGGACGAGGTGGCGGTGGATTTGGAGGATTCGGCGGAGGAAGTTCGGGTGGCGGTGGCTCAAGCGGAGGATGGTAGAGTAAAATTTCGATATAGTACTGTTTGGACATATTGATATGTCCAAATTTTTGCGTATCACCCTTCGCCGTACATCCGTTTATACGCTTCCGGAGCATACTGTTTAATCAAATCTTTCGAATCGTCAGGTTTTGATACATGTTTAAACTGCAATCCACGACGCGCACCACCTTTCACTTTTTCTGAAAAACTATGGACGAGTCGCGCGCATTCATCGGCAAGTTGTAATCCCTCTCGAAATTTCGATATATCAATATATTGCCTGTCATATGCCAAATACAACTGACTTTGCACTTCTCCCACCTCTCCTTTTGCAATAAAGAACGCGTCCACAAATTCCGCCTGCGTGCCACGGCAGAATCCCTCGGCAATGTTTGACATCGGGGAAACCGCCGCGCGCCGGATTTGGCGTTTTAAATCTACGTCTCTAAACTTCGGTTCATCAGTGATATCAAACACGAAGTTTGCAAGCAATCGCGCTTTTTGCCAACAAATAAGGTCTTCGAACTTTTGGATTGATGCCATTGAGCGATATTACGTATTCCATCCCGCGGTATCCGTCCTGTTTTGAGATGGAACTCCCGGCGTGGTTATCGCGGTATAAGTAATCCACCACACCGCAAGCACGGTTATGATTCCCACCGACAAATTAGGCATGTCGTTTTGTTTCATGACTTTACCGTACCATACCCAATTTACTGAGCGCTCCTCTTTCCCAGTTTTTCGATTATCTCTTTCTCTTTTTTCGCAATCCTCTCTTCAGTACCACGACGGGCAATTGAATAGGCGTTCGTATCCACCAGCATAAATTCCGCAAGAAGCGGAAATTTTTCTTTTACGAGGCGATATTTCTCATGTTCAATATAACGATAATCCGGATGTCCTTGTGAAATGGTACGCAACTCCGTCTCCCAAAAAAAAGAACGGAAATTCTGCCACTGATAAAAACGCATACGGTACGCCATCGGCACCACATATTGCGCAAGCTCCGCATCATGCGCCTCAAGCGTCGCAAACAACTCCCCCGCCTTCACAAGCGCCTTTTCAAATCGTGGCGCAAGCCCTGACTCTATCAGCTCCTTCGGTACATTATACCCATGATGCGCGGAAAAACGTTGACGCTCTTGTGTAAGCATGCGATGACGCTGAAGATCCCTATATGCACCCGCATCCATAACAATCTCAAAGCGAAGATAAGAATTCTCAAATGCTCTTCCCGTTTTCCACCAACGCGCAGTCCGGTTCAAGAGATATCGCTTGAATAACTCGCGCTTGGCTTCTTGATTCATGCTTTTTACCACTTGCAACGCCTCATCCCACCCGCCATGCGCTTCTTTGAAAAGGATGCCGGCGAGGATTTTTATTTCCGCATCCGGGTCATATTCGACAAGTTGTACCTCCGGTTTTGTTCCTGCACGGAAAAACGCATCTTTGTATGTTTCGTGCAATTCTTTTTTTACAAAACTCCTTACCGCACCGTAACGCTCGCTCAAATAATGCTGGTATTCCTGTGACCTCTCATCACCAAGCCGCAAGAGGAGCGAAGGAATTTCTTTATCGAGTTCTGTTTTGAGCGCGGAGGAAAGCCACCGAAATTCTCCCAGAGGATACCGCGCCATACGACTGATAAGATACTCCAATGCCTGTGCATTCCCCCGAAATGCCACTTGCGACAATGTCGCCATAGGGAGCAATCCGCGAAGCGTGTCGAATGCCTTTTTTTCAAGGATCGATTCTTTCTCTTCATAATTTTCCCTGAGCCACACAATCAACTCGGGAAGAAGACGTCCGTACGTATCAAAAAGATTATCGAGCGTCTCCGCATACTCTTTCATCATCCCCAGCCGTTCAAGATCGGGCTTCGGAATGTAATATAAATATCGCCCTCCCACTTTATTCCCGTAACTCACATAACGCGTGGACTTTTCAAGCGGTTCAATTCCTATGCGCTGGTCCTCCACAAATTTCAACGCAACTTGTGAGATGCCCCACAACACCACATGCGTACCGGTAAGCTGGGCGATTGAATCATCTCCATATTGAGAAAGCCATTTTGCATAAAACGCCTGCGCCCGCTGATTGTTCAAAATATTCTTAAACCCATGATTGCGAAGAAACGAGATGGTTTCCTTCAATTCCTCGGCAAGCTTTTTGTCTTCACCTTGCAAAATGGGATGGAGATATTCTTTCAGAAGCACCTCCACGAGCGATTTTGTCGCACGGCTTGCTCGTGAACAAAGCGCTCCCGCAATTTCAGGAGGTAAATTGCGCAACACCGTTACAAGTCCGTCGAGATTGGTAACGAAAGGAGCTAAAAGATCCCTATCCTCCGGAGTCCAGTCATATGGAGTAAAATCCGGCGTGTATGCGTCAAGGTTTTCTTGGAAATTCATTCCCTAGAGAATAGCAGAAACAAGGGGAAAGAAAAAGGTTTTTATTGAATCAAAGAAAGAGTATTCAAAACTTTTCTCAATGTCGTATGCGTCACATTATTCTCCTCATCTAAATCCGGGTTCATCCAATCCACCCCCTGCTCAAGCGCATCAAAACGATACACAAATGATGGCTCTACGAGGTAATACGCGAACGCCAGCGTTCCCTCAAACCGTGAAGTACGAATAGCATAAAATTCACGTCCGTTGATGGTTTTTTTCGTAAACTCCGAAAGCGAAACAGGACGCAATCCACTTGGATCAAAAAATGTATTGTCAAAGAAAACATCTCTGAATGACTTCCCTGAAGGGATAGGAAATCTACTCACAATAAACAACTCGTTCGGAAACGAAATTTCGGGATCAATTGACTCAAATGCAACTAGGGTGAAATTCGCATTGTAAGTACTCCACGGAGCGGACTCGGGCGCCACAGTGAACCGCGCAGGGTACTTAAACTCAAATCCATATTCGTCGTTGCGATATACACTCCACTCCCCCACCTCCTTATCAATTTGATCCTGTTTGATGGAAATTTCGTTATGATACTTCTTAGATTCCAAAGAATTCCGATACACCCCATACCCCACAATAAGAATGAATGCCACCACAATGATATATATCTTTGAAATTTTCATACATTTACCCTACCACAAATCGCAATGCCCCGCACTGCGGGGCATTGCCTACTTCCGTCTCGCCGTAGTTTCAACGGAGGCGGGCTAACTTACTCGGCTCTAATAATCCATCCCTCCCCCCATGCCTCCCATACCGCCGGGCATTCCTCCTCCCATAGGAGGTTCTTTCTTTTCCGGGATACTCGCCATTGCAGCTCCTACGGTGAGGTAATTCGCAGCAACGGAGGTCGCATTCATAAACGCAGTCTTCGTTACTTTCAGTGGGTCAATAATACCGGCTTCTTTAAGATTCCCAAGTTTATTGGTAATCCCGTTAAATCCAAGCCAAATATCACTGTCCTTTTCTTTCGCCATGGAAAGTTCGCGAAGTATCACTGCCGGAGATTCTCCGCTGTTGATCACAATTGCCGTAAGCGGAGCCTCAAGCGCACGCTTTATAATCGCGCGCACTCCCGCAGCAACAGATGCAGCCTCCACATCTTTTTCAGTTGCATCTTTTACCGCATTGAAAAGCGCAATACCTCCCCCCGGCACAATCCCCTCTTCCATTGCCGCGCGCGTTGCCGCAACCGCATCTTCTACGCGCTGTTTCAATTCCTTCTGCGCGGATTCGGTCGGCGCACCAACCTTAATTACCGCAACTCCTCCCGCAAGCTTCCCCAATCTCTCCTGAAGCTTTTCCTTGTCATACTCGGAATCACTCTTCTTGATTTGAGCTTTGAGTTGCGCCACGCGCTCATCAATCACTTTCTTATCACCCTTCCCTCCCACAATCGTCGTATTATCTTTCGTTGCCACTACGCGATGTGCGTGCCCAAGGTCATCCACTCCCACATTTTCAAGCTTTTTACCCACTTCTTCGGAAATAAACTGGGCTCCTGTGATCACCGCAATATCTTGCAACATTTCCTTTTTACGATCACCAAAGCCGGGAGCCTTGATCGCAAGCACCGTGAATACACCGCGAAGTTTGTTGACTACCAATGTCGCAAGCGCTTCTCCCTCCACTTCGTCCGCAATAATTACCAATTCCTTTTTCCCGCTTGCAACGATTTTTTCAAGAAGCGCCAAAATATCATTGATTGCGGAAAGTTTCTTGTCAGTCACCAAAATATACGGGTCTTCAAGTGTCGCTTCTTGTCGCTCGGCATTTGTCATCATATACGGAGATACAAATCCCTTATCAAACTGCATCCCTTCAACCACTTCAAAAGAATTGCCGATGGTATTTGAATCTTCCACAGCCACTACTCCTTCCTTTCCTATTTTTTCCATTACCGTGGCAATAAGACCCCCAATTTCAGAATCCTTTGCGGAAAGTGTCGCCACTTCTTTCACTTTTTTCGTATCGTTCAATACTTCACGTTGAGATTCAAGATTTTTCACTATCTGTGCGCTTGTTTTTTTGAGCTCTTCCGCAAGTTGAATTACATTAAATCCCTTTTCGCGAATCACCTTCTCTCCCTCATCGATCATCGCATGCGCCAGCACCACCGAGGTAGTAGTACCATCTCCCACATTGTCGTTTGTTTTGTCAGCCGCCTGTTTGATAAATTCGGCGCCAAGATTCTCATACTTATCCTCAAGTTCCACTTCTTTCGCTACGGTAACACCATCAAAAGTAACTTGGGGAGCTCCATACCCTTTCTCAATAACCACCGCCCGTCCTCGCGGACCAAGCGTCATCTTCACCGCCTCTGCCAACTTGTCTATCCCGCGCTTCAAAGATATGCGCGCGTCTTCATTGAATTTAATTGATTTTGCCATAGTTTTTGGGAGTATTCGCGAACCTGCCTGCCGGCAGGTAATGCAAATTTTGATTTTAATAATGCGAATCCATTTGCATTATTTGCCTCAATTCGCGTTATTAACGATTACTTCAGTTATTCTATAATTGCCAAGATATCATCCTCATCCCCTACTAAATATTTTTTTCCTTCTATCTCTATCTCGTCAGGACCATATTTTTTAAAGAGGACAGTGTCGCCGACCTTGACCGACATTGGCACACGCTCACCTTTTTCGTTCAACTTACCCGGACCCGTCGCAAGCACCTTCCCCCTCATCGGCTTTTCTTTCTCAGCCGTCTCCGGAAGCACAATACCAGACTTCGTCACCTTTTCTTCCTCAAGAGGCTCAAGGAATACGTGGTGAGACAATGGTTTAAATTGCATAAACTTATATTAAGTTAATCTGGCACTCCCGACTAAAGAGTGCTAATGGAAGTATTATAGCCCCGCGCGAAGGGCTGTCAAGAGCTTGATATAAATTTTTTCTCCAATCCGAATGCGTTGCCATGAGATAAAAGGCTTTTATAAGATTCGAAGGTTTCGCTCGTGGGATGCGCAAAGATTCTTTTCATCATTCTCTTTTTCGTCGCCGTTCGTAGCACGCGATGGCTTGGGAAATGCACCCAGCCGAGGAAATCCACGCCCGAGGCGATCGTGGAAACGGACACCTTGCCGGGATGCAGGCGAAGTTTCAGCCAACCCCAAAGAAAAGATTCCATTTCTGGCAAGATAGTTTCGAGCCACATCTTATTTTGGGACATAATTATAAAATCGTCCGCATAACGGACGTAATACTTTACTCGCAAGCGATGTTTCACAAACTGGTCAAACTCATTCATGTAAACATTCACGAGAAGCTGGGACGTGAGGTTTCCGAGCGGAAGCCCTATTCCTCCTGGTTCTCCCGTTCGTACTGAGCCCACCGAAGCTTGCGAACGAAAGAGGGAAGGGAGTGGCGAGTTCGCGAACCGAGGGATTTTTGTGTTTGAAAAACTTCCCACAATGTCCCCGAGTAACCAAAGAGTCTTTTTATCTGTTATCCGGGAACGGAGAATTTCCATGAGCATATGGTGGTCAACTGAAGCGAAGAATTTGCGGATATCGCACTTCAGCACCCAGCACGTGCGAGTGTGATTCCTGCTCGCTTGATAGGCAAACATGCGGAAACGGTTCATCGCGCGATGCGTCCCTTTTCCATTCCTGCATGAGAACGAGTCGGCGATGAATGTGCGGTCGAAAAAGGGATAGAGCACCCTATGGATAGCGTGGTGGAGCAACCGGTCCCGGACGGTGGCTTTGTGAATGTCACGTGGCTTAGGGTCGGTAATGCGGAAATGTTTGTACTCCCCGTGGCGATAGGTGCCGTTGCGTAGTTTCTCGTGAAGAGCTAGGATATTGTCCATTAGCATCAAGGAGAATTCCTGCATATCGGGTTTCGTCCGTTTGCCGCGCAAAAATTCTTTCCACGCCGCGAGCAAGTTTTCGACTGCAATAATCTGTTCAAACATATGATTCTTTATAAGCCCCCCCCCCACGGAGTCCAATCGTGCTTCACAAAATTACTTCCGCATACAAGCTTTGGCATGAGTATCTACCGCACATACCGAAAGCTTCGCGTTACACGCTTGCCGCGCGGATTGACGCGCTTCTCATCGCCACAATCGAGCATACGGTAACCGCCTGCTTTCTCCCAAAGACGGAAAAGCTACCAGAAGTAAAGCATGCAATCACGGCGCTTGATACGGGAAAGTGCCTCCTTTTGCTCGCGTGGGAAATCCATGCCCTCGACGAAAAGAAATATATTGCATTATCCGCACCGCTTGCGGAAGCGGGACGGATGCTCGGCGGGTGGCATAATCAACTTATAAAGCAAAACTCCTCCGTACGGGAGGAGAAATGAAACAGTAGCGGAAAAACACGATGTAGTTGCCCTGATTCCAGTCGCCGTTCCAGATGTTCAAGTTGAAGTTCCAGCCGTAGTCGTTCCAGTTGAAGTTCGGAACATGGAGATCGTTCCCATCGCGCCATTGTGTGCGCCGCACCGCCTGCGCCACCACTCCTTGAATGCATATCTCGGAGTTGTATCGAATTCGTGATATTAAACTTCTTGCTTTAATCACCTAGCGAGGCGCACCGAGTGTTTCAATTTTTTTACGAATTGCACATGCCTCTCGCACAAAGCCTGCCTGCCGGTAGGCAGGCGTACCCGGCGCAACTCTCCATGCGCATATCGAGAATTCGGCAGCGCGAAGCCGTAACCGCGCGCATATTCGCCTAGTATCCGAAAACAGTATACCAAAACGCAAAGACCCCCAAGCGCAAAGCACTCAAGGGTCTAAGGATTAATATCCAAAGGTTCGGAGAGCCAAAACCTAAGGATTTGAAACAAACTCGCGGAAAAACACGATGTAGAAGCCCTGAAACCAGTCGCCGTTCCAGATGTCCAAGTTGAAGTCCCAGCCGAAGTCGTTCCAGTTGAAGATCGGAACATGGAGACCGTGCCCATCGCGCCAAAGGTTTTTGATTTTATCCAAACACACGACCCAAAAATCTTTCGGGAGTTTTTCTCCATAGCGACTCGTAAGGACTGCGCCGCCCAAGGCTCCTGGCAGGACTCGCTTTCGCTCATCCGCAATTTTCACGATGGACTCCGAGCTCTTATTGCACCGCAACTGATAGATTTCCGCCATATATCGTTTGCCTTTGACGAGCGACATACGAGGGAAATTGATATCAGTGATGTTTGCATTCCATCCGTTCGGGCAGTATGCCGTGCGCGGGACACTGTCGAGCGCGAAGTCCGCGGGGACTTCCACCTCGAACTCGCTGACGAATGAGAGGTGGGGATGCTGGATCGGTTTGTCGAGGAAAAGTTCGGCGGGTTTTGGTTCGGGTACCCCTGATTCCCCGAGTACCCATCCCTCCGAAACTTGTTGCCAAGTCTCAAGCGCACGATTGGGCACAAGTGAACCATCCATAAACCGCCGTTGGAAATCGCCAGCCTGTTTTAGGAACTGGTCTTTTTCCTGACCTGTGGGTTTCCGTTTCTGTTCATCCGCAACTTTATTTAACAAGAGTGTCATACTGACAGCTCCTCTCTTTCGATGTACGTCCTATCCGCCATTCAAAAATGTGGACTCGACGCGGGCGTTCTTTCAAAGCTCGCTGCTACTTGGTTTTCACCGCGATGTAAACTTTCAAAGAACGTGGCGAAATTATACCATTTTGCAAAGAAGAACGCAAATCGTGCGAGCTCCCATCTTTGTTTTTTATACGCCTTATCACGAAGTTGAATCCGATGAACCGTGACGGCGTAAAGCTCATAATCAACGTCGTACACCACCCGTCAATCCCCTACCCGTAACTTGAAATAGCCGCGCCACTCACTGCCAAGGGACTCAAGTATAACCAAAGAAAAATTATCGCGAAACCATTCCAGTTTCTCCACAACTCTTTTTCGTATGGGTACATCGAGCGCCCGCAAGTCCCGCTCTCCTGCGGAAGTAAACGCAAACTTCCAGTCCAGAGCCACCATACATGCCATAATTAGAGCGAGCGCACGACCTCGTCAAAATCGCGGACCTTGCCGCGCAATTTCTCCGCAACGTTCGGATGTTTTTCCCGAACAAGGAGCGCACCTTGAGCCCCTTATCGGGGTCAATCAGCACTTCGCGCAAGGCGCGTTATACCGCGCGCTCCACCGCCTGTTCTATTTTTTTCTTCAATGGTAATAAGAACCATATTTCTGCTCTATCCCGCCTAAGTGGAAAGTCAAACCTGCTTCTGTAATTCTTCATAAATATTCAGTACTGCTTTCACCGCATCTCCCGCAGAAATATTATTTTGCTTATAGAGTACATCCGACACATCCCCCGCCGCCCAAATTCGCGGGTGAGACGTGCGTTGTGTTTTATGATCCACTACCACTTCACCGAATGCATTCACTTCAACCAGTCCTTTTACAAACTCGGAATTCGGCACGGCACCGACTTCAACAAATACACCCTCAAGCGCAATCTCTTTTGTTTCGTTTGTTCTCTTATCCATGTATCTCAACCCTTTTACAAACAAATCTCCGAGAATCTCCTGCGACTCCACCATGGTGAGAATCGTTACTTTCTCGCTCTTTTGCACACGTTCAAGCGTTACTGGATCCCCTTTTAGATGATCTCTCCTTCCCAAGAGATAAATTTTTTGTGCGTACGGCAACAAATCCAATGTCGCCTCAAGACCGGAATTACCACCACCAATAACCGCAACCGTCTTCCCTTTAAACACCGGCGCATCGCATGTTGAACAATACACGACTCCCTTCCCATCAAACTCTTTCTCCCCGGGAATGCCAAGCTTCCTTCTCCTACTTCCAGAAGTAATGAGAAGACGCCGCCCCTCGAACGTGTTTCCCTTTTTTGTAGACACAGTAAACACATCACCACTATCTTTTATTTCAGTGATAAAATCACCATCAATAACATCGATATCTTCTTGCGCGCGAAGATGATCCTCAAACATTTTTGCCAAATCAAAACCCGATATCGATTTAGTTCCTATCCAGTTTTGGATATCCGCGGAAACAAGCGATTGCCCACCGAACGAGTCGGTAATAAGCACTGACTTTATTTTTTTTCTTGCAGCGTATATTCCTGCGGCAACACCGCCGGGTCCGCCACCAATTATAAGAAGATCGTACATGATGCAATAAAACACGAAGTGGGAAATGAAAAATAAAAATTCATACTTCCCACTTCATACTTCTTCACTATATTTCTACTGAATCTTTAATGCTCTTGCGAGCCCCTCACGATCAAACCCCACAAAAATCTCTCCGTCAACATCGATAACCGGAACACCGAGCTGATGAGATTTTGAGATCATCTCTTCACGTCCCTTCTCGTCTTCCGCCACGTTAAGCTCTTTATACGAAACATTATTTTTTGTGAAAAAATCCTTTGCCATCTTGCAATAAATGCAGGATGGAGTGGTGTAAATTGTTACGTTGGACATAAATAATTAATAATCTTTAAATTATTGACCTTTGAGTGCCGCATTGATTGCATCGATAACGCGCGTATCGTTTTGCGCAAGACCACGAATCAACGTGCCATTCACAAAGGAAGTAGGCGTGGCATTCACTCCTACGGCACGCCCCCCCTCAACTTCACTTTCAACTAATGATGCGTAGGTATGGGAATCGATACAGGTGCCAAACGAAACACTATCTAATCCGGTCTCTTCCGCAAGTCGCATAAACAAATCTCGCGTCAAATTCCCATTGTTTTCATGCTCGTCCGCTATTTCCACGCGATATAATGCATCGTGATACGTCCAAAACTTCCCCTGTGCGCGAGCACATTCCGCAGCTTCCCCTGCGGCATACGATTCCGGCCCGAGAAACTGAAAATTGCGGAATATAAGCTTCACCTTGCCAGTCTTTACATATTCATCGCGAATCTTGGGTTCAATATCGTTAAAAAAAACTCCGCAGTAGGGGCATTGATAATCCCCATATTCAATCATCGTCACCGGAGCATCCTCATCTCCCAACACCGCATCATCCGGCAAAGGAGTAAGGATTGCGGCGAAAGCGTTCGCCCCCTGCGTAGTAACCGGTGCCACAGGAGCATTATTGAGACCCGCAACATATATTACCGAGCCCGCAATGAGAATTCCTGCGACAAGAATACTAATCGGCACAAGAATATCCCGTGAAGGAGCTGAAGATTGTTCGTTCATATACCCTACAGTCTAGCCGTCATATCGTACCTGTCAAACTTTTCCAAAAAACCTAACGCCGCATGAATGTCGCCGAATCAATCAACGCATAGTCACGCGGAAAAAAGCTCTTCCCTATTATAAAAATCGCATAGGTGATTAACGGCGCAGAAAATACATCAATCGAATAATGCACATGCGCAATTAATACGGAAGCACCGAACACTACGGTTGCAATGAGGAAAAATATTTTCCACGGACGTTCATTCCAAAAAACCAATGCAAGAAGAAACGGAAGCCCGGTATGCCCCGAGAAAAAGAAATTCCCTTGGAACGTGAGGAGGTTATAAAATCGCGACCCTATTCCGGTATCAAGCGGAATCTGCCCGGGATATACGCCGATATGAGTAAGGCTCACAAAAAAAGAACGGAATATGATAAACAACGCAATTGCCTTTATCCCAAACAAAAGATACTGCGGCCGCGTAAAAAGTAGCGAAAAAACAATCACCCAAAACAACAGTGCGCCCTGCACTACTAAGAAATCAATATCAAGAGGAGGAATATTATCCAAAAAAATATCCCCTACGGAATTGGAAAGTGCCGCGGAACGCGCGGAGTAATGCCCCGATTGAACATGAAGCATGAGACTCACCGCCAAGAGGAAGAGTCCTAAATACAGAGAACGCCGTCGGTCTTGATGCCAAAAACTTCTATGTCTCAAGAAAAACTGTTTCATAAATCAGTGTGTGCAAAAAGTATACCATTTCCCCCTCTCGCTTCTCTCACATATAAAGAGTAATATTGAAAAAAGCGGATTCTTCCACATCTATGCCAGCAGATTCTCTTATTGCATCATGGCTTCTTGCCTATAAATATGCGATTGTATATCCCCTCACCGTTGGTTTTGGACCTCCCGTAGTACTCATCGCCGGATTTCTTTTGAAACTCGGAACATTTACGTTTTGGCCTCTCTATTTCCTTATCCTTGCGGGAGACCTCACCGGAGATGTTGTATGGTATTGGGTGGGGCATCGCGGAGCACGAAAACTTATTGCGAAATATGGACATTGGATGAGCATTACTCAAGAAAAAGTGGCACACGCAGAGCGCTTCTTTCATCGCCATCAAATTAAAATCTTATTCATTTCAAAGATTACTACTGGCTTCGGATTTGCAATCGCCACACTTATTGCCGCAGGAGCCGCACGAGTTCCATTTTATAAATACATGACAATCAACACGCTGGGAGGATTTGTATGGATTGGCTTTCTTATGGGAGTTGGTTATTTTTTCGGACACCTCTACACACTGATTGATACAAGTCTACAGTGGGGATTCCTCGTCGGCGTAACACTCACGCTTCTTCTTGTTGCATATGGCATCACGAAAGCGATACGTCAACGATTCAAAGACATCTGACATACTATGATATCCATTATCATTCCCACGCGTAACGAGGAGAAAGGGATTCGAGAAACCGTTGTTCAGTTCAAAAACCTTACACTCCCCCATGAAATAATCGTATCCGACACATTAAGCACGGACAACACGGTAGCAATCGCAAAAGAATGCGCGGACAAAGTACTCGTACTATCTCCCGACGAAAAAGCATCCGTATCAAAAGGGAGAAATAACGGCGCACGCGAAGCACGCGGAGAATTCCTCGTATTTCTCGACAGCGAGACGTATATTCCCAACCCGCAAGCATTTTTCACTCGCGCACTCGCCCGTTTCAACGCCGATCTTCGACTTGCGGGAATCTCGGGACGTATTGAAATTGATCCACGCGTCCGCACATGGAGCGACTGGTTCATACTCATAGTAACGAATCTTTATTTTCTTACCCTCAATAACATAGTCGGCATAGGAGCGGCAGCGGGAAAATTCCAGATGATTCGCACAAACATATTTCGGGAAACGGGAGGTTTCAACGAACAACTCTTCGCCGCGGAAGACATTGAACTTTTTCAGCGTCTTGCAAAACAAGGACACACCCGCATTGCATGGGATCTTGTCGTATATCACCCCGGACGCCGCTTTCACCAACTTGGCGCATGGAACACGGTTTTCCGATGGATGAAAAACATTATTTCGTTTTGGATACGGAAAAAACCCGCCGATAAAGAGTGGGAAGAAATACGCTAGCATTACTAATGCCAAATACTCAAAGAAAAAAAGAAGTGACAATAAGCTTCATAATCCCCGCTCACAATGAAGAAAGCGGGATCAGTGACTGTATCGAATCAATTAAAGCAGAGCTTGCGCGCTCGCCTATTTCCGCAGAAATCATCGTGATAAACAATGCATCAACCGATACCACAAGGTCTGTAGCAAAAAATGCCGGCGCGCTTGTAATCGACGAGCCCCGCAAAGGAACGGGATATGCGCGCCATACCGGATTTACTCACGCACACGGCACATTCATTGCGAATATCGATGCCGACACCATGATTTCAAAAGGATGGCTCACCAAAGTAATTCGGGAATTTAAAAAAAATCCGCGGCTTGTGGCACTTTCCGGCCCCTACGCTTATTATGACCTTCCTTTTCATGCACGCATACTTGTTTACGCATTTTACACACTGGCGTTTGTAGTATATTTTACCAACCGTCATATTTTCGGAGGAGGATCAATGACGTTCGGTGGAAATTTTATTGCCCGTCGTGCCGCCCTTACCACAATCGGCGGCTATAATACCGCAATTTCTTTTTATGGTGATGATACCGATACCGCGCATCGCTTAAGTAAAATTGGGAAGGTAAAATTCACACCATTTCTCCGCGCCAAAAGCTCTGGACGTCGTCTTACACACGAAGGAATTGTAAAAGTAGGCATCCGATATACGATGAATTATTTTTGGATTACGTTCTTTAAAAAACCCTATACAAAAAAATCCATTGACGTGCGTCCAAAACGCTCGTAGGATTTCCCCACCACTCCAAATGTCGGCAAACCATATAAAAACGCTATTACTTCCAATTGGAGACCTTGCGACTCTCTATGTGAGCTTGGTGATTACACTCATCATTCGCTACGGAGAATTTTTTTCGCAAGAACTCTCCAATCGACAAGCAGTCCCCTTCTCTATCATATTCGCAACATGGATATTGATTTTTTATATCGCAGGTCTTTATGATATTCGTAAACTGCGCAACAGTGTAGAATTTTTTAAGACACTTGGCTTCGCGCTTGTCACAAACGCGATAGTTGCAATTGCCCTTTTCTATCTTATTCCGTTTTTTGAAATCGCTCCCAAAACAAATCTTCTATTGGTACTGGTATTCTTTACAATATTGGAACTTATTTGGAGACGCACATGGAACGCGCTGGCAATAATGGGAACCGCTCCAAACACCGTGATACTTATCGGCACGGGAAGAAGCGCGACAGAGCTCCACGAATATATAGGACGCAACCCCCAACTCGGTTATCGCATTGCGGAATGGATACCCGATCCCGAATCCCGATTCTCTGCGCAAGGGAACCTTCGCGAAACAATATTGCATCATCACGCAAATTTAATAATAATCGATACCAATTTGAAACATTCTCAAATTTTTGCGAAAGAGCTTTATGGAGTTATAAATACCACGATAGAAATTCAAGATCTCCCCTCTTTCTACGAGCTTCTTATGAAGAAAATACCCATTCGAGACATCGAGGAACGATGGGTACTCGACAATATTACGGCAACACATCACGCATATGCTTCTTTTCGGCAAGGTGTAGAATTTTGCGCGGCATTATTACTAAGTATTATTCTTCTTCCGCTTGGAATACTCATCGCATGCATCATCGCGACAACATCGCGAGGCCCCATACTGATACGTCAAAAAAGAATTGGGAAGCTCGGCAAAGAATTCATCCTCGTTAAGTTTAGAAGTATGGTGGCACTCTCTCCAGACGGACAGGCAGAGACACAAGGCGCTCAATGGGCAACGTCAAATGATGCTCGCATAACTCCCTTTGGAAAAATAATTCGTCTCATGCACCTTGATGAAATGCCGCAACTTTGGAACGTATTGAGAGGAGAGATATCCTTCGTGGGCCCGAGACCCGAACGTCCAGAATTTGTGCAAATACTCAAAGAAAAAATTCCATATTATGAAGCGCGCCTACTCATAAAACCCGGCATCACGGGATGGGCACAAATTCACCACGGAAGCGATACGAATGAGGAAGATGTCGTGGAAAAATTACAGTATGATATATACTATATAAAAAATAGATCATTCCTTCTCGATGTGGTGATCATACTCAAAACTTTCAAAACGTTGTTCGTCACACCAAAATGATGCAGAAAAAAACATAACATTATGAAAATAATCATCACAGGAGGGGCGGGATTTATTGCAAGCCACGTTGCCGATGCCTACATCGCGAAAGGGCACCGCGTGGCAATAATAGACAATCTCGCCACCGGATTCCGCCGCAACGTCCCCAAAAAAGCGACGTTTTATGAAGCCGACATCCGCGACCTTGCGCGGATGAAAAAGATTTTTGCGCGCGAGAAGCCGGAAGTGGTGAACCATCACGCCGCAATCGCGGAAGTGGTAAAGTCGCTCCGCAACCCGATTCCCACGCTTGAGGTAAACGTACTCGGCACGACAAATGTACTTCTCGCTTTTGGAGAATATGGGAAGGGGAAAAAGAAATTTATTTTCTCCTCCACGGGAGGCGCAATCTATGGCGAACCAAAAAAGATTCCCGCGGATGAATCGACGGCATCCGTCCCCCTTTCGCCATACGGATTGTCAAAATCACTCGGCGAAGAACTTATCAAATTCTATGCGCGTCAATACGGGCTTACCTACCTTATTTTCCGCTATCCGAATGTATATGGTCCCCGCCAAAACCCGAAAGGAGAAGCGGGAGTCATTGCGATATTCGGAGGACTTATGAAGGGAGGGGAATCCCCTGTTATTTTCGGTGACGGCACAAAATGCCGCGATTATACCTATGTAGGCGACCTCGCGGACGCAAACGTTATCGCCCTCCGCAAAGGCACGAATATTACCGTAAACCTCGGCTGGGGCAAGAAAATATCCGACAATATGATTTTCGCCGAAGTTGCGCGTGCAACGGGGTTTGAAAAGAAACCGAACTACGCTCCCTACCGCAAAGGCGAGGTGTACCAGATCGCGCTTGATGCGTCACGCGCCAAAAAAATCCTCGGTTGGAAACCGGCGATCACTCTTCGTGAAGGAATAGAACGCACAATACGGGAATTATAATCGCTATAAAAAAACACCGCACACCCCGCGGTGTTTTTTTTATTTCGCGTGTTATCTACTCCTGCGTAGTTTTCTTCACATAATCGGAAAGCAACCACGAACTCGATTGCACCTTCCCACCCGGACCCACGTTGAATATCATCTCGCACCCGATTTCCTCACACACCGAAACCTCGGGAATATTACTATGGGTCCTGTCTCCCCCATTTGCAAATATATGAGGGCGGATTTTCCGCAACGCATCGCACACACTTGCATCCTCCGGATTTTCCGGATGTTCGGTAAGTACCACCTCATCCACTACGCGAAGTCCGGAAATAATTTCGGCGCGTTCCTTTTCGGACATGAAAATATGGATTTTCTTTTTCCGAAGCCAATTGTCATTGTTCAAAATCACCACCAAATAATCCCCTAATTTTTTCGCTTCTTCAAAAAGACGAACGTGCCCCACATGAATAGGATCGAATCCTCCACTTACCGCAACTATTTTTTTACTTTTGAGAGTGTTCGCCATGGCATGTTATATGCGCTAAAATATACCCTAAATGCTTGCACGGGTAAAGTCTTTCCTCTTTAAAAACGCCTCCACGCGCCAGCGCATTGCAAAAAACACATTCTGGCTTTCCGTTTCAAACTTCGGAGGACGCCTCATCCGCGCCGTGGTTATTATTTATGCCGCGCGCCTCTTGGGCGCCGAGGGATGGGGAGTGTTTTCTTACGGCGTAACGCTCGCCGCCTTTCTCACGCCATTTACCGACGTGGGCATAAGCCAGGTACTCATCCGTGAAACCGCAAAAAACCCAGACCCTGTGCATCGCGCACGCATCCTCTCCACTACACTTTTCCTTAAATTCGTTCTTATCGTGGCAGGAGTCGCCATTGTACTTTTCGGCGCGCCGCTCTTTACCACCATCGCGGCGGCGAAGCCACTCCTACCCATCATTGCATTTCTCCTTGCATTCGACGCACTCCGAGAGTTCGGCGCCTCCGTCATCCGCGCAATGGAACGGATGGAATGGGAAGCGGGGCTTTTTCTCCTCACCAACACCGCGATAGTCATATTCGGATTCGTATTCCTCGCCGTCGTTCCCACTCCCGCGTCATTCACGTATGCCTACGCGCTTGGCATCGCCGCGGGCACCGTCGCAACATTTTTTGCGCTCCGTCGCCAGTTCCCGCCCCGATTCTTTTCCCAATTCGCCCCCGAGCTCGTAAAGCCCATCTTTTCTTCCGCGTGGCCGCTGTCGCTTGCGGCGCTCCTCGGGCTCCTTATGCTCAACACCGACGTACTTATGGTAGGCTGGCTCCGCTCGGCGGAAGATGTCGGATTTTATTCGGCAGTGTACCGCATCGTACAACTCCTCTATATCATCCCCTCCATTCTCGCGGTAAGCGCATTTCCTGCGTTTTCACGTCTTGCTACAACCGCGCCGCCACTTATGAAAGCCGCACTTGAGAAAACGCTTACCGCCATATTTCTCATCGCACTTCCGCTCGCCGCGGGCGGCATTGTCCTCGCGCCTCATATTATTTCTTTTCTTTTCGGCACGGAGTTCCTCCCCGGCACCGATGCGTTCCGGATTCTTCTCCTCACGCTCATTGTTGATTTCCCCGTGGTGATTCTCTCAAACGCACTTTTCGCCTATCACCGCTCGAAAGCGCTTACCGTATATGCCACGATCGGCGGGCTCTCGAACGTAGCACTGAATCTCCTCCTCATCCCGCAATTCGGCATCGCCGGATGCGCGTGGGCAACCTTCATTGCACAAATAGCAAGTACCGCGTACCTTTGGGGCACGCTCCGCACCCATGTTCCTTTCGCGGTATTCACTTACCTGCCCATCGCAATCGTATCCACACTCGCGATGACGGCAATCACTCTTCTCTTCGCTTTCATCGGCGTGCATGTAATCGGAATAATCGCGCTCGGAGGGATTGTGTACGCACTTGCGCTCTACCTCCTTAAAGAACCATTGCTCAAGGAAGCCCGACACGCGATACTCGGCGGGTAATTATTTACTTGAACAGCATCCGTTTCACGCGCGCCGCAGTCGTATGGGACGCATTCCGTATTCCCGCAGGGAGAAAGGCATACCAATACTGAATAAGATTTGCGCAAAATGCCGCAGTATATCGAGGATATTTCCCCTTATAGCGCCGCATCACCATAAATGCAGTCTTGAGATGTGGGCGCATTCTTGCGATAGAGGTATTCGCAGTTCCTTTGGTGTAATAAGAAAAATAATCGGGCACATTGCAAAGCTTTCCTTGAAGCCCCATTTTCAACCAAAAATCCCGATCACCCGCATAACGGATGGATTCGTCGTACCACCCCACCTTCTCACCAACCTCACGGCGAAATACCGTGGTACTGTTCGCCATCGGATTGGAAAAAAGCATGTAACGCCGAATTTCCTCGTCGCGTTCGGGTTTTAAATACCGATATAATTCCTTTCCTTCCGTAGCTACTGCAATCACACCACCGCCACACCCCACGTAGTCGGAATGTGAACCGAGAAATCGCACTTGTTTTTCTAATTTATTATCGGGAATCCACGCGTCATCGTCATCAATCATTGCAATAAACTCCCCTTTCGCAACACGAAATCCTTTGTTATAGGTTTTGGAAATGCCGAGATTCACTTCGTTCGCGAGCGTGATGATTCTCTTGTCGCGAGCGCGAAGCTCCGCGAGTTTATTCTGCGTGTCATCCGAAGACGCGTCGTTGATAATAATCAGCTCCCAATCCTTCATAGTTTGACGCATCACACTCTCCACTGCTTTATGTAAAAGCGCGGCACGATTGTACGTCGCCATAATGATACTTACGCGAGGCATAGTGCATATAGCGTAACAAAAGTTGTTATTGTTGACAAACACTATTTAAAATGACATTATATCCCCACTTCTCATGGCCGGTTTGCGGACATGGGGAAGCTGCAAATTTGGCAAATAAATAACGACTGAAACGAAAGGAATCAACCATGAAAATCCCTCTTGAGGGCGTGGTACAAACCACGATTGGCGGACATCTCACTCTGTGCGGCGGGACACGGACGGCAGTAAAAACAGTTCGACCGTGGCAAGTTCCTATGAACTGCCCACAATATCCCCATAAAAGGGAGGATTGCCCCCTTTGTACACAACCACAGATTGACGAGCATTCTCTCTCGCGAAGATGGAAAGGATTTCAGAACAACAACAGCCCTTTCTCATTCCATCGTCTCATCACTCCCGATGAATGTTGGGATGCGATAACGCTGTGGAGTTTAGGGGGGGGGAAAGCTGCTTTCTACCGCACTTCGGTTCGCCCGAGATGAAATGATATGTGGAAGAACCGACCCGTTCCCCACGTGGATTTTTACCCATGTCGGGTACGGCGCGGGGCAAAACTTCCCGCATCATCACTGGCATGTACTCCAACCCGGCACCGAGCCAAAAGAACTCAGAATTGGAAACGACATGATTGATCTTTGGGAAAGCGAAGCATTCGTAACCGTACTCACAGGAGTACGCGCAGGCGAAGCACTTATTTATCCAAGGCCTGACTATACCAAGCGCGACGCCTTCCCCGAACGCCTCGCGGAGGATGCGCTCCGCCTTATCCTGAAATTCAACCAGAAATTCAACAATCCGGATTATTGCTTCCTCGTCGCCTTTAATGATCCGGGAGAGTGGTTTGCCCGCTACATCCCCATTCTGAACCAATGGGGCGGGTCGGAATGGATGGCGCTCGACCACAGGACGCCGTTCACCCTCCCCTGGCCGCACGAGGCAACCCGGGATTTCCTCCTCGCGGACTAAACGCGAGGCAGTACTGATAGAAATTCGGAAACAGTAGCAATTTCGCGCACCGCGCAGACCCCATGGGGTTTGCGCGGTGTTTAGTTTTTACACCATTAAGAAACGTATTGAGAAAAACCTTACATCACTCACGATCGTGAGTGATGTAAGGTTTTAAAACACTATAGAACTTCCGCTACTCAATAGAGTGGTTGGGGTTGGTAATCTTCTTTGCATATTCCTCCGCCGCGCGATAGCGCTCCATCGTGCCCACATCGTAGAGATACTCATTCGTTTCGTAGCCATAAAATGACTTTCCTTCCGCGAGAATTTTGGGAAGTAAGTCGTGGTCAATCTGATAGCGAGTCTTCGCGGGAATGTATTTTAAAATTTCTTTCCGAAATACGAATGCCGCGTCCATTGTATAAAAAGGCAGCGGTTCGCTTGTCGGCGAGGCGGGCATTTCCTTGTGCGGTTTGATATAAATATTTTCAAATTTGAGCGTTTTATCCGCCACTACAAGGTCGGAGTCCTGCGGATGATTGTTGTGCCCCACCACCATCATGCCAAGTGCATCAGCAGGCTTTGCAAAAAAAGCATCCGCCATCTTTCTATAATCGAGAAAACTTGCCATGTCGCCATACATTAAGAAAAAAACATCATCAAGGGTTCCATCAAAATTTTTCATCCCGCCTGCAGTACCCATGATCTCGGGCTCGTATACATAGATGATTTTTACTCCAAACTGCGAACCGTCACCAAAATAATCCCGTATCGTGTCGGGCAAATAATGAAGATTGATGAAAAAATCCGTAACACCGTGTTTTTTGAACTGCTCGATGTGCCAGTGAAGCAGGGGCTTCCCCGCGAGAGGAATCATCACTTTCGGGATATTGTCCGTGAGCGGACGGAGGCGCGTGCCAAGCCCCGCGGAAAGAATGACGGCTTGTTTAATAAACATTGATTGTTGATTACTCATTATTTCTTACCGTGTTTCTCTATAATTTTTACCGCATGCGACAGGTCTTTTGCGGTAAAATCCGGCGTCACTTCGTGTTTTTTGTCACTTCCTCCATAACCGGTTTCCACCAAAATTGTCGTCACACCCGCATTTTTCCCCGTAAGGATATCAAGCGTCGCGTCGCCCACAAAAAAACTTTTTTTAAAATCAATATCCAATTCCTTCACCGCTTTTTCCACCATAAGCGTCCCGGGTTTCCGACACAGGCACACGGTTACATACTCCTTCACCACCCCTTCCGGACGATGCGGGCAATAAAAAACGCCGTCGAGGCGAGCCCCCTGCCGCCCGAGTCGCCGGTGTATTTCTTTGTGGATTCTGTGGAGGTCTTTCTCGGTAAATAAGCCCTTTGCAATTCCGCCCTGATTGGTGATTACCACCGCGAGGATGCCGAGTGTATTCAACCGCCTGATTGCCGCCGCCGCGCCGCGGATAAGACGAAGGTCTTCCACGCGCGCGAGATAATTCACTTCGTGATTGATTACCCCGTCGCGATCGAGGAAAACGGCCCGCCTTCGCGCGAACCCGCCTGTCGGCAGGCGGGGCTTTGGCGGGCAAGCCCGCTCCTCTTTCTTGTGAGTGGTATCATTGCTTTTTGCTTGCATGGTCAAGGTAATCCTTAAAATATTTTGTCATAAGGTGGAATATCACCATGTGCGCTCCTTCCACCAGCTCATACTCTCCTTGAGAACTCGAAACAAGGACTTTGATATCCGACAACTCATTCAATTTTCCCCCATCAAATCCCGAAAGGCCTATTACCGGAATTTTGCGCGATTTCGCAAGCTCTACCGCTTTGATAATATTTTCGGAATTTCCCGAACTTGAAATTGCCACCACCACATCCGAGTCTTGAAGATAATTTTGAAGCGGTCCGGCAAACACCATGTCGTACCCCACATCGTTCGCCCATGCGGTGAGCTCGGACTCCGTCGTCGGCACACGAATTGCCTGAAACCGTCGCGCAGAATGTTTGAGATTGTGACTGAATACGGTTTTATTAAAATCGCTCACCCAATGCGTCGCTATCGCGAGCGAACCCCCGTTTCCAAAAATATAGATGCGCCCATCGCGCTCGTAGCACGCGTGGAGCACGTCAATCGCTTTTGCAATTTCTTCATGAGGAAGATTACGAAGCATTTCAATCTCGCGTTCGAGATATTCTTTGATATAGTGTTGCATGAATAGAAATTAACCCAAATGCACCGCCCAGTCGCCGTTGTAAAGAATCTCCGCGCCAGATTTTGAAAAATGGACGGGGATTTCCTGAAAATCCTGAAGATTATTTTCATGTGCAACCTTCGCCACCGATGCACGTATAGTAGTATGCGTTTCCGGAGAAGCAAGAAACATCACACACCCTCCACCACCCGCGCCTGCCACTTTTCCTCCCCATGCGCCGGCATTCATACCCGCATCATAGAGTCGATCGATTACAGAACTTGAAACTCCGGATGCTAAGCTTTTCTTTTTTTGCCACCCGTCATGGAGCATGCCGCCCAGTCCCTTAAAATCCGCCGCCGCAAGACGCTCCGCAAATTCCGACACCGAATCCGCCATAGTTCTATATGTTTCGAATTTCGCATCAAGCTTCTCCCTTTGTTCGGTAAGCACACTTGATGCCGCGCGCGTAAGTCCCGTGAAAAAAAGAAGGAGGTGTTGTTCAAGTCCTAAATGATTTTTATAGCTCAAGAACATCGATGTTACCTCCACCGAATTATCCGCATTGAATTGAAACATGTTGAAACCACCAAATGCCGCCGCATATTGATCCTGCTTTCCGATAGGCTCTTGTATAAGCTCCATCTCAAGACGCGATGCGGCTTCCGCAACTTCGCGAGAATCAAGCTTACTTCCTTTGAATGCGTGGAGTCCTTTAAGGAGCGCCACGGTGAAACTCGAAGAGGACCCAAGCCCCGTCTTCGCCGGAAGTGACGCAAACGACCCCACCTCTATCCCCGACTCAATACCAAGATCAGTAAGTGCGGCACGAATACGAGTATGCTGAAGTTCCGAGGGATGATTCACCGTTTCCGAGGCCGAGTAACGCGCTGACACTTTTTTGATAAGCGGAGTACGATTAATCACAAGATACACAAACTTATCAATCGTTGTCGAAACAACGCGTCCGGGTGCGCGTTTATAGAAACCCGGCTGGTCGGTTCCTCCTCCCACAAAACTCAATCGAAGCGGTGCGCGTACCACAATCATGGGTCTTACTCTACAATAAATTACCCAAACGGTCAAAATAGACTACAATTCTGACATGTTTACAAAACAAAGAATCTTTGCCATGGCGGAATGGTGTTTCCTCGCCGCAATCGCATTCCTTATCGTACGAAACAATGAATACCCATGGGTACTAAAACGGGCAAGTGACATATTCATTTTTATAAGCATTCTGGCAACGCTAGTCGCATACCGTATTCCTCCCAGAGCTCCTTTGCCGAAATTCTCAAAAACAATCGTATGGGGAATACTATTACTGTGTGGAGGCGGTGCACTCGCAGAAATTATCACACTCGCTTCTCACTCCGCATCGTTATCCGGAGAAAATATTCTAGAAATATTTCGCTTTGGAGAAGTAATTTCCATACTGTTTCTTTCGGGAGTACTTCTCTCTCGCAATTCTTTATTTGCAAAAAAAGCAGCCGTAGTGCAACTCAGCACACTTACCTACGCAATCGTTTTTTTCTCTCCTGATTATTTCGCAACCGAGATGTATCGCTTCCAGCTTTTTGAAAACTGGCCATCAAACATCGGCTACTATCTTATCGCGAGTATCACCATGCTATTCATATGGTGGCTCATCGCGTTCGAAGAAAAAAAACGAAAGACTGCAATACTCACATATCTTGGCACGGTCGTCTTAGTGGCAATTATGTTATGGACTCAATCCCGCGCAAGCTGGGTGGGAATAACACTTGTGTTAATACTCATAATGGGCACATGGGCATTCCGTCACCGCGCAAATATCATGTCCCGCGCCAGCATAACAATAGCCATACTTTTTATTATAATCCCGATACTAAGTTTCGCTATTCTCCCCTGCTACAGCAGAAATCTTGTAATCGGAAGAATTTCTCCTGACTTTAGAGCATATTTCCTTGATAACGAAACAAATATTTGCCAACCCGATCAAAGCGCCATTACCGAAATAACCGCGCTACAACAAAAAAATTTTTCCGTACAGCTATCCGATAATCACCGCACAAAACTCTGGACTATATATTGGAATATGCTTTTGGATCGTCCATGGGGACTCGGAATCTCTTATACTCCAATAGACATCGGCGCGGGACCTCAAGGACCACACAATACCCCCCTTGAACTCTTGGCACTTACGGGACCTCTCGGACTCGCAGGATGGCTAATGCTCTTGGGAGCAGGAATTAAAAACATCGCTGGACGCGCGATGCGATTTGAACATATCCCCCTTTACCTCTTCGCATCGCTTATCGGACTTTTCATCGCATCATTCTTCGATAACATGTCTACATTTCGCCTTATGTGGATACTGCTCTCGCTTGCATTGTTTCTTCCCCCTCATAACACACCGCACTCAAATTTATCGGAGGAATAAAGAACGGTATGCGACTTCATTGCGAAGCCACGCAACATATTCACGCACCGAATCCTCCGGCGTTGCAGATGGGATCCATCCGAGACGTTTCATTTTTCCAATATCGGAAACCGCATGGCGACTATCCGTCCTCCTATATCCTCCTATTACAATACGAGAAGATGAACCGGTAATATTTTTGACTATTTGCGCAAAATCCGACACACAATATCCCTTCCCTCCTCCCACATTAAATATCCCGAATACCGAATCTTTTTTTGTAAGTGCGAGCAAATTCGCTTGGGCAACATCTTTCACATTTACGAAATCGCGCAATTGATTCCCATCCTCATACACGGTGATCGGCTCATTACGAAGCGCTTGAAGTGTAAATATTCGGAGCGCACCGGAATATAAATTCCGAGGCGACTGCCGTGCACCCTGTACAATGGAATACCGCAATGCCACCGTGGGAACGCCGTAGGTTTTCCCAAGCCTCATACCAAGGCGCTCTAAAGACTCCTTGGAAAGCCCGTAGGAGTTTATGGGAGTGAGTTGCTGGTCTTCCCGAAAGGAAGCGAAATGCGCCACACCGCCATGAGGACACGTGATATCAAACCGCTTCTTTTTCAAATCCGCTTCGCTCCTCAATTCGGGATAGAACACTTCTTTTTGATGCTTGCACCGATATGCGCCGTCGCCGTACGCGAATTGCGAACTCGCGAGCACCACTCTCTTTAATTTTATTTTTTCCGCGACCGCCGTTTCATAGAGTAGTGCGGTACCCACCGTATTCACACGGAAAAACTCACCAAAATCGGGACGCTGATCCTGATATGCCGCGAGGTGGAACACATACGAAACACCCTGAAGCGCCTCCTCCCAATCCTTCTTCTTCGTCACGTCTCCCCGTTGAAGCTCAAAACCCTTTTCTTGCACATAACGAGGCCATTTTCCCCCATGCACCTGACGCGCCAAATTATCCATAATACGCACACGATATCCTTTTTCTTTGAGGAGATCGGCGGTGTGCGACCCTATAAACCCCGCACCTCCGGTTATAAGAACAAGCTTGTTGGTCATTGATTAGTAATTATTGATGATTTGGATTTTTTCAGCAATGTGCGATGTTTGAATTTTCGGAAAATCCCCATGCACAACGCAGTGCTACGCCTCGGCGCACAACGCACCAGCCACCACCACGAGGGTGTTAATTCTTTTGCACGACGCAATGCAGTTTTTTTATCACCCGTCATAAGATACGCAAACACCACTTTCTTTTTAATCGCAGAGAGGATTGTATTAAACCGATAACGACGCCTTTCATCTTCGGAAAGTCGTTCCCCTATTCGCACAAAAATATCGAGGTTCTTTTCCTTCATTTCGGGTTCGCTCTTCACAGACGATAGATTACTGCCACTTTGAACAATGCGGTAGTGTGCCAATGGATTATTAAGATATAAAAATTTCACCCCCGCATACGCCCAACGAAGCCATAAATCCCAGTCCTCCGAACGGCGCAATGATTCATCAAACATCCCATGTTTCTCAATCACCTCTCGTCGCACCATCACCGTAAGCGGATTGATAAACTGCCGATGAAGCAACGGCTCGAATATATCTCCCGAAGGGTATGAGTAACGATGGTGATAAAATTTTCGAAACATACTGCCTGTTCGCGCGCCCGCAGGCGGATCAACAAAGTGAAGAAGGTCGGAGTAACACACGCCGTATTCGGGATGTTCTTCAAGCGCGGCAACCTGTTGCGTAATTTTCTCCGGCAAAAACATATCGTCACTATCGAGAAGCGCAATGTACGCACCGTGCGCATTGCGGATACCCGTGTTTCTCGCACTGGCAAGTCCTTTGTTTGTTTGTGGTATAAAAATAACTTCTCCCCGTTCCGCATAGGGAGTAACAATATCAGCAGTGCTATCGGTTGAACCGTCGTCCACCACAATCACCTCGCATGGAGAATATGTCTGTGCGAGCGCCGAGCGCACCGCCTCCTCTACATATTCCGCGGCGTTGTATGCGGGAATAATAATTGAAACAAGCTTTTGATTCTCGGTCATAAGATACTTTATGTTAAGCCAATTTTTTTAAAAATCTCCCGGAAACGTTTCTCGTACGTATGTTCACGCAACGTTCTCTCGTACGCCGCGTGCGCAATATTCTCTCGCTCGTCATCATGTGCAAGGTAATAGCGAATTTTCCCGATAAGATCATCCAACTGTCCATTGTAATACACAATTTCTTTCTTATTTTCGTAATAATTTTCCATATCGTCCGCATATCCGGAAATAAGAAACGTGCGACACGCGAGAATCTCAAACGGGCGGGCTTTAATTTGGGGAATTGGCATGTGAAACCACGACTCAATATTCCCCTTGAGGTTCAACACATCCGGAACTATTCTCCCCACCGAACGCCGCAAAAGGAGCCGCGCAAGCATTTTTGGGTTCCAATGGGACGGCGGCACGTTGAAGTTTAAATTTATTTTCGCCCGCGAAAGGCTCTTTACCATTTCCTCGTGAGAAAGACGCCCTTCGGGCCATCCCCACCCGCGAGTCCACACGTTAATACCCGCTTTCCGGAGTTGTTCTACAATGTGCGCCCGCGAAGGATTCCATTGTCCCACAAACGCCACATCTATATCTCGCTCAATGTCAACAGGTTTCCATGCGTGCGGATTACACGCCCACTGCGAGCGAATTACATTCGTAATGCCGTAGCGGCGATATATCTCGGGTGCCTTTGACCATGTTGTCACCACCCATGAGAAATGCCACGCGTAGCGATGCGAATAATTCCACAACCGCCAATGGTCGTCCGCAAACCATGCAACACTTGTGGTAATTCCCTTTATCTCATCAAGCATTTCTACATCAAGCTCATCCGTGAACATAAACGCAAAAAATAAATCCGGCTTTTCGCGGCGCACAAGGTCCAGTAATTTTTCATTAAATCTCTTTTTTCCTATTTCAATAATCGGATCATACGGATACTCAATCACCTCAACATTCGGAAGATCCTTCAGGGTGTTATAAAAATTGGAGTATTCGAAACTCATCTTCCGGGCGGGATTGTAATTCTCCGCTTGAATTCCGGAATAAATAATCTTTATTTTTTCCTTTTTATGTGAAATTGATTGATATGCATCTTTTTCAAAATTCGCTGAAAATACACACGAATGACGGCCATTATATGCAAGTATCCCATTGAGTTTTTGGAGAACTTGCGAAACGGATATCGCAACCACACACGGAGAGGGATCGTTATGTGCTACTCCCCTACTGCACCGCCAGTTATCAAAATAACAATAAGTTTTCTCATACGCCCACACATTCATATCTCGATACCCATAATTCACCGCAACACCAAATTGCCCTCCTCCGACAACACAAAGAGAAGGACGTTGTAAGGCCACCGCAAAATGAATGGTAGAGGTGTCATTTCCGAACACAAAAGCACATCCCGCGATAAGCGCAAGTAACTCTTCAAACGAAGTCTTTCCCGAAGTATTGATACAAAAAACATTTGTGCAAGAATTAAATTTTTGTGTACGCAAGAATTCTTTCTTTGAACCCACCAACACCACTGCATACCCTTTTTTATCAAGATAACCGGCTACCTCCGCAAAATTGTGAAATGGCCATATTTTACACGACACGCTTGAATTCACATTAAACACAACATAGGGAATATTCGGGATATCAAATTTTTTGACTACTGATTCTATCATGGCATCACTCGGTCGTGGAAGCATCGGTGCATAATCGGACTCACAAACCCCGGTTACTGCCTCGTAGATTGCGATATAATATTCAATCTCACTGGGTATTCGGCCGTACTTCCCGATATCCTGCGGAATAGGCGGAATTATGCGCGTATACCGAGGGAGAATCTTTTTCCGGATTTTTTTTAAATGCTTTTCCTGTTGAATATCATACGGCTTCTCGAACTCTATAATCTGTCCTTCGTACCCGATAACTTCTTTCGCTCCGAGCGAAACAGAGATTATCTTTCCCATAATCTCCGCCGCACTAAAATCATGATTCACTACGGTATGAAACCCGATACGACGCAAACGCCTTATCACCTGAAAACCATACCAAGGATTAATGGAAAATCGCCTATAATTAAGCGCAATTACTTCATCAACGTAATACTCTCGAAAAAAATTCTCAACGCCAAATCCTTGTTTTACAAGAAGATAAATCTTTTTTGTGGGAAAACGCTTTTTATAATGTTTGAGAACGGAAGTAAACATTATAAGATCCCCCAAACCCTCAAGATTTGAAATTAACATCCTATCCTCCCACCCTTCTTTTGTAACAGGAACGCTAAAAAAACCAAGCGCTATCGAACGCATAGCACTCACGCTTCGTTTCAAAAAAAACTTTGCATTGCTCTCGGTGTATTGAAGCATGTGAAAATATGAAAATTACCACAGGGAACCACTTAAATATACGCATGGGAACTATAGCGTCCTATCGTGGGGATTTCAATATAACCAAGCCCCCTCTAAAAAGAGTTGACGAAATAAAATGCGGGGTCTGACATCGAAAGACGCCAAGCCCCGCATCGCATTATTCCAAAACGAATTTAAGCAACGCAAACGCGTTGCGTGTTCCAAGCTTTCCCTTTAGAGTCCACCTTCGGATTTGCCGCTTAGTAAGGTCGAGAGTGCCGTGAATTAACTCATCCGGATCCCTTGAGACATCTCCCATGGCAAGATTGATGCGACGAGCAACATAAAAATGCTGTGTCTGATACACGCCTCCCTCGTCCTCAATTGAAGCAAAATGCTTCCATGTGCCGGCAGTAAGACCAAGCTCTTCCCAAAGCTCCCGCTTTGCGCATGTAAGAGGATCTTCTCCGTCTTCAATGTAGCCCGACATGGGACGCACCTCTACTGTACCCGTATTAATGATTACCCTTCTTACAAACCGGATCCGACCATTAATACATGGGAAAACGGTAACACCATGTCGTTGATATATCCGCTCAAGACAAAGACGATCTGAAACTTTTTCGGTAGTGACCCTGAAGATCTTTCCTTCGAAAACATTTTTTTCCATAAACAGTAATTTTTTGTTGTGAATGCGAACTAATAACGTTCTACACGCACCACCGTATTACTGTCAAGTATGAAAATACTTCCATAAAAACTAAAGATGCCTCGTAGCTTTCGCAACGAGGCATCCGTGATTTTTACTTCAAAGCAATCGGCTCTTCCGACTGGTGAACTTTGTAGAGTTCCCAATCGAAAATACGATGCCGTGCCACTTTTCCAAGCGCGTCGAGGCATGTGCCTCGCCCAAGATCGAGAATACCCTGCTCAAGCACTCTCTTCGCGAACTCGGGACCCGACCTGAAAAATGCGAAGTAGAGCCATGTTTTTTCGAGTTGCGGAGGCAAACCACCCTCGAAGCAATTTACAAAGCGCTGCCGCCACCTGCGTAGCGCATCGCTATGTCCGTTTTGAACAAGATGTTCCGCGGTAAGCTCGCAAAGCTTTTCGAAAGACGCTTCCGTTTCCCGAAGCTCGGTCCATTTCGCCGCAAGCTGATGTCCCTCGGGAACCCGAGGGAACCAGTTGAAGAATCGCTGGAGACGAAACGCCTGCTCGCAGTAGCGAGCATTCGCTGTGTCATCCATGTACTGGATTTTGGAAACTCTGGAACCGGAGTGCAACACGTCCGCAGAGAATGGATCTCCATTCTGCACTGCATTCATCTGTAAGAGAGGGCTCTCAAACCTCCCAAGTTTCAGCTCCCGTTTTAATCTCCGCGATACCTCTTCAATGGACTCGCGGGCGGTCTCCGAATGCCGGAGCTTACTGCCGTCACGGTAAAACCGTGGCGTGATGTCGTCGTTTGTTCCGTGGTAAAACCCAAATGCCTTGGCGATTTTTCCCATGTTGGTTTCACCGAATGGCACGAGAATCGAACTCCATGCCATCGTGGGACCGATGTCGCAGTTCAGGCGAAGCGTCCCCAAGTCCGTCTCGAGATTCGAAAACGGAATCTGGAGAATCTGCTCCGTTCTTAGAGTGAGACCATAGCTCATAATCTTCCGGCATCCCTCAATAATGAGGTTATATTCCATCGGTCGAAAAAGTACGAACTCGCGGAGGAAGTCGTTTCCCGACTCGATCGCAAGCGTGATACCCGTGCACCCTCCTTCGGTAAAAAGCCGGAGGCGTTCATCTCCATTGTGCCCCTGTGTGAGCTCGAGACGAATCTGACAGTGCCAAGGCACTCCAACTTCGCTTTTCCACCGAGAACTGAATTCCTTCAGCCAATCCAGACGATACCCGAAAATATCATCCTGGAAATAAATGGTGTCCGCGCCGTGATGGTCTCGAATCCATTGCGCCTCGTTAATCAAGTCGTCTATAGGACGAGTGATAAACACGTTTTTGAATCCCCCATAAAGCTCGTTGAGAAACGGTGAATTGCAGTAACTACAGTGGAACACGCAGCCGGTGCTTCCCATCATGCTGTATATTTTCGCCGGCCGATCGCCCGCAAGTTCCGGGTATCGTGCGTAGACAATTTCTCGCCCGCGGCACGAAATCGGAAATTCCGCGTTTTTCGAACTATCGAAGATGATACCGGGACTGATTTCCCGGATTCCTTCGAGTGTTTCACCGGTAAGAATATGGCGGAACAGCCGAAAGCCGTTCCCCTTCGCCACCACATCGGCGTGCGCCGCACATTGTTCCGGAAAGTAAGTCGCATGCGGTCCGCCAATGGCAACTCTCACGCCAAGCTCTTTCCGAATTCTGTCCGCCGCCTCAAAGCATTGAAGATGCGATCCTGTCCATATAGAAAACCCTACAAGAGACGGTTTTGTCTTCCGAATCGCTGCATAGAGCGGTTCGAAATCGAAAACATCGTCCCGGTTCTCATAGAGAATCACGTCTGCCCGCCAGCCAAGCGTTTCCGCAAGAGAGGCGAGATGCTCGACCCCAAGGGGCTCGATGACACACTTTTCCATCACAAGGATGACACGCGGGGGTGTCGCCGCATTTTCTCGAAGCTGCATAACGCGCTCCTTTCGGTTGAGGTTAATGTTAAGTTATCAAATCAACTTCTCGATGATACGGCGGAGTATGCACTTTTGCAAGAAACGAAATAGCGCGCTATATATAGAAGATGCGAACTCAAAAAAAGATCAAGGCACTTGTTGAAATAACGCGCATTGCAAAAAACGCACGTGCCAAAAAAAAGAAAGTGGTTACTACAAACGGATGTTTTGACATTCTCCATATCGGTCACATACGCAATCTCTCATTCGCAAAATCAAAGGGAGATATTTTGATTGTGGGAGTAAATTCAGACGCATCAGTAAGAGCGCTGAAAGGGAAACTTCGCCCCATAGTCCCTGCACGGGAAAGAGCGGAAATGATTGCGGCACTCCATACAGTGGACTATGTATTTATATTTCGCGAAACCACTCCTTTCAAATGGCTGGAAATTCTCAAGCCTGATATCCACATAAAAGGAGGAGATCGCCGGATAGAAGAGATAACCGAACGCAATCTCGTTATCGCACAAGGAGGAAAAGTGGTACTCTGCCCCGTCACGCAAGGAAGATCCACTTCAAAAATTATTACCCGCATCCTTGATTATTATGGCCGGGAATCGCACAAACCGCTCGCGTAATAATCGCGTATTCCGTCTTCGATATCGTATTGAGGAACAAATCCCAATAGTTCTTTCGCACGACTCATATCGCACAAAGTATACTTTTGATAAGTGCGCTCGTAGGGATTTTCAATGTATTCCGGGACAAGATTCATATCAAGCACGCCATTCAATATCCGCACCAGTTCGTTGAATGAGGTCGCCGCGCCCGAACCGCAATTCACCACACAGCTCTTCGTTGTGGCAAGCGCTTTTAGATTTGCAGTAATCACATCTTTTATATACACATAGTCGCGCTTCTGCTCGCCATCTTTAAAAAGAACGGGGGCTCTCTTTTGCATCTGCTGCGCCAACTGATAAATCATGCTTGCGCGCTTGCCTTTATGGCTCTCACCGGGACCATACACGTTGCAATACCGCAATCCCACCACAATAATCTCTGGATGCATTCGCGCGAACTCCTGCGCGTACACATCAAGTGCAAGTTTCGACTCCGCGTAAGGGTTTAGGGGGTGTGTCGGACTATCCTCGCGAAATGGCGGAAATACATCGCCGTATACCGCAGTTGATGAGGCATACACAATGTGCCGACATTCATGCATAGCGGCGTACTCAAAAAGCGCCCGCGAGGACTCAAGATTTGCGCGCATCATCTCTCGCGTGTCATCATGTGTCGTATCATTAATCGCCGCTTCGTGAAAAACAGCATCGATGTTCCCTATCTCATCCCAATCAATTCCCAACAGTCCCGGTTGAAGATACTTCCCTTTGAACCCCGGTATTTTTTGCTCGGCATCGCTTCCCGTGATAAACACCTCGTGTCCTTCCGCGAGAAGCGCACGAACAATGTTCGAGCCGACAAACCCCGTACCTCCGGTTACAAGAATTTTCATAAAAAAATTATCGAATCGCGTTACACTCGGCAATATGAGAATCAAGAACTCGACTTAACTCCTCGCGTATTGGGTTATTTTCGGAAGCGATATTTTTTAACTCCAGAGGATCATCCGCAAGGTTATAAAGCTCCTCTCTCTTTCTTCCGAAATCTTTTATGAATTTCCACGTGTCTGTGCGCACCGCAAAAGTGCTTCGTGCAAAATCCACATTCGCAAGCATACCTCCTACATTCGGCGCAACATGACTCACTACATATTCCCGATTTACAAATGTCTCGTCTAAAACATTCATTCCCCGAACGCGATTCTTGCGGTACGACACTCCCGCAAGCCCCGCAAGCGTAGGAAGAATATCCACCGCATTTGTGAGCGACACTATATCCCTCGCCGGATACTCCGGTACTCGAATAATAAACGGTACATGGAGCAATTCATCATAAAGTCGTTCGGTATGTCCTATCCCGAAATGTTCTCCGAATGCTTCTCCGTGATCAGCGGTGATTGCGGTAATTGTATGCTCTTTGCCAAGTCCATGATTCGCAAACATTGCAAAAAGTTCTTTAATCTTGTTATCAAGATATCGAAGTTTTGCATCATAGCAAATACGCAAATCGCTAAGCTCACGATGCGTCATATGAAGCACATCCTCGAAAGGATCGAAGCGCGTAAGCTGGAGATGTTTCCGGTTAAGACGCGCAATACGAAAACAACTTAGCGTTCCCCCTACCGCTTTCATATCCTCTTGCGCGGGAAGAAATGGATTATGGACATCCATGTAATGAATCCAGAGAAAAAGAGGTTTCGTGCCTTGATAGGATTCGAGAAAACCCAAAATCTTTTTATTTACCGCCTCCGCACCCGCATAGGCATGCTGAGGAAGGAAAGCGTACCGCACGCGGTTTAATATCTTGCCGATTATTGTATTCTTGATGAATGATTTGAGCGGTGCAATCCAACCCTTCGGCAATGCCGAAAGTGCCGCGCGCTTTACCGGATCGATTTCCTCAACAGGCCCCATTTGAAAAAATTCATCGAATCCGCGATCATATCCAAAAAAATTAGAAATGTAGGGCGCGGTAGCGAATCCCGCAGTATAATATCCATTCTTCTGAAACACTTCACTTATAAATTCGAAGTTTCCATCAGTTGTTGTCCAATCATTCCGCGCCGAAGGATACTGCGACGCAAACATCGAAAAGAAACCGGGAGGCGACTGCGAACTGTTGGAAAAATGATTCTTAAAATTAATTCCCTCCGCCGTAAATTGGTCGAGAAAAGGACTCGTAGGACGCTGATAGCCGAAAACCCCCAACTCATCAATGCGTAATGCATCAATAGTAATAAAAACCACTGAAGGTTTTTTATTATACATACTTTTCCCCATATAGCCGATGCACTAAAAATTAAATATACCCCAACGCTTTAAGTTGATCCATCACCTTCTCGCGCTCCTTCTCGCGCTTCTCTGATTTTTTTTCTTTCACGTCAGCAATACTTCCCTCTTTTTTCCCCTTATTTTTCTTTTTTTCCACTTTTTTTGCCATAACCGGATAGTATCACAAAAAATGAGCTTGTGAATATCACCTCTTGACACCTATATGTAATTACCCATAATTACATGTATGGCTCAAAAAAAGCGCACTGATTACACCACCATATCCATCCCCCGCCCACTCCATGAGCGAGTGCAAAAAATGATACAAGGAACCGGATTCACATCTGCATCCTCCTTCGTTTCTTTCATTCTTCGCGAACTTCTCCTCGAGAAAGGAGATGGTCATCTTCTCGCCGAAGAAACGAAAATAAGGGAACGACTGAAAAAACTCGGCTATCTCTAGACCATCGTCATGGAACTTTCGGCTATTTTCGGATGGACTGCCACTGTGCTTTTCAGTATCTGCTATATCCCGCAGATGATAAAAACGCATCAAACAAAAACTGTTGAGGGATTGAGTTTCCTCCTCCTTTTCATATCTCTCATTGCAAACATTGTTGCACTTATATATGCACTCTTAATTCATCAAAATCCTCTTCAGATAAAGTACGGTCTTGCGCTTATTTTTCTTACCGCGACCATGGTTGTCTATGTAAAAATCTGGCGCACAGAGAGTAAAACAAAAGAGGTCATCCCACTTAACAATGAATAACCCTCTTGGCGGAAAACTTATTAATCGCATAGCGACACCGCGACAACGAGCGTGCCTTCTTAAGCTCGCTCTCCCCGAACTTCACATCTCGGAAGAACGTTTTATCGAGGT
The DNA here is from genome assembly GCA_024654525.1 of Patescibacteria group bacterium. Lineage (GTDB taxonomy): Bacteria > Patescibacteriota > Minisyncoccia > UBA6257 > 2-01-FULL-56-20 > VGJV01. The sequence continues at coordinate 137,419 of JANLHI010000032.1, read as the reverse complement.
GCGCAATATCGCACACGGCGTATACAGCCCCCTCACGGGATTTCTCGGTAAGAAAGAGGTAAATTCCATTCTTAGTTCGTGGCATCTTACAAACGGAATATTCTGGCCTATCCCAATAATCCTGGATATTTCTTTTGCCGAAAGGAAAAAAATCAAAGATGCGCGGCGTGTTTTCCTCGTCGCGGGAAACGGAAAAAAAATCGCAGTAATGGATGTTAAAGAGATTTATCTTTTCAAGAAAACCTCCTTCTGTAAGCAAATTTTTAAAACGACAGACATGAAACATCCCGGTGTAAAAAAAATATTCTCGCGCAAGGAATATCTTATCGCGGGAAATATCATACTTCTCCACGACGATCGCGGAGAATTTGCACATTATAATCTCTCTCCAAAAAAAGTACGGGAGATTTTTGTGAAAAAAAATTGGAAGAAAATTGTGGGGTTCCACACGCGAAATGTACCTCATCGCGGACACGAACATGTACAACGTGAAGGGCTTAAAGTTACCGATGGTGTGTTTGTAAATCCTCTTGTGGGATATAAAAAATCCGGAGATTTCCGGAATGAAGTGGTGCTTAAAGCATATACATATCTCTCTCGCCACATTCTTCCTCGTGGCAAATCACTCCTCGGTATATTAGAGCATAATCCTTACTATGCAGGACCGCGCGAAGCGCTTCTCACTGCAATGCTACGGAAAAACTTTGGTTGCACTCATTTTATTATCGGACGCGATCACACTGGCGTGGGAAATTACTACGCGCCACGCGACTATGAAAAAGCGCTTGCAAAATATAATGCAAAAATGGGCATTATTATTCTTCACTTCAAAGAAGCGCTATTTTGTCATGACTGCAAAGGTATGACACTTGAAAACTTATGCCTACACGGAGAGAATCAGCGCGTACGCCCAAGCGGCACCAAAGTGCGCGCAGCGCTTATTGCAAAACGTCATCCACCGGAGGAAATGATGCGACCGGAGATTGTAAATCTTCTCCTTCGCGAAAAAAGTTTATTTGTGTAGTCGCCACCCTATGAAAAAACCAAAGCAAAAAGTGTTCGTTTTTGGCGTGGACGGCATGGTGCCGGAGCTCGTCTTCGGACGCTATAAGAAAGATGTACCGAATATCGCCCGACTCATGCAAGAGGGAATGTATGCGCGCATGCGCACCACCATTCCTCCAACTTCCATCGTCGCGTGGACGAGCATCAATTCCGGACGCGACCCGAGTGAAACCGGCGTGCATAGTTACACCGAGGCGCCCGGTCCCGCATCAATGAATACGCTTATCACCTCGGAGAACATCCGCGTACCCATGCTCTGGGACATGCTCGACAAAAAAAAGAAAACTGTGGTTGCACTTAATATTCCCCTCACCTATCCCGTGCGCCCTATTCATGGCGCCATGATTTCCGATTTTCTCACTCCATCATTCGACGAACACAGCGTTCATCCACGCACGCTGAAATCAAAAATCACAAAACTACTGCGCGGAAAAGAATATCTTTTTGACGTTGCGGGATTCACCGGCTATAAGAAACTCGACCTTGATATGCTCATCAAGAAAACATACACCATGTCCGCACAACATTTCCGCGTTGCGCAATACTGCATGAAACACTATGATTGGGACCTCTTCAATATGGTTATCATTGGCACCGATCGCCTTCATCATATGTTCTGGCGCCACATGGATCCACATCATCCTCGCCACCTGAAAAACTCTCCATATAAAAACGTTATTCGTGATTATTATCAATACACAGATCGCGAATTAGGGAAGCTTCTCGCCTCATCAAAAATAGACAAGCACACCACCATCATCGTTGTTTCTGATCATGGTATGGATAGAATGGAATGTCGTATCAATTTAAATGATTGGCTCCGTCGCGAAAAACTTCTTATTTTAAAAAATACATCCCCACCGCTTGAAATTCCCCGACGCCTCCGCCACGAAGAAATTGATTGGAAAAAAACTTGCGCAATTGCATCGGGTGGATATCAGGGAAGAATATATCTCTTCGGAAAAGAAAAGGTAAAATTGAAGTCATATCTTATAAAAAAGCTTAACGCGATCAAGGGAGAACGTGGAGAAAAACTTCAAAACCGCGTGTTTGATACCAAAACCATATATCGGAAAAAAGACGGGAAAGCTCCCGACATTATTGTATATTTCGACAATTTGCGATATGGAGTAAATAACGACATCGGAAACTTCGGCCTTTATTCACAAGAAACCACAGTGGGTATTGATGATGCGGGACACTCTCCCGAAGGAGTATTTGTGATGAAATCGCCGTTACTGCAGGAAAAAGGAAAAATCGAAACAGTCGATGCACTCCGTATCGCACCAACCATTTTAAAAGCGTTGGGAATGCAACATAAAAATCTTCCCGGAAAACCCTTATTATAAAATCAATGCAACTATATAAAAAGAAACCGCACATACAAATCATTTGCACTATTGGCCCCACATCTCAATCTGAAAAAATAATGCGGGGGCTTATCCGCGCAGGTGCGGATGCCTTGCGTATCAATTTGAGCCATACCCCATTCCCTCTTGCGATACAGCTCCTTGCACGCATGCGCGCAATTTCGAAAAAGATTCCAATCATCATCGATACTCAAGGAAAAGAAACAAGGATTATGGCTCCGGACGGCAAGCCTCTTATACTCAAAAAAAATGAGCGTATTTCGATCGTTCCATTCGGAATTCGTGTAAAAGAAAAATCTCTCTGGATCACTCGCTTGGAGATTCTTGAGCTTATTCCTAAAAAATCAAAAATATTCTTGGACGACAATCAAATAGTCCTCTCCCCCGACACAAAACGCGACACTCGTAAGGGAATCCGCTCGTACATCGTAACAACCGGCGGAACAATAAGCGTTCCTAAAAACATACGCCTCGAAAAAAAGATGGAGCCAAAATCAATGCTTACAGACATGGATCGCGCAACAATTAAAAAATCTCTTTCTTACGGCATCTCGGAAGTTTCGTTGTCGTACGTAAATGACGCACAAGATGTGCAAGAAGCACGCACATTTATAGGAAAGAAAAAAATCCGCGTAACCTCTAAAATAGAAACAGAAAAAGCATTGCGCAATCTTGAGGAGCTTATTAAAGCAAGCGACGCAATCTTTATCGACAGAAATGACCTCGGAACGGAAATAGGCTATGAAAAAATACCTCTTATTCAAAAGTTCATCACGCAACGATGTGCAAGCGCCGGAATGGAAATCTTTGTAGCAACCCACATTCTCGAATCTATGATTAAAAAGAATAAACCGACACGCGGCGAAGCAAACGATATTATCAACTTGGTGCTTGATGGCGTGGACGGACTCGTACTTTCATCGGAAACCGCGATAGGGGAAAATCCGGTGCTCATCGTAAAGACGCTCAAAAAACTTATTCAGCAAGGAGAATTTATACTACATCATAAAGAAAAAGCTCCGCTTGCGGATGTTATCGGTCGCCTTCAAGATTTGAACTATCTGTAAATGCAGAAAGATCCTCCTTTTGTGGTGTGGCTAACTGGACTTTCCGGCTCGGGAAAAACCACGCTTGCAAAAAAGCTCTATACTTTTCTTCAGCGCAAAAGAATCCCTTCGGTAATAGTTGACGGAGATGAAGTACGCAAAACCATTTCGCAAGATTTAGGTTTTAGCAAAAGAGACATTGGAAAAAATCATCGGAGGGTACGCTCGCTCGTAACATCTCATCTTACAAAAGGCAAAAACGTTATCGTTTCCATCATATCCCCCAGTGCACGCGTCCGCGCCACGGCAAGAAAAAAATTTCCGCGTTTTGTAGAAATTTTTTGCGACTGTCCCGTTTCGGTCTGCATGCGGCGTGACCCCAAAGGGCATTACCGGAACGTGAAAAATGGCACCATGAAAAACTTCATCGGCATTCACTCAATATACGAGAAACCGAAAAATCCCGAGCTCATACTTCATACCAACCGCGAAAACCCCATGCAATCCCTCAAAAAAATAAAGGAAATACTGAAAAAAAGGTGCTACATCTAACGCTCGTGTTTTATCGCAAACACATTTGTTGATTGCGAATTTTCGTATCGACTAAAAAGTTCCGCAGCATCCATCTTTTCAGATTCGTTCTTATATCGCTTGAAATTATTGAGATCATAAAAATCAAATCCCTCATTTTCAAGAATATTGAGAAATGCACGGGGATCACTGCCGAAAGTACGCATACCCACCGGCCAAAATTCAAAAAACAGTTTGATATTCGGATTTTTCCGAAGGGTGTGCCGCATACCCGCAAGCACACCCCCCTCGGCGCCTTCCACATCAATCTTTATAAGATGTATGGGGCGAGTATAATTTTTAAAATATTCATCAAGAGACACTACGTCCACATCATAACCGCGTTGCATTTCCATTTCATGCTCATGCAACGCTTGTATTTCCGATTCATTAAGATTCTTCCCTTGAGCTATTTTTTCTTTAAGACGTCCGGCAAAATCATAAATCTGATGCCCGCCAGGATTACTATTTGATGTAAATAACATTACGGAACTTTTTTTCTCCCCCACCGCAGCGGAAACGATTTCCACATTCCCATAATGATTTTCCTCAATATTTTTTTTTAAAAATCGAATATTCTCTTTTTCCGGCTCAAATGCGAACACGCGCCCCTCACTTCCCACTGCGCGAGCAAGAATGAGTGCGTAATACCCGATATTCGCCCCCACATCGATTACCGTCCCTCCCTTCGGGATTTCCCGTTCCAGCAAACGGAATTCAAGTTCGTCCGCCCTTCCCTTCCACATCGCCACCACAGACCGTTCCGCCTCGGGTGCATATATAGCATGGCCATCAACATCAATAACCTCGGGCCATTTATGCGCATGGAGAGCACCGGAGAGCAAATCATAGACCATTCCGAAAGGCCACACCTTGTATAATCCCCTCCTCCCGAAAATTCTCGTCCCCCATTTAAAAAGCCGCGCGATGCAGTAGATATAGACATTCGCCAACGTTTTTTTCATGGAAAAACTCACCGCGTGTTTTGCGTTTCCGAAAACAAACGCACAATGCCTTCCGTAAATTTCTGCCAGTTTAACTCCTCTTGCACCAGTTTTTGCGCGGCAAACGCCATCGCGCGATACTTTTCTGGATTATCCACTAACTCTTTTACTTTTGCGGCAAGCTGTTCAGCATGAAGCGGTTCGGCGGCGATAATACTTTCCCCGTCCTTGAACGCTTCAAGTGAAGTCGTCGTAGTCCACGTCATCGCGGGAATACCCGAAGCGGCTGCTTCCGGAATACTTGAAGAGAATCCGAATCCATTCCGCGGTGCGGGAAGGTAGAGGAGGTATGAAAAAATATCACTTTCCGCGTACAACTTCTTTAATTCCGCGTCAGAAACCCCATCAAAATTAATGCTTACATATTGTTCAAGATGCCCTTCCCGTATTCTCGAAAGCAAATTCTCCCGCCACAGCGGACGCTTCCAATAATCGCGACAGACGATTTTTGCAGTTGCATCGTATCCCCACTCGCGCAATATACGCACGGTTTCGATAAGCGAGGCATATCCACGATAAGGATTGAGGATTCCCAATCCCATAAGCTGTACCTTCTTCTGTTTGAATTTCTCCGAGACGTCTTTTACCGGCGCATAGAACGCGTTGAAATCCGTGCCGTGATGCACCACCTCGGCGCGCGGCACGCCGCGCGTCTCGTACCACTCTTTCCCATACACATCGAGCACCGCCGTCGCATCAAGCGCCCTAAAAAATTTCCGTTCAGGATAATCCTTCAATTTATTAAAGTAATAGCTCAAGCGGTCATAGATATAACTCTCGGGATGCGGAAGATAATGATATGCCGGGTCATTTCCCTGCCCCACCACTTTTGCCTTTCCTCCCCGCTTCTTGTAGTAATAGGCAACTTTATACGCAAAATCATGGACATTTATAATATCAAAATTATCGCCATCCGCGAGCAGTGCTTGTGCCATTCGTTTTCCGGTAGAATTCAACCATCGCTCTTTAATGACTTTATACACAAGGCGCATCGCCAGCAACTTGCTCTGCGGCGACCACAGATATCCCTTCGGAACGGGAACTGTTCGAATAGAAAGTCCCTTTTGTAAATCCGGATATGCAATCTCGCTGTATTCGGCATCGGGAACATAAATCACGAGCGAGTGCCCGCGCTTTACTATTTCCTGCGCCAATTCATAAGTAAGTCGCTGACCCCCTCCCACCCACTTCAAGTTGTAAGTAACAATTGCAATACGCATACAGAATATAATACCCTTTATTTGCTCCAGAAATCAATTGGCAATTCTATGTTAGTTTGAACTATACAATAAAATCCCGTGCGCAAAAACTCATCTCGCACAATACAGATTAGTTATCGCACGAGCATCTCCGAGTTTTTTATATTTTTCCCGATATGCGGCCATTAGTTCTTCCGGGCTCATAGGATTATTAATATTATCCACATCGTAAATGATAAACCCGAGATTATGTAAACTCTTGAGAAATACAAAAGGGTCTTCTCCTGCCAATGCCATCAATTGCGGGGCAAACTCGGTGATAATCTGCACCTGTTTGTTTCTTTCAAGCAATTTCCGCATGCCGCGAAGTGCTTTTGGCTCCGACCCCTCAATATCCATCTTTATAAAATTCACCGTGCCATCACCGACGACCACATCCAACGGCATCGTTTCAACAGTTATCGTTGTCCGCTCTGATGTGTTTTTATTGTAATTGTAGCCAAGCGTACTATGAGCCCCATGCGTATAAAACTTTTCTTCTCCCGACTTGTCGCTTGCCGCCTTGCCAACTATAGTAATATTTTTGAAACCATTTACCGCAATGTTCTTTTCCAACAACATTCTAGTGTGAGGATTCGGCTCAATGGCATATATATGTCCGGCACCCAGTTGCGCCGCCAGACACGTGTAATAACCAATGTCGGATCCAACATCTACGAAGACCCCCCCCCGATGGAATTTGCTCTTTATAACATCCGTCGTATCTTTTTCCCACACAGACGACACCGCAAACCCTTCGGCGGGGTCAATAAAAAGAGAATATCCATTCACCTCCGCCTTGTCTCCGAAAGCTTTTCGCGCAACGTAATTGTGTATTGCGTTCACCATTCTAAACCTTCGCAGACCCCACCCGCCTAATATTCTTGATTTTTTATTTATAAAAACGAAAAGGTTTTTTATTAATTGCATTGTGATTTTTATCATATCTTACTTGCTCCAAAAATCAATCCGTCTTACTATAGCTTTAATATGCAAAAAATAATCACAAGAAAATCATGCAGACTCTGCGGAGGAAAGAAACTCAAGAAAATTCTTTCTCTCGGTAACCATTATGTGTCTGACTTCGTCCCAAAGAATCACAAGAAGGGTGTCAAAGCCCCGCTTGAACTTGTGCTGTGCGCAAATAAAAAGTGCGAACTGCTTCAACTAAAACACACCGCGCCACAAGAAATTATGTATGCGCGACATTATTGGTATCAATCCGGGCTCTCCCCCGTCATCATTGCCGACCTCAAGGAAATTGCGAAAACTTCGATGAAAATAGCAAAACCGAAGAAAGGAGATGTGATTCTCGACATCGGCGCGAACGACGGGACGCTCCTCGGCTTCTATCCGAAACAACTCGTGCGAGTGGGTTGTGAACCTGCGGACAATCTGCAGGAAAAACTTAAAAAAACCGCAACACATAGAATTCATGAATTTTGGAGCGAAGAAGAGTACCACAAGCTTGGCGTACCAAAAGCGAAAATTGTGACCGCAATCGGGATGTTCTACGACATGGAAGACCCGAATCAATTCGTTCGTGATGCCGCACGCGTAATGACGGACGATGGACTCTTCATCGCGCAACTTATGACGTTAAAACCCATGATAGAAAAAAACGACCTTGGAAACATCTGCCACGAACACCTCGAATATTATTCCTATCCTTCACTCGTGTACCTCTTCGAAAGAAATGGACTTGAGATATTCAAAGTGGAAGAAAATTCCATCAATGGCGGAAGCTATCGCCTCTACGCGCGGAAATTGAATAAAGGAAGCATTCGTTATCCGGAGCCGAAGTTTAACTACTTAAAATTCGCAAAAGATCTTGAAGCAAACAAAAATAAAACAGTGGCATTTATAAGAAAAGAGGTGGCGAAGGGGAAGAAGATATACGGCTACGGCGCATCCACAAAGGGGAACACCATCCTTCAGTATTACGGACTCACCTCAAAACTCGTCACAGCAATCGCAGACAAGAGTGAAGAGAAATGGGGAAAGTATACCGTAGGGACAATGATTCCTATTGTAAATGAATCGGAAGCCCGCAATGCCAAACCCGACTACTTCTTTATTTTCCCATGGGCGTTTGTGGATACCTTTGTCGCCCGTGAGAAGGAGTGGCTCAAGGGCGGCGGAAAGTTTATCGTTTCCATTCCAAAGTTTAGAGTTATAGAAATGTAATACTAATGCAAACTCATTCGAATGCTACGAATAGTGCGAATGGGTTAGTGCATCCGGAACTCTCATACACCATTACTGGCATCTGTTTTAACGTGCACAACACGCACGGTCGTTATGCAAGAGAAAAGCAGTATTGCGACGCAATCGAAGAAAAGCTTAAAGAGACTGGGATTCCCTACCGCCGCGAGTTTCCAATAGGCGATACGGGGAATTTTGTTGATTTTCTCATTGATGATAAAGTAGTCTTAGAAGCGAAGGCGAAGCGCATCGTTACCAAAGAAGATTATTTTCAAGTACAAAGATATCTCCAAGTTACACAGGTGAAGCTCGGTTTATTGGTAAATTTCAGAAGTGAGTACCTAAAACCGCTTCGCGTTCTCCGTGTTGATAAAACACCAACAACCAAACTTTCATAAATTCTCATTAGCATTATTAGCTTCATTCGCACGAATTAGTAGATTAGCATTACGCCTATGACCAATAAGAAAAGATTTTTAATTATCACCGATAAAATCCCCGAGGCGCTCTACAAAGAGATACATCATTATCTCCCTTTGATTTGCACGGACGTGGTGGTGATCGGCGGCGCAAAGAAAAAACATTTTCTCCTCGTGAAGCGCAAGAACGAACCGGAAAAAGGCGCATGGTGGTTCCCCGGCGGAAGAATCTTCAAAAATGAGCTCCTTGCCGAAGCCGCGGCGAGAAAAGTGAAACAGGAAACAGGGCTTACGCCGAAGCGCCTCACCCAGCTCGGCATCTATGAGTACTTCTCCCCCGTCGGGTATTTCGAAGGAATGAATTCACACATGCTTGCGGTGGTTTACCGCGCCGAAGTGAATATCCGCGATACCATCATCATCGACCACCAGAGCGTAGACTCCCGCTGGTTCAGCGCGATCGACCCGAAGTGGCACCCGTATCTCAAGGAATTCCTCAAGAAGGCGGGGTTTCGAACAGCGCGATAGTTTGACAAAACACATTTTTCATGCTACAATACAGCCGACCTTTAATGGTTGGTTTTCGCGTATTCCCAAGGAGGACTTGTGGAAAGAAGCGGAAATCGCAAGTCAACTGTAACTTAAAAACGGAGGTTTATCCTCCTTAAAACTATGAACAAACTCTGGGAAAAACATGCCGCGCTCACGGCAAAGGTCCGCGAGGACCATCTTGAGCAAAAGGCGTTCGGCGGGCACGACATCACGCATGCCCTAATGGTGGCGCAATACGCCACCCTCATCACCGAGGATGAACGCACGGGTGAACTCGCGTGGATTGCCGGGATGTGTCACAACACGGATCGCATCTTTCCTGAAATCCGAGATGAGAAACTGCCTTCAGTTAAGGTTATTTTCATCCGAAGCAAGGTGGTCTCATATCTCGATCTAGTGAAAGGGATTGCAAGTGAAGAGCAGGAACTTGTAATTGAGGCAGTCCTCGAGCATCACAAGAAGAACAGTGACGCGGACAATCCCGTCACCGTTGTCTTGAAGGATGCCGACCGTCTCGCGAACATCGGCGTGAATAATATCGTCCGGTCAGGGCAGCATTACAGTAATTTGCTCCCCTTTGACCCGCGATATGTGACCACGTCCGACCCTACGGCGACCTACCGCGACCCGAAGACCGTCCTCCACGATGTCCGTTGCTCCCTCGAATGGGAAAGCTGGCTCCGAATGCCGAAAGCGAAGAAACTCGCGGACCGCTGGTTCCGGCTTTACGAAGTCTTCGTCAAGGCCTTCGCGGACCAGCTCGAGGAAACGGGGCTCCTCCCCTATCCCTTCCCACAGGACTGCGACGCCGCCTACCAGCAGAAGTAGGCGATGTTCCTGCGTAGCGCAAGATCAGGCGCTCACGCAGAAATAATCAACTGATCCAACATAAAAGGCGACGCCCACAAGCGCCGCCTTTTCATTTCCCGATAATTTCATTATTATATAAGCTATATTTCCTATGAAAAAAGCGCTTATCTTGGGCATCACCGGACAGGACGGGAGCTATCTCGCCGAAGTACTCCTTGAGAAGGGGTATGAGGTGCACGGCATGTACCGGAAATCCGCGACGGGAAACACCCGCAACATTGAGCACCTCAAGGAGCGCATCACGCTCCATCGTGGAGACCTTTTGGACGCGACATCCCTCTACCGCATTATCCGCGAGGTGAACCCCGATGAGCTTTACAACGAAGCCGACCAAGACCACGTGGGGTGGTCAAACGACATGGTGGACTTCCAGTACAACGTCACGGGCGCGGCAGTGGGACGCATCCTTGAAATCGTGAAGCAATTGAACCCGAAAATAAAAGTATTCCAGCCGGTATCCTCAAATATTTTCGGACGCCCCACAGAAGAAATACAAAACGAGGAAACTCCTTTCCGTCCGCAAAGTCCCTACGCGTGCGCGAAGGTACTCGCCTACGTCCTCTGTCGCTTTTACCGCGAGACGTACGGCATGTTCGTTGCAACCGCCATTTTCTATAACCATGAGTCCCCTCGCCGTCCGGACGACTACCTTACACGGAAAGTAACGAAGGCAGTGGCGCGCATCAAAGCAGGTCTGCAAGATTCTTTGGAACTCGGCGACCTCTCCGCAAAAATAGACTGGGGCTACGCGCGCGAGTATATGGAAGCGGCGTGGAATATCATGCAACAACCGCAGGCGGATGACTATATCATTGCGACAGGCGAGGCACATTCCGTGCAGGAATTTGTGGACGAGGCGTTCCGACTTGCAAACCTCGACCCGAAACAATATGTGAAAATAAATCCAAAATTCCTTCGTAACGCGAAAAACACTACGCTCATCGGCGACATTTCAAAAGCGAAAAAAACGTTCGGGTTCGAGCCGAAAGTGAAGTTTAAAGAACTCGTGAAATTGATGGTCGAAGCGGACATTAACGACATCAAGAAAAAGTAATGTCGTTATGAAATGCTAATCAACGAATACATGCGAATGCTACAAATTATGCGAATCGATCCTATTAGCATTATTCGTTTCATTCGCACGAATTAGTATATTAGTATTACGCTTATTTAGTATATTAGTATTACATTTATCATGCCTTCCCAAAACAAATATCCCGTCAAAATCCGCGTCTGCGAACCGGATATCACCGAGCTCGAGGTGAAATATGTAACTGATGCCATTAAAAACGCCGAGATTTCTTCCATCGCTTCCCCCGTGCACATGCTCGAGAACGAGTTCGCGGAGAAATTCGGTATGCGACAAGCCATCGCCGTAAACTCCGGCGGATCGGCATTATTCCTCGCTTTAAAAGCATTGGATATCGGACCGGGCGATGAAGTGATTGTCCCCGATTTCACCATGATAGCAACCGCTGCGGCAGTCACTCATTGCGAGGCAACGCCCGTCTTTGTGGATGCAAGCGAGAAAAGTTTTAATATAGACCCCGAAAAAATCGAGGAGAAAATCACTCCCCGCACAAAGATGATTATGCCGGTACATCTTTACGGCGAGCCGTGTGACATGGATGCAATCATGCGGATTGCAAAAAAGCATAACCTCCTCGTCGTTGAGGACGCGGCGGAAGCGCATGGCGCGAAATGGAAAGGTAAGCTGGTGGGCACATTTGGTAAGGCAAGCTGTTTTTCCTTCTATGCAAACAAAATCATGACGACCGGCGAAGGTGGTATGATACTCACCGATGACGACGAATACGCAAACACTCTACGGCACATTCGCGGCTATAACTTCGACGATGAAAAACATTTCTGGCACCAGACGGTTGCATGGAATCTACGGATGTCCGCCCTTGGCGCGGCGCTCGGACGCGCACAGCTCGCACGTCTCGATGAGCTTATCGAGAAACGAAGGAAAAATGCCGCATATTACATGGCGGGACTTAAAGATGTCTCCGGTATTCGCTTCTTCCCGGAACCTCCGGATACATTCTGCGTGTTCTGGATGTTCGGGATACTCGCGCCTCGCGCCGACGAACTTATGGATTTTTTGGACAAGCACGGCATCGAAACAAGGACATTCTTCATACCGATGCATGTACAGCCGGTATATCAATCCCTCTCGCAGAAAGAAGGCGAGTTTAGGTGGTCAACGCATTATGGCGAGAAAGGATTCTATCTCCCCTCCGCATCCCATCTCACAGAAGAACAGATGGACGTGGTGATTGCCGCCATTAAAGAGTTTTATTAGACCCCACTTCAAAACCCCTCCTCAACCGCGTTCCTGCGAGGGCAATCCGACCCGGCAAGACGCGAGAAGGAGATTAGTGCCTCGTGGCACAGCTCCGACGAGTAACGCCGCCGGGCGGGTGCCCTCGCGGAACCCGAAAGGATATAGCTAATTTCTGCAATACCTGCGTCGCTCCTCCTCGGAGTATAGGAATACACCTTCATCGTCGCTTCTTGGTCTTGTAGAAATTTGCGCATATCGCGGTGGGAATGGGTTTTGAAGTGGGGTCTGTAATCGCCCGGAAAAGCGTTTCCGCAAAATATTCCTTTGTAAACGGGCGAAATCTGGGCGACTCCAAAAATACGCGCATTGCATCGCGGTACCGCACACAATCCTCGCGAGTGAGGGCGTGTAAAAATTCCCGCAACTCCCCATAATTTCGGAATTTTCTCATATCAATAAAGCAATTTTCCGGTATCTTCGCCACAATTTCCGGATCGCCAAGATATATGGGAATCGTGCCCGTGAACATGCACTCGAAGAGTTTCTCGGTAAGATACCCGGGCCAAACGGCATTCTCGAAGCAGATTGCAAAACGATATGAACCAAGAGTTTCAAACTTATCAGCAACATAACCCCGATAGACACTTTGTATGTCCGCGTCAGGGTAGCCCTTCCAAAACTCGCCGTATAGGTCTATTTCCCCGTACTGCGCAAAGTATTTCACGATACGGCTTCTCTCGCGATACAATTCTTTATTCAAAAACCCTTTCGCACGCCGAAAACTATTCATCATCACAAGAAATTTGTCATTTTCATGCGAAAACTCATTTTCTGCCACCTCTTTATTTCTTTGGGGAGAGAAAAAAGTTCTATATCCTTCAAAGTTGGGAATGGAATACACCGCATCATATCTTTTTTTAAGATATTTTCCATACTGAAACATCCACGGCTTATTTACTGGTGATTCCCACGCAAAAAGAATTTTATGGGGAAACGCGTCAAGTAACGCCTCAAAACGAAGCTTCGGCTTCGGCCTCCGCTTCACCATATTCCAAATCTTATAGAAGTAATTCCAGAATCCTAGAGGAGGATGATCAAACACGATGAGCACATCATCGGAGCGCATATCATGAATATCTGCATAATCCGCGGTATTTAACTCTATCCCTTGTGTATGAAGATACTCCCGTGCATATGCCATAATCGGTGTACTCACCTCCTCTCCCGCCTGCGGATTAAAAAAACGATTTTCCAAACTCACTTCTGAAAATGGGATGAGATATGCACGCATAGCCTTAATGATCCAACATCGCTTCCGCACGACGTTCCCACGCAATAGTACTTTTTACAAATTTTTGTCCTCGCTCCGCAACGCAAAACATCTCATCGGGATCTTCTTTGTAACGCATAATGCATTCCGCAATTTTATCGGGACGAAGAGGATCCACGAGAAGCGCATTCTCTCCGTCGGTGAGCAAATCCGCAAATCCCGCAGTCCGCGACACAATTACCGGCAATCCCGCCGCCATTGCCTCCGCGGGAGCAAGTCCAAATGTCTGGATGTGATTTGGAAATACAAAAACATCGCTCTCTCGATAGTTGAGGAGCAGATCTTTCTCCATCACTTTTCCGAGAAACTTCACACATGACTCCAGTCGCAATTCCTTTACCAAACCATACAAAAGTGAGGCATAGGGCTCATCCGCAGGATCACCGATAATATGCACTTCAAACGCAACACCTTTATCACGGAGAATCCCCGCGGCGCGGATAATATCCTCAAAACGGCGATGCGGGAAAAAAATTCCCACGCCTAAGATATGTAGGGGTCGTTCGGAACTATAACGCTTCACGGAATGGTGGAAATAATTGAAATCAACTCCCGATCCGAGAATAATTGAAGGATGTTTATAAAAACGTTTTACAAGTTCTTTATTTCTTTTATCAAGTACAAATATGGTATCGATTACTCGCATAAAACGCCGCTCATAAACACCTTCAAATATATTCCACATCCTCCTTCCCCACTCAAAAAATAATGTCGATTTTGGACGATATGAAATAGGCGGATCGTTCATAGTCCACGTAATACGTGCAGTAGTACGCGGGTACGCACGGCGAAAATAATATCCAACCTTATAAGATTCCTCATCCTGACAATTAAGGTATTCGATATCAAAAGGGATACATTGTGCGAGTGTCTTCGCATCTTTCTCAAATTTCAGTTTTGAGCGAATTTTTCGCACAAGCGGATTACTCCCTAAAAATCTCACCAGTGGCACTTGTAGGGTTTTTATATTTAACTCTTTCATTTCCTCTCCATAGCATCGCTCATAGTCCGCTTGAAACGCGAAAACGGTTACTGCATGTCCCAGCTTGGAAAATGCTCGAGCAAGCGCAAGTGCTTGTCGTTGCGTACCTCCTTTTGTATTAAGATGCAAAGCAATTAACGCTATCTTCATGAAAACAATGTCTTATGCCCGAAAAATTTTTTAAACACCGTAACCACATACCGCACATCTTTTTCGGAAAGATATTGATGACATCCTATATAAAATCCGTTCTTATCCATCCAGCGCGCCACTGGATACCGCTTCTCGTATCCGGGGAAAAGCTTCTGATAGATCGGCTGGGAAAGAAGCGGCATTGCGTAGCGGGTCTCGATGCCGTGTGTTTCAAGAAATGCGATAAGTTCCGCCCGTTGGATATTACTCTCCGGACGAATAACGATGGGAAACATCATACACGCGCATACCTCCCCCTTTTGTAAGATCGGCAACTGGAGGTCGCGTGCATAAGGCGCGAGCGCCTCAAGAAACAAGCGGTAATTTTTCTGGCGCGCCGCCACATTAGCACTCAAATCACGCAATCCTTCAAGTCCAAGAGCAGCCTCAAGTTCGGTAAGTCGGTAGCTATACCCCACATCAATAAAAGAAAAACGTCTATCTACCAATTTATACATCTTCTTGCGGGAAAACACATGATCATCTTGATCGATATTATAGTAGATTGTATCCCGCCCATGATTCATCAAGCTCCGCATCTTTGTCGCATATACGGAATTATTCGTAATCGCCAATCCTCCCACGCCGGTGATAAGAAGGTGAGCGGCATATGTCGAAAAACACACAATATCCCCCCATTGCCCCAAAGGCTTATCAAGATACTCCACCCCCATCGTCTCACAAGAATCAACAATAACTTTCAACTTATACCGCCGCGCCAACGCGGTAATTTTTTTCATCTCCGCGGGACGACCGAAAAGATGCACAGGCATGATTGCTCGCGTACGGGAAGTGATATGGGATTTAATATTTTCAGGAGACATTAAATATGTCCGCGGATCCACATCGACAAACACCGGCTTTAATCCGTTTTGAATCACCACATTAGATGTGGCAATAAATGTTACGGAGGGTACCAGCACTTCATCTCCATTCTTCCATGCATGCAAGCCTTTCATTGCATGAAGCGCTATTTGAAGCGCTGAAGTTCCGCTTACCGTAAAAAGTCCGTAACGACACCCATGTTCGCGTGCAAATTTATTTTCAAATTCAATAGTGATATCGCCATACGTCAAGCGATTATTATGAAGCGTCTTTTGAATCAGCTTTTTTGCAAATGAGCCGATTTTCAGCGATCCTACCGCAATTTTTAATTTATTTTTAATGGCCATGATGTTCAAAAAACCAGTGTAACGTTTGACGTACGCCCGCAGTAAAAGAAGTTTTCGGCTTCCACCTCCAACGCAAACTCACCTCCCGATTATGCAACACTATCCCCGACGATACAGGTCCCTCTATCCATGAAATTTTTCCTTTGAAATGCGCTTCGCGTGCAATCGTTTCCACGACACGTCCTATGGAAATCGAAGTCCCCGATCCCGCAGTAACACAAAGAACGCTCTCACCTCCGGGATGCATCGCGATACGCTCCACCAAATCTACCGCATCATCAATATAAAGCAAATCAATGCGCTGTTCTTTGTTATTTCCTCCAAAAAATATTTTCTCCCCTCGGCGAGAAACCCCATCAACTTCCCGAATAAGATTCGCAACAAGAGGCGGAACAGCATGGTCAAATTTATCTCCCGGTCCGTAAAGATTCGGGAACACAATCACACGAGAACGCATACCATATTCTGCGGCATATGCATGGGCTACAAAAGGAACGAGCCAACGACTCATACCGTAAAAACCAAAAGAGCCGTTGATATGTGGAATACTTTCAAATAAATCGGAAATTCCCACTCGAGATTTCCCCGAAACGGAAAACGCGGTACTCGAACTGAACGTAATCACATTGGGGACTTTCTCTCTTCGGCATGCTTCAAACACTTGAAAGGTCAGGAGCGAATTGGTATAGAAAATTTCTGCAGGATGCTCCGATTGATGCATGCGACTTGTCACTAATCCCGCAGCATGTATCACTATATCGGCACCGCGTACTGCACGTCTACAATGTGAAAGCTTGGTAAAATCTCCCTTGTGAATCATGGGGAGAATTTTAAATTTTGGATTACGACAAAGTCGCGCTACAATTTTACTCCCAAGAAATCCTTTGTTTCCAAGAACGCATATTTTAATCTTAGACATAGAATCGCAATGGCTGGATTTTACCATGATGCAAAGGAATTCTAAAGAAGCATCCTTCTCCAATAAAGAACTCGCTTTCACTCTCGGAGGAGGGTACTATTGTAAACGCATATGCACATAAAACACTTTTTGTTCGAAAATGTGGGAATAAAGCAGACTCTCGCAAAAAACTCCTTCTGGGTATTCTTGAGCCAAATCGGAGGACGATTTATCCGTGCAGGGATCGTCATTTACGGCGCGCGCATTATCGGCGCCGGAGAATATGGGGTATTTTCCTATGCAATAAGTCTTGCCGCAATTCTCGGTATATTTTCCGACCTCGGTATTGATACCGCCCTTTTTAAACAAATATCTGCAACGCCGGAGAAAATCGCCTCGTATGTCGCGAACGGCATCGCCATGAAAGCGGTGCTTGTAACGATAAGCATTGCCGCCGCATTCGCCTTTGGCGCGCAGATATCCGCTGTTCCGGGCGCCTCACATCTTTTGCCACTCGCAATGCTCATGCTTGTTTTCGACTCACTGCGGGAATCCAGCATTCACATACTCCGTGCACGGCAAAAGATGGAATACGAGGCACTCCTGAATCTCCTCACTAACTTTGGCATATTGGCATTTGGACTTCTTTCTATAGCATATGCACCGACGGCGTTCGCGCTTATTGGAGGGTATATGGCGGGAACCGCAATCGGAGCAATCGCCGCCGCCTATCTTCTTCGTCCGCTCTTCCGCGACTTTTTTCGCAATATCCGCTGGGCGACCATGCGCGAGATACTCCATATCGGTATACCACTCGCGCTCGCCGGCATCCTAGGAACACTCATGCTCTCGACCGATACATTCATTCTAGGACTCCTGCGCACCCCTCAAGAAATAGGGCTCTACAGCGCCGCACAACGACCGATAACTCTTCTGTACGCGTTTCTTGGTATCTCTCCTCTTGTCGCATTCCCCATATTCGCCCGACTCGTCCGAGAAAATAAGGAAAAACTCTTGCGCCTGTGTCAGGCAATACAACAATTTTCACTGTCGCTCATTTTTCCTGCTATTGCGGGAGGACTCATTATTGCCGGTCCGCTCATGACCATACTATACGGAAGCTCGTTCGTAGCGGGATCACTCAACTTTCGAATATTGATTCTTACACTCTCAACAAATTTCTTTATATTACTCTTTACCTATCTCCTTCTTGCGCACAACGACCAAAAAATCCTTGGATGGTACGCACTCGCAGGATTTATAAGCAATGCAATATTTGATATTGCACTTATCCCTTCATTCGGAGGACCCGGTTCCGCATGGGCTACATTAATAAACCAAGTGATTGTAATGGGGCTCATATTAACTCGCGTAAAAACGCATATGAACTACCCTCGTCCGCACATTGGGAAATTAATCATCGCGACCGCAACAATGTCACTGTGTACCTACGCAAGCATTGGGTTCCTTCCGGTTATCGCAAATATAATTTTATCGATAGTGGTGTATCTGAATATGCTCTACATCCTCAAAGAACCGTTTGCGCAGGAGATGCTGGCTCTTTTTACTTCGTTGCGCGAGAAAAATACCAAAATTTCAACACCCACTCCCGAAAATACTATATAGCTCAAACTACATTGCACTTTAGAAACAACTTTACTCTTTTCCAGAAACCTCTTTTTCGTACCACTCAATAGTGCGCTTCACTCCCTCTTCAAATTCCATCGCGGAATTAAAACCGAATTCTTTTTGAGCTCTGCATGTATCAACAAAACGACGAGGCTGACCATCGGGACGAGTCGCATCCCAACGAATTTCCCCGTCAAAGTCTGTAAGTTTGCAAATAAGAGATACGAGATCTTTGATGGAAATTTCCCTTCCGGATCCGAGATTTACCGGATCGGATTTATCATATTGCATGGCGGCTTCTATGATGCCGCGTGCCGCATCATCCACATAAAGAAATTCACGCGTCACATTTCCGGTTCCCCATACCTCGATATAATTCCTTCCCTCCTTTTTTGCCTCTATAACTTTTCGGATAAGTGCGGGGAGTACGTGTGAATTTTTAAGATCAAAATTATCACCGGGGCCGTATAAGTTGGTGGGGAAAAGAATAATACCGTTGAAACCGTACTGCGCACGGTATACCTGCGCCTGCACAAGAAGCATTTTCTTTGCAAGACCGTACGGCGCATTGGTTTCCTCCGGATAGCCATTCCAAAGATCCTCTTCTTTAAAAGGCGCTGAAGTGAATTTTGGATAACTACAAATCGTTCCGAGTGTAATAAATTTTTTTACTCCTCCGCGATATGCAGCATCCATAAGCTGTACCCCCATCATGATATTGTCGTAGAAAAGCTGGGCCGGATATTCCTGATTAAAACCTATTCCTCCGACAGTCCCCGCAAGATGGAACACCACATCTTGATGCTCCACCGCGCGCACGCAATTTTCCCGAAACCGTAAATCCAACTCTTCGCGACCAGGAGTAAAAATATCACTTGGATGAATTCCATATTCATCCTTGAGAAGTGCAAGCATTCGCGACCCAAGAAATCCATGCCCTCCCGTCACTAATATTTTTTTTCCTTTAAGTTCCAACATAGACATCTCACTCCTCTTCGTAAAGATTATTCCAAATTAAGAATCCCCTCTTCGCGACAATCCGCCTCCACCATGATACGCACAAGCTCAGGAAACGTTACTTTCGCCTTCCAGCCGAGTTTCTTTTTTGCTTTTCGC
Source organism: Patescibacteria group bacterium (assembly GCA_024654525.1). Classification (GTDB taxonomy): domain Bacteria; phylum Patescibacteriota; class Minisyncoccia; order UBA6257; family 2-01-FULL-56-20; genus VGJV01. The sequence continues at coordinate 117,471 of JANLHI010000032.1, read as the reverse complement.
GTATCGGCGATAAGACTCTCAACTTCGGTAGGACGAAGATAACGAGAATCAAACCCTACATACTTCTTCCAATTCCCCAACCCCGCAACACGAAACGCCTCCGCCACAAATTCTCGCACGGAGTGGGATTCACCGGTACCGATTACATAATCATCGGGACGATCGGTCTGCAACATCCTCCACGCGGCTTCCATATACTCCGGCGCATATCCCCAATCGCGCTTTGCATCAAGATTCCCAAGAAATAGCTTCTTCTCCTTCCCCACTTTAATTCGCGCCACTGCGCGCGTGATCTTTCGCGTTACAAAGGTTTCGCCTCTTCGCTCGGATTCATGATTGAAAAGAATCCCGTTTACCGCAAACATTCCATACGCTTCGCGATAATTCCGAGTCATATTATACGCAAATAATTTTGCCGCCGCGTACGGACTACGCGGATAAAATGAGCTTGTCTCGTTTTGAGGAGGAGGTGTCGCACCAAACATCTCCGAGGAACTTGCCTGATAAAACTTTACTTTCCTTTTCATATGTTCTTCATAATCCTTCGCCGCTTCAAGCACGCGCAATGCCCCCACTCCGGTTACATTTGCCGTATATTCAGGAATATCAAATGACACACGCACATGCGATTGCGCACCAAGATTATATATTTCATCAGGCATGATCATATACAACAATTTTCTGATAGTGTTCGCATCGGCAAGATCGCCATAGTGCAAGAAAAAACGCTTATCGGTAGTATGCGGATCTTCATAGATATGGTTGATACGCGAGGTATTAAATGTAGAAGCTCGCCGGATTACTCCATGCACTTCGTATCCCTTATCAAGCAACAGCTCCGCCAAAAAACTTCCATCCTGTCCGGTGACACCAAAAATAAGTGCAACTTTGTTTTTTATTTTTTTCATTTTTTATTAGGAGTGGATGACGCAATGGCTTCGTTGAGATCACGGAGAAACGCGGCAATACGCCCGTCATTCGGCCACTGTGCATTAATCTGCTGAGCAATCGCAAGCGCGCTTTCCCCATCCCCCTTAAGACGCACCACGTCAAGCAATGCATAAAGGAACTGCGGACGCTGTGGACTAAGATCAAGTCCTTGGGAAAAGAAACGTATCGCGGCATCAAGATGTACAGGGTCATTGCCTTGATCATACGCAATGCGATGAAGCGAACCCAAAATATAAAGATCTTGCCCAAAACTCATTCCTCTTCCCCGTAACACGATAGGTTCAAAATAACTCTCTACAAATCGTATAAGTTCCTGTGCTATTTCCGGATCGGAAACGCCACGCGCAAGGGAAGAAGCGACATTTGTTGCGGTATTCCTTACCAACTCTTCTTGCCCTATGGGAGACGGCAAATCAAGCGGCACAGAAAAGGCCCTCTCAAGCTCATCAATAGTCCTTACGGTATCAAGCCCCTGCATAGTCCTAATATATTCCTGCGCTTTATGCAAAGGAAGATAGGATCCGTAATATGCGATGTATACAAGACCCAACGTTGCAACTATCGCAATTATTTTTTTTAGTATAGGGGACATTTAAATATGTAAGCCTAGCGAGTACTCTCCCCTCCCTCCCCCGACACTTTGTCATGAGACGCATCAAACCACCATGCGGCGAATGCAAGAAAAATAAAAAGATTGAGATAAATAGGGAGAACATCAAAGAGGACTAATGCCTGCACGAGATATCCCACGGGGAGTGCAAGTATCAATGCACGTCGCATAAGGACATCCGGAAGCATGCGCACACGATCGCGCACGAAAAATCCCGCGAAGAAAAACGCAAAGATGGAAAGATATGCGAAGAATCCGACAACCCCCGTCTCCGAAAGGTAATCGAATACTACGCTATGTGCGCGATCAAACCATGTTTCAGTATCTTGCCCGGGAATAAAATGACGCGAATCAAAATGCGCATCAAACACCGCAGGGAAATTTTCCGGACCCCACCCAAACACAGGACGTTCCTTGAATCCTTCCCATGCGGATCCCCATGTCCAAAGACGTGGCGCAAAACTTTCTGCAGAACCAAGATTATAAAAACGCTCTACAAACGGAATTTTTCGCACCAACGTATTGTCATGAGCAATAAACAACGTCGCATTAACCAGAAAAAAAGCGAGAAGTGTGATGATTGAGAAGCGACGTATACGTCCGCTTCCACGAATAGCGAGATATAACAGAAAAACTAATGCTGCCGCAATCAACCCCAAGAATGTTCCTCGCGTTTGAGTAAGAATAAGAAATATAAAGAATACCGCAGCTATCACCACCCATAATACCCGCTTTTGTTTTCGAATACCCTCCTTGAATCCAAGATAGAGACAATAGAATATCCCGAACATAAGATACGGTGCTACATATGCGGGATTTCCCAAAGACCCTTGAAATCTCCTATCCGAGAAAATCCTTCCGAGAAACGTCGGCGCAACAGGCTGACCGTCAATGCGTAAGTATGGACCGACAAATCCGAATACGCTTCGATTCACGGGTGCGTATTGGGCACCACTTGAAGCAGTCAAAGAACTTCCCGTGCATATTTGCGGTATACTCGAGGACGGTCCCGCATCCGTAAGATGAGTACCAATGGGACAATGTGGGGTAAGCGCCGCAGCCCCAATACCATATCCCACCATACATATCGTCACAATAACCGCAGTCACAAAAAAACGATTCCAATCTTTCCTCGTATCAAAGAACATTGCAAGTAGTAAAAAGAATGCGTAGTAATGAAGCATTTGAAATCCTCCTTCTCCTCGCTCGTAATTGGACCAAAATGCAGCGTGAGGATCGTATGCGAACACACTGGCAAGAAGAAACGCAAGCGCAAAAAAAGACACCGCGATTACCAGCGGTTTGCGAAACGTAGTGCGCACACGCCGCATCGCCTCACCATGCGACGCTTCAAACGCCCACCACAAAAAAGCGAATGCCACCGCTAATTCAATCGCAACTCTAAAAAAATAAGCTTTCCCTCCAATAAAAGGGAAAAAGGTGGACTTTACCACCACGAGTACTGAAAACAGCGATATATAAGTAAAGAATTTTGAGAGTTTTAGAAGCATAGCTTATAGAGACTTACAGAATTACGAACCGATGCGAAGTAATTCCTGTGGTGCGCATTTGTATTCTCGTAAACCCTTCGTACATTCGAAAACTATCTTGCGTATTCCACTGCGCGCATCTCACGAATCACATTCACCTTAATCTCTCCAGGATATTTTAACTCGGATTGTATTTTATTCGCAATTTCCCGTGCAAGCTCGAGCGCACGAAAATCGTCGATTTTTTCGGGTATTGCAAATACGCGCAACTCACGCCCCGCAGATATTGCATATGCACTTTTCACACCGGGAAACTCCATCGCAATACGCTCAAGATCTCCCAATCTCTTGATATACGCTTCAATAGTCCCCCGTCGCGCACCGGGGCGGGCGGCAGAAAGCACATCAACCGCAGTAACCACATACGCCTCGGGAATCGCATAGGGATAATCCTCGTGATGGGACTGCATCGCTTGAATTACACGCTCGTCAATATTGTATTTTCTGAGTACTTTCATACCCAAATCAACATGCGTCCCTTCGATATCATGGTCCAATGCCTTTCCTATGTCGTGCACAAGCGCGCCCTTCTTCGCCACCTCGACATTTAGACCCAACTCACCCGCCATCATCGTGGCAAGATGTGTCATTTCAATCGAATGAGTAAGTACATTCTGCCCATAACTCGTACGAAAATGAAGCCTCCCAAGAAGTTGGATAATTTCTTTCGGAAGATCAAAAACTCCCACCTCCTCGGCAGCAGCTTCTCCTATCTCCATCATTCGCTTCGCAAGTTCCTGCTTGGATTCTTCCACTTTCTCCTCAATCTTCGCGGGCTGGATACGTCCGTCTTTAATGAGCTTTGCAAGCGCAAGCCGTGCAACTTCGCGCCGATACGGATCAAATGAAGATATTATGATACTGTCAGGCGTTTCATCGATTACAAATTCAACTCCCGTAGCACGCTCCAACGCCCGAATATTGCGCCCCTCACGCCCAATAATCTTTCCCTTAATATCCTCGTCCCCCAAAGGAAAAGAAGTGGTGGTCAATTCAGAAATATGAGAGCGACTAAAACGTTGAAGCGCGGTAGTGATGATACTCATCGAACGTCGCTCTACCTCGTCATGATTTTCCTTTTCCACTTTTTGTATCAATTGCGCCAAATCAGCCCTACGATCCTCTTTTACTTTCCTAAACAACTCATCACGCGCCTCTTGCGCACTCAAACCGCTTATTTTTTCCAATTTCCCCTGTGCATCTTCAGCAATGGCCTGCAATTCACTTTCCTGCTTCTTAAGTACGTCACTCTTCGTGCGCAATACAGACTCATCATTGGTGATTGCGGTCAATTTCTTATCGAGAATTTCTTCTCTCCTCACCAACCTCTGCTCAAGATTTCCTAGTTCTACTTTCCTTTCCCGCTCCTCTTTTTTCGACTCCGCAAACAAATCCACCGATTTTTTCTCGGCCTCCATTACCAACTCTTTTGCCTTTCTTTCCGCTTCCTGAAGAACTTCTTTTGTCCGTTCCTCGACTATACCCGCTTGTCGCGTAGCCCATACACGCCGCACCACGTATCCGACGCCAAAACCGACAACAAGCGCGACAAGTGCCGCGCCCCACACGCTATAGGTATCCATAAAAATTGACTTCCTTGTATACGCATTATGCGTAGTAAGAAAAAATAATACTCTATGACTCTTTAAACACCCTGAACAAATACAGTATCCCCTGAATGCCCTTTTACGTCAAGGTTTTCCGTCACTTTTCAGAGTATTCCGATCCCATCAGAATAATCCCTTGGAAGAGACAGATTCTTATGGGATGATTAGCAAAATGAAGACTACAATTATCTTCGTAATTCTTGACGGATGGGGTATTGGAAGAAATGACGAATCAAACCCTATTTACATCGCCCAACCAAAAACGATAGAGGCTATTTCCCGAGAATTTCCCATAACCAGCCTTCAAGCATCAGGCATTGGAGTGGGTCTCCCGTGGGGAGAAGTAGGAAACAGCGAAGTGGGACACCTCACTCTTGGCGCGGGAAAAATCCTGTATCAATATCTCCCTAAAATTACTATGGCTATCCAAGATAAAAGCTTCTTCGATAATACCGCACTGAAACAAGCCTGTGCGCATGCCCGCACGCACAACTCCGCTCTTCATCTTGCCGGACTTCTCACAAAAGCGAGCGTGCACGCTTCTTTTGATCATATACGCGCACTTCTCGCACTCGCAGAAAAGGAAGGGATATCCAATGTAAAACTTCATCTTTGGGCAGACGGAAAGGACAGTCCTCCAAAAACACTCGAAAAAATGTTTGCCGAACTGCCACGATCTGCCATTGCAACTCTTACAGGTCGTTATTATGCTATGGACCGCAATAAAAACTGGCAACTCACCAAAGCGGCATATGACCTTATGACCAACACCGCCAACCCCCTCGTACAAGACCCTCTTCCCATAATTCATTCTCTCTATGACAAAGGTCTCACAGAAGAATATCTTGTCCCTATCCGACTCAAAGAAGACAGCGCTATCTGTGACAATGACGCAATCATATTTTGGAATTTCCGCGAAGATTCGGTGCGACAAATCGCCGAGGCCTTTCTCAAACCCGACTTTTCCGCATTCCCAAGAAAACAAATTAAAAATCTTTTCGGCGTTACCATGACCCACTACGAAAAAGGTATACCCGCGCCTGTCGCATTTATGCCCGATACAGTAAAAAAGTCCTTGGGAGAAATACTATCCGCTCACGGAAAAAATCAACTTCGCATCGCCGAAACCTATAAATACGCTCATGTCACCTATTTTTTCAACGGATACGAAGAATCTCCATTTAAAGGAGAATATCGCGTAGTCGTGCCCTCCCTCTCGACATCAAAACCGGAAGAACACCCGGAAATGCAAGCGACAGCAATCACCGACAGAATTATTGAGGCATTAAGTGATGATTCATTCGATTTTATCCTTGCAAACTATGCAAACCCCGACACTATGGCACACACCGCAAACTACGATGCGTCGATCGCCGCAGTACACGTAGTAGACGCGGAAATAGCCCGCATCATACACTCACTCAAAGAAAATCATATTCTCATCATCACCGGAGATCACGGTAACATAGAGCAAGTACTTAACCCCACCACGGGACTCATGGAATCTCAACACGACCCAAACCCAGTCCCTTTTCACCTTGTCGCATCTCGGTTTAGAGGAAAAAAATTCGCCAACTGGCAAAAACTGGGAACGGAAACCATGGGTTCTCTTGCCGATGTTGCACCAACCATACTCGAGCTTTTCGGCCTTCCCCAACCCGAGGAAATGACAGGAAGAAGTCTGCTAGAAGGAATTATCTAATCCAAAATTCGTGTTAAACAATATAAAAAAAATCGTGCCATAATAGTAAGTAATAGATTATCGGTTATGCATTATTAGTTAATTTCTTCAATGCGCTGGATATCACGCGGTGTAGCCCATATCATCGTGAATATTGTGGCAATACTCGCCGCATCAACATATATTCACGGATTTTTCCTTACGGGAGATTTCACTTCTCTTGTTGAAATTGCAGCAATATTGACGCTCCTCAACATACTGATACGCCCGATATTAAACCTCTTATTTGGACCCATAATTGTTATTACACTTGGCATTGGCTTCATAGTGGTAAACACAATTATCCTCACGCTCCTTGACATGCTTTCCAAAAACCTTACGATTGAATCCGTTCCTTCCCTCGTGTATGCTACATTACTCATAGGCGTTATTAATACGGTCACAAGCATAGGATTAAAATGAATATTCTTCAATTATTGGTTTCTCTCGCAATCATAGGGCTTATTCTTATACAAGAGCGCTCAAGCGGCTTCTCCGCTCTTTTGGGAGGAGATGGTTCCGTATATCAAACACGGCGAGGTATTCAGAAAAGTGCATTCTATGCCACGATTGTTTTCTCTATTGTATTTGTAGGACTCGCAATATATCAGCTTTTCCATTAATTATCGGGAATGCATGTGCATCACCTACATAGTACTTGCAGTATGTAGGTGATGAGTACTCATTACGCATATTTTGTACTGCCCCCATGATAATACTCATTAAGCGTTTATTCAGCTCCTTTTCCCGAAAAGAACGGGCGGCGCTTCTATTTGCCGCGATCATCTGCGTATCAAGCACCGTGACGCTTGGAGCAATTACCCTTGATCGCGCAACCACTTCGGTTCCCGCACACGGAGGTGATTATATAGAAGGAGTAATAGAACAACCTGCATATATCAATCCCGTACTTGCTGCGACCGACACCGACCGAAGTTTGGTACATCTCATATTTTCGAATATTCCCGCACTTGCCGAGAAAATAGAAGCATCTGATGAGAACAGAACATGGAGCGTAAGACTCAAGGAAAATCTCACGTGGCACAATGGCATAAAACTCACAAGTGATGATATTATTTTTACTATTCAAAAAATACAAGATCCGGAAAGCCGATCCCCTCTCGCGCTTTCATGGCAGGGAATTAGCGTTCGACGCGTCAGTGAGCTTGAGTTTACTATTTATCTCCCCAACCCTTACGCATTTTTTTCGGAAAACCTGAAAAATCTTTATGTAATTCCGAAGCATCTTTTTGCGGACACACCCGTATCAAATTGGAGGCTCGCGGAATATAATCTCAAACCGATAGGATCGGGGCCTTATAAATTTGACTCGTTCACACAACAATCCGATGGGTTTATAGAAACGTATCGACTGTATGCATGGAAAAAACCGGATGGATCAACGCCGAATATTACAACGTTTGTCATGGAATTTTTCCGCCAAATGCCGGATGCTGTTAAAGCATTTAACTCCGGAAAAATAGATGGGATCGCAGGAATTGAAACATCCACAATCAACGATATTAAACGCCCCTATGCGCTTCACGCGTTTACCATGCCAAGTTATTACGCCATTTTTATAAACCAGGCGCGCAACGGAGCACTCAAAGATCCCAAAGTGAGGAAAATTTTAGCAGATGCCGTCTCGCGCGACGACATTATCACACGTGCGATGAGCGGGTTCGCATCTCCTCAAGAAAAAGTTTCCATCACCACCACTTTCTCTCCCGACACAAACAACGAAATTTCGTCATCTTCAACAACGCCAATCAATGAAAACCTAGGGGATCTCCTTGATGCCGCAGGCTGGCACATAGCAAGTTCCAGCGATGCCCGCGTAAAAATAGAAGGCCGTTCAAGTAGTACATTACAAGCCACACTCGTCGTTCCTCAAATACCGTTTCTTATCACTACCGCAGAACTAATCAGAGATGCATGGAAAAAAATAGGGGTTATAGTAACACTCGATATTGCACATCCGGAAGACATCGTCTCTTCGGCAATTAAAGACCGGAATTATGACATGCTTCTCTTTGGCAACACACTCAATCCCTCGGACGACCTTTTCCCATTTTGGCATTCATCTCAACGTTTTCACCCAGGATTAAATATTAGCCTTTATAACAATAAGAAGGTGGACAACCTTATTGAATCGGTAAGGGAAAATATTAATGAAGATAATCGCACCAAAGACATTGATTCCATAGCCGCCATCATTGCAAACGATACCCCTGCAATATTCCTCTACTCGCCGAAATATCTTACGGTTACGGCAAAAAATGTAGGAGGGATAGAAACGACTAATACGATAGCAAACCCTCCAGAGCGCTTTGAAAATGTCTCCGACTGGTACGTAAAGACTGCGCGTGTGCTTAAATAGCCCAAACACCAAAAGATTGACATAAAACTCGAAGCGGGGTATACTGACCTTAACTTACGTAATTACTCCTTTTTTCAGATTAGCACGCACTCCTCTAAAGATTCCTTGCCTCGCCGGCATAGTAGTGTGTGTTGCGAGTGAGTAATACGCCGTTATAATTACCAATCAATAAAAAATTTCTGGCTACCGCTATTTTTTTGCGGGAGAAAAATATATCCAGATTATAGTATGCCAATAATTTTCACCCCTATTTTTTATCCCATCAACACATTCAAGCCGTAGAAATGACGTGGTAAGAAATAAAGACCCGAGGAACGAAAAACAATCTCTCACACATAATAAAAGTCAGAAGATAAAAAGCTTTAAAAGCTGGGGTGGCGGAACTGGCAGACGCACTGGCTTCAGGAGCCAGCGATCGCAAGATCATGGGAGTTCAACTCTCCCCTCCAGCACTAAAGAACAATGGTCACATACGACGACTTCCAAAAACTCGACATCCGGGTGGGAACGATCATTAAGGTCGAAGATTTTCCCGAAGCGAAGAAACCCGCATACAAACTCACTGTGGACTTCGGTTCCGAAGTGGGCGTCAAAACATCAAGCGCGCAGCTTGTCGCCCACTATAGTAAAGAGGAATTGCAAGGAAAACGAGTACTCGGAGTGGTAAACTTCCCTCCCCGAAAAATCGGCCCCTTCTCTTCCGAAGTACTGACGCTCGGCGTTCCGGACGCCAGCGGAAGTTGTGTACTCCTTGTTCCCGATAAAATCGATGCCGTTATCGGAGGAAAACTGTATTAGGAAGAGGATAGAAAAGTAGTAAGAAGTAAAAAATTATTAATCATTTCAGTTATGTTCAACAACCAAAAACCAGCAGAAAAAAAATCGTTTGATCGTCCTGCCACGGGTCTGCCTGCTGATAGGCAAGGCATATCTGGTCGGCACGCGGGGCCTGCCTACCGGCAGGCAGGTGCGCGCCGGGCAGAGCCCCGTCGGCAGGCCGCTCCCGCAAGTCACACCAGCGAAGGAGGGCACCAGCGCATTGCACCTCCCCGTCCCTCACACCGACCCGGAAAAAGAAGTTTACCCGCCGACCCAACACCAAATCCCGCCTATCGGCAGGCAGGCCATGCCTATCGGCAGGCAGGCGCTTACCGCCCAGGTAGAGGCGCTCGTCAAAGCGGCGGACAGGTGCGCCAGTCCATCGTTTCGCACGAGGCTTCATACCACGCTCCGCATACTCCTCACGAGGACACCACCGACATGCTCCGTTTTGTGGCTCTCGGAGGATTGGACACCATCGGCCGCAATATGATGTTTTTCGAATATAAAAACGAAATAGTCGTTATTGATGCCGGACTTCAGTTCCCCGAAGAGAATACTCCCGGGGTGGATTACATCATTCCCAATACGGAATACCTCGAAGCGCACAAAGAGAATGTCCGCGCGATTATTATCACGCATGCGCATTACGACCACATAGGTGCCCTGCCCTACGTGATGGATAAGCTCGGCAATCCTCCAATCTATACTTCGTCTTTGAGCCGCGCCATTATCGAAAAGCGGCAGGATGATTTCCCGAACCGTCAGAAGCTCGTTTTCGTTAACGTAAAACCGCGCGATGTTATCCAGCTCTCGAATCACTTCAAGGCGGAGTTTTTCACGGTTGAACACACCATTCCCGAATCCGTCGGTGTGGTGCTCTCGACGCCCGCAGGGAAAGTGGTGAGTCTCGGCGATTTTAAAATCGAGTACGATGCGAAGGGTGTTGCGTATAACCTCGACGAGCTGGAGCGCGTGGGTAAAATGGGCATTACCGCGTTTATGACGGACAGCACGGGCGCCGATGTCATTGAACGAGCCCCCTCCGAGCGGATTGTCGAAAAAAATCTCGAAGAACTGTTCGAAAAAGCCGAGGGGCGCATCATTGTCGCGATGTTCGCGTCCGTCCTTACGCGTATCGGCGAGGTGATAAAAATTGCGGGCAAGCTCGGGCGGCATGTGGCGCTCTCGGGATATTCCATGAAGTCAAACGTGCAGATTGCGCAAAACCTCGGACTTATCAAGACAAAAGATGGCGCGATTATTCCCCTCGAAGAAATTCACAAATATCGCGATAACAAACTTCTCATTCTCTCGACCGGCGCACAGGGCGAGTCGAACGCCTCGCTCATGAAAATCATCAACGGCGAACACCGGCAGGTTTCAATCAGACCCGGGGACACCGTCATGCTTTCCTCATCGGTTATTCCCGGAAACGAGCGGAGCGTACAAACCATCAAAGACGATCTCGCGCGGCAGGGTGCTATCATTTACCATTCCGACATAGTGGACATTCACTCGTCGGGTCATGCGACGAAGGGAGACCTCCAGCTCGCAATGAAACTCCTTAACCCGAAATTCCTCATTCCCGTACACGGCTATTACTACAAGCGCTTCGTGAACGCGCAGAACGCGGTTGAAATCGGCATCCCGCGCCAAAACGTTTTTCTTATGGAAAACGGTCAGGTTGCCGCCATGAATGAAGAGACTTTCCGCATCACGAAAGAAACCGTGCCTGCATCCTATGTAATGGTGGACGGACTTGGAGTAGGAGATGTTGAAGAAGTGGTATTGCGCGACCGCAGGGCATTGGCGCAAGAAGGCATGGTAGTGGTTATCGTTACTATTGACCGCGACAAAGGCGGACATCTTTTGAAAAGTCCGGACATTATTTCGCGCGGCTTCATTTTCCTCAAAGAACACCAGGAGCTACTCGAAGAAATGCGCAAGCGCATCCGGGCACTCACCGCTCGCCTTCCCGCGAGCCAACCGCTCGAACCGGACTATCTCAAGACTCTTATTCGCGACCAGCTGGGGCAATTCCTCTACAACAAGACGAGGAGAAGGCCGATGATACTGCCGGTGGTGATTGAGATTTAATGCGAAGTAGGTAGTATGTAATAAACAGCAGAAAATTGAACCCTGTTCCATATTACCTATTATTTACACAACTATTCGCATGTCTAAACCAATACTTCTCTCGGGAATTCAGCCAACCGGAAGACTCCATATAGGAAACTACTTGGGTGCTTTGAAAAACTGGGTGTTACTTCAAAAAACCGGAAGATATCAATGTTATTTTTTGATAGTAGATCTTCACGCACTTACGGAAAGTCCAGAGCCGGAGGAATTGCACGAGAACATTCTGAACCTTGCCGCTGATTATCTCGCGGCGGGCATTGACCCTAAGAAATCTGTGGTTGCGCTCCAATCAGCGATTCCCGCGCATAGCGAGCTTGCGTGGATTTTGGGAACCGCCACTCCATTCGGCGAATTAAATCGCATGACTCAATTCAAAGAAAAAATCGGTTTATTAGAGGATGACAAAAGAATACAAGATGAGCTAGACGCTCTTGAAAAAACAGTAAATGACAAAATGTTCATGTCTAAGATTGAAGAAGAAGCAAAAAAAATGGAGGTGCCCATACGTCCTAGCTATCTTTTGAAACAAAAAATTGGGGCGATAATCAAAGATGTTAGAGGAAGACACTTAAAAACCGCAAATAAGGCGCTCGAAGATACGAATGTGGGTCTTTTCACTTACCCCGTCTTGATGGCCGCGGACATCATCCTCTATAACACTGCCTTCGTACCCGTGGGCGACGACCAGCTCCAGCACCTTGAGCTCACGCGCACGCTCGTGCGGAAATTTAATGCGAGATTTCCTGCCCGCCGAAGCCTCGGCGAAGGCGGGGGTGAAACATTCATTGAACCAAAACCCCTTCTCACCGAAGTACCGCGTGTGATGAGCTTGGGCAATCCTGCGCGCAAAATGTCTAAGTCGGAACCCAACGGATGCCTTTTCCTTGATGACTCCCCCTCAGATATTGAAACAAAAATAAAACGCGCGGTAACCGATTCAGGATCGGAAGTAAAATTTGATGAAGAAAATAAGCCTGCGTTGGCAAACCTTCTCCGCATCTACTCTTCGCTTTCTGACGAAACTATCTCGAGAGTCGAAAAACAATTTTCCGGAAAAACATATTCCGAGTTCAAATCAAAACTCATTACGCTTACCACAAATCACTTCTCTTCTTTCCGTGCAAAGAAAAAGAAGTTGATTACCAAGCCAAATCAGCTTAAAAAATTCCTTACGGCGGGATCGAAAAAAGCCGCAAAAGTTGCGGGGAAAAAAATTGCCGAAGTGAAGAAAAAAATTGGGATTTCAATCACATAGAGCCAGCACTTCCAAATGCTTGTTTTTCTCCAAAATACAAAAGAGAAGCTTGTAGAGATTCTCAATAAAATACCCTTCTTAAAGAGAGGGTCTTTCTTTTTCCAAACAGGTCGCGCGATATTCAGATTTTTCTGGCGAACTACCGGGAAAAATCAAATGCGCGCCGTCACTAAACTGCGCCATTTTCTCCTTTCCACCGGTGCCCTCTCTTCATACCGAGTAACGCCCGAGGATTGTGTCATAGAACTTAAAGACGGACGTTTTTTTGTGTGGGACCCCACAGACCCAAATAGTCTTTTGAGTATTATCATATGTCGCGACAGAGGACTTTATGACCAAACAGAAGCAGCTGTATTTAAACTTCTCGTTCGCCCTGGACAAACTGTAATGGACATTGGAGCAAGTTTTGGTTGGTGGTCAGTGGTCTTTGCGCGCCTCGTCGGTTCAGCCGGAAAACTGTATTGCTTCGAACCCGAACCTCAAAGCTACTCCGAACTCCAAAAGAACATGGGGTTGAATTTCCACGATCGGACGCGCTTTAACTTGGAACAAATTGCCCTAAGCGACAAACTCGGGTCCGAGCCATTCCTTGTGCAAAAATCCCTCGGTCCCGCATTTGCCCGGCTGATTACCGCGTCCGAGCGGGAACACACCAGCCAAGGAGAAGTTCGGGATGTAGAGGTAATTACTCTTGATTCCTATGTTCAAAAAAACGCGATTTCGAAGGTGGATTTCATAAAATGCGATGTTGAAGGCAAAACCATAGAAGTCCTGCGCGGGGCAACACAATTACTCAAAAGAGAAGATGCCCCCCTCCTGTGGTCGGAGGTGAACTCCACCGACTCCCGAGAAATATTTTCATTTCTGAAAAACTTCGGCTATCAACCCTATACCTTTGATAAAGGAGATCTTCGCCCTCTCAAAGAAGGAGAGCGGGCGCCCTATCATAACTTATTCGTTAAAAAGAGCAGGATAAAAGATGTTCCTCAATCGTAGTAAGAAACCCATTCTCTTAATTACACTTTTTCGAGGATAATTCCTATTTCTTTACCCTCAAACGTGTGCTTTAAAGCATTTTCTTTTTGAGCACGTTTAATACTCTTAATATAAGTTTTCTTTATATCAACCTGCTTTATCGCAGACTCCAAATCCACATCAGCGGTTTCATAAAAAAGCACGGCCTCCTCTCCCACGTTAAATCCTTGTGTTTTTCTCAACCCTTGAATACTACGCTCAAGTCCGCGCACGAAACCTGCGATTTTTAATTCCGGAGTGATTACCGTATCAAACATCACATCCTCGGAAATAGATGAGTCGATTTTAATCTCCTTCACATTCAACTCCTCCACTAATATCCACATAAAATCTATTCTGTTTTTATCATTCCCGATGTTCCCATTTCTAATTCGCAGCGTCGCGAGCGGCTGTCGAATGGGAATCCCCGCCGTTTTCCTCACTGCAAGCGCTTTACTCGCAAGATCGCGCACCAGCACCATATCACGAAGCAACGCCTCCTCGTCTTTTGTAAGTTTTTTCCCTTTCGGCCAATCGACAAGATGCACTGACTCTTCCAAAACCCCGCTAAATTCACGAGTCGAGTGATAGATATGCTCCGCAAGATAGGGCATGAAAGGCGCAATCACTTTACTTGTCGTAAGAAGCGTATCGCATAATGTTCTAAAAAATACCTCATCCCTCCTCCCCCTACTCCGACGTACATACCACGTAGAAAGATCAGAGATATATTCTTCAATAATCCGTGTCGCACGCACGGTGTCGTAGACATCCATATATTCCGTCACGCCGCTTACCAATTCTTTTGTTCGCGCAACAATCCATTGATCCAGTATATTTTCGGATTCTTGTCCGAGATCTGAAATCTGATATCTGAAATCTGACTCCCTTGCGTACGTTACAAAATATTTTTCCACATTCGACAAAATGAGCACAATTTTCCGGTGAAGCCCCTCGAGTTCGCGCGCGCTAAAATTTAAATCCTCCGCTTGCATCACCGGCGAATGCATAAGATAAAATCGAAGAGAATCGGAACCGTAACGCTCAATCACTTCCCACGGATCAGGATAATTTCGTTTTGATTTGCTCATTTTTGCACCATCCTCGGCAAGCACGGTACCGGTAGTTACCACATTCTCGAAGGGCGCCTTCCCAAAAAGAATGAGCGACGTGACATGCATCACATAAAACCATGCACGCGTCTGTGGAATATACTCCGCAACAAACTGCGCCGGAAGGCGCGATTCGAATAAATCCTTTTGCTCAAAAGGATAATGATATTCAGCAAAAGGCATTGAACCCGCCTCCATCCATGAATCAAAAATCTCTTTAATGCGTCGCGCAGTGCCACCGCATTTACATGGAAGCGTTACCGCATCAATTCCCGGACGATGAAGGTCGTCAATATCGACGTTAAGCGAGAATACCTCGCCAACTCCCGGATATCCAGTCTCCGCACCAAAGTATTTCCGCACAAGCCACAGCGGATCCCCATGACTAATAATAAGTATTCGCGTATTTTTATGTTTTTGATTAATATCTTTTACCGCCTCCACCATCCGCGCTTGAAGGTCTGTCCACGTCTCTCCTCCTTCGGGCGCCTCTGTCCATCGCTTCTCAAAAGGAAGTTTGTGATGCAGTCCTTCACACGGCTTGCCATTCCATATACCCAAATTCCATTCACGTAAACGCGCATCATATTCTACGGGACATCCCAGAATCTTCGCGACAATTTCTGCAGTATGCTTCGTACGTCGTACGTCAGACGACACAATCAAATCGACTCCCCCACCCTTCTTCAAATGTTTCGCCATCTCCTCTGCCTGCTGCACGCCTTTTTCCACAAGATCAATCGGGTCGTTCTCCATGTATCCGCTGTGAATTGTGCGGATATTACTCTCCGCAAGTCCATGCCGTGCACCATAAAGCGTATTTGTTCCTAATCCCAACTCGTGAATGCTTCCTACTACCGTATTTTCCCCGCACGATTCACACTTCCATACGGGAATGGGATTTCCCCAGTAGCGGTTCCGAGAAATATTCCAATCGGGAGCTTGCGACACACTGTTCGCATACCTTCCGAATTTCAGATGCGCGGGAAACCAATTTATTTCCTTCTCGTTTGATTTCAAAAGCTCCGGTTTGATTTTTTGTATATTCACAAACCACGCGGGGATGGCGTTATAAAAGAGCGCGGTAGCGCAACGCCAGCAGTGAGGGTATGAATGCGCATGCGGCGCTTTTGCAAAAAGCAGTCCTCGCGTTTCAAGGTCTTGAATGATAATCTTGTCCGCCTTTTTGAAGTACTGCCCGCGCACAAGCTCCGGCGCCTTCTCGTTGAAGTGACCCTTTTCATCAAGAAGTAAAACGGTGGGTAATCCCGATTTTATGCCATGCTGGTAATCCTCTTCTCCATGCACAACCGCACTATGTACCACACCGGTGCCCGCATCAGCAGTAACAAAATCTCCAACCCACACCTTAAATGACTGTGGCGAAGCCATTACGGGAACCTCAAACGGTGGCGTATAAGAAAGGCCAACTAAATCTTTTGCCTTGATATCCTCCGAAACTTCATATATTCCCTTAAAGATATTCTCCAGCAAAGCCTTTGCCACAATATAAAATTCGTTTCCCTGCTTTACTCGTACGTATTCCATAGTTTCTGAAACATAGAGAGCCGCATGACCAGGGAGCGTCCATGGAGTTGTAGTCCATGCAATAAAGTAGGTATGCTCCTGCACTTCCCACTTCCCTATTTTCTGCCCAGGCTTCACTTTGAATTTCACCGTCACGGCCTCTTCAGTGACTTCCTTATACGAGTTGTCCATCGCCACTTCAAAGTTTGATACCGGTGTCTCGCACCGCGGACAATAGAGAAGGACTTTTCTCCCTTCGTAGATAAGATTCTTGTCGTACATCTGTTTAAACGCCCACCATACGGATTCCATAAAATCCCGATCCATCGTCTTGTATGAATTATCAAAATCCACCCATCGCGCAATACGACGAATCATCTTTTTCCATTCAACAACATACTGCAATACCATAGTACGACACGTCTGATTGAACTTTTCGATACCAAGCTCTTCTATTTGCTTCTTCCCCGAAATACCAAGCTCCCGTTCAACGATTTCTTCAATCGGTAATCCATGACAATCCCAACCCCATCGGCGACGTACATATCGCCCCTTCATGGTCTGATACCTCCCCACTACATCTTTAATAATGGAACTCAACAGACTCCCATAATGGGGAGTTCCCGTTGCAAACGGAGGTCCATCATAGAATGTGAAGGGCTTCCCATTTTTTGTTTTTTCGAGAGATTTCGCAAAAATTTCCTTACTCTCCCAAAACGCAAGGATACTCTCTTCCGCCTTCGGGAGGACGAAATCCCCTTCCGATAATTTAAATTCTCCTTTTGAAAAATCTTCAGTCATCGCTTCTTGTTATATGCTATTAAGTTATAAGTTGTTGGTTATGAATCATTACTCTACATCTCCTCCGGCCTGCTCACACCAAGTATAGTGAGCGTATTTTCAAGAATGACAGCTGCCCCGCGCACAAGAAGAATACGCGCATCTTCGATCTCCTTCGGTTCACCGACCACTCTCTCCGCTTCATAGAATCTATGGAATGCGCTTGCCACCTCTACAACATATTGAGTAATACGATGCACACGCCTCGCTTCAAGAGATCCGTGCATCACCTCCGGCATCCGCACAAGCGTCCGGATAAGCCTCAATTCATTCTCCCCTGTAAGCCGAGAAAGCGCGTGCTTACTTTCTAATCCCTGATCCTTATTCTCTGAATGTTCCAAAATCTTCCTCGCTCTCACATATGCGTATTGTGCATAGTATACAGGATTTTTTGACGATCTCTCTTTCGCAAGTCCCAAATCAAAATCCATGTGTGCCTCTGGAGAAACTTGAAGAAAGAAGAAACGCGTGGCATCCGTCCCCACTTCATCAATCAACTCTTCAAGCATGATAAATTCACCTTTTCGCTTCGACATCTTCACCTCCTTCCCCTCTTCCACAAGCCGTACCGCCTGCGTAACAATCGCTTCGGATTTTGCAATGCCCACAAGCTCCGCAACCGCGCTAATACGTTTCACATATCCGTAATGATCCGGACCAAACAAAAAAATCTTTTCGTCAAAACCCCTCTCTTTTGTTTCCAAAAAATGCCCCGCATCGGCAAGAAAATATGTCGGAAATTTATCACTCGTCACCACAACCCTATCTTTATCATCTCCAAACTGGGTAGTTTTAAGCCATGTGGCGCCTTCGGCATCGTAAAGTAACCCTTTTGCTTTGAGAAGTTTTATTATTTTTTCGATAAACCCTTTTTTATGGATATCCCCGTATTCGGAAGTCCATCGGTCAAATCGAATATTCGCTTTTTTCTCTATGACCGTGCGAATCTTATCAAATAAATCCTTTGCAACGGCTTGTCCCAACTGCAATGGATTATTCTCGTGAAGAACAATCACGTCCGCATGTTCCGCCGCCCACTCGGCAACATATGATCCTTTATAAAATTTCTCTTCGACAGGAATCTTTCCCGCAACCGCAAGCACGGATTTTCCAAGGGTGATAATCTGATTCCCCGTATCATTCACATAGTATTCCCGCTCAACTTCTGCGCCAAAATATTCGAGAACATTTGCGAATACGTCACCGAAAAATCCTCCTCGCCCGTTCGCAAGTGTAAGCGGTCCCGTAGGATTCGCGGAAATAAATTCAATCTGAACTTTCTTCCCTTTAAGGATATCATCCGATCCGTATCGCGCGCCCTCCTCAAGAATTATTCCAAGCTCTTCGTGAAACGCCGAAGGAGTAAGCCAAAAATTTATGAATCCTTGCGATGTCGCTTCTACTTTTTTAAAAAATCCTTCCGGCGCGGTGGCAAGAATTTTTTCTACAAACTCCTTCGCGACTTCCGCAGGTTTCCGTTGTTGCGTTTTCCCGAACGCAAACGCCACATTCGTCGCATAATGTCCGTGAAGGCCGCTCACCGGCACAGTTACCGAAACGAGTTCCGAAGTCTCAAATATATCTATGAGTATTGATTGAATTTTCTTTTGCATAGTGATAGAGTAAAACCCAAGAGTGACAGTGGTACAATCCAATCCTTAAATAAGGAAGGGGGTGATAGAGCCTGAGAATTCAATATAAAAAAATACCACTGTCACTTGACTTTTTCCTAATAAGAAGTAAAAACAATTTCTCGTCAAGGCGGGGTGTCTGGTTTAACACGTACCAGCCCCCGCCCTTTTTCTTTTTGAAGAATAACGCAGAAAACACAGAAACGGAAGTAGACTTGCCTCAGAGACTCTTCTTTTTTAAGATAAAGGGGATCATACAAGGCTCTTCAATGCCATCCCCTGGCGATAACACGCCTTGTTGGTCGAAAGTGAGTGGGAGCATTGGAAAGCCGATGCTCTCATTTTTTTACCAAAAACTTTCCTTGACCCCGAACTCTTGTGTGTTACGGTGAAAGAAGCAAGGGTGCTTTCCTCAAATTTGCCCATAGCGGCAAATATGGACTTCGAACATTCAAAAATATTGGAGGGTTTCATTATGGAAAGCAAGGGGCATGCGCGCAACTCTCAAAGTTGCGCGCATTATTTTTTATATGGTTCGTGCGTTTGAATGTCTTCTTATAAAACAATATGATACAGGCATGGTAATACTCGCAGAAAACAAACGCGCTCGATTTGATTACGATATCCTCGAAACATTCGAGGTGGGAATCATACTCAAGGGACACGAGGTAAAAAGCGTGAAATCGAAACGTATGGGACTCGCGGGAAGCCGCGCCATTATTCGTGCTTCGGCTCGCCGTAGCGGTACGCGAAGTGCGGCGGGAGAAGTATTCCTTGTAGGCTCACAAATCCCCGCATATCAACCCATGAACGTTTCTCCCGATTACACCGCAGACACAACCCGCAAACTTCTTCTTACTCAAGACGAAATAAAATACCTCGTAGGAGCCCTCCGCGAAGGAACATCGCTTATCCCCTTGAATGTCCACCTCAAAGGAAATTTAATAAAAATAGAACTCGCCCTTGCCCGAGGGAAAAAGAAACATGACAAACGACAAGCGATAAAGAAACGGACTATAGAACGGGAGATGCAAAGGGAGTAGCCGCAAGTAACGCAAATTAATCCGGCAACTCGCCGGAGAATAATGCGGAGGAGATTCTCTCTTTCTTAAAAAAGCCGCAGGTCATGGGTTTTTACTCCCACGCAACCTAAAGCCCTTTATATGTCTTCTCGCTCTTTCGTTCAATCGCAAGAATAAAAGTAGTTCCGTCTCGCAGATGATAGATAATACGCACGTCTCCCTTCCTCGCGCGAAAAATATCATCGCGCCCCTTGAGTTTTTTGATGTCCGCACCCTTCACTTCGCCGGAACGAAGCCGTGAAAGCATATCTTTCACCCATTCCCTCTCGCGGGCACTCAACCGCGCAAGCGCTTTCTCTATTTTATCCATGAGACACTAGAGCCGGGAAAGAAGTTCCGCGATTGGGACTCCTCCTTTTTTAATCTTCGTGAGATCAACCACCCGCTCCCACAGCTCGTCATCCTCCGGAGGAGAAATCTTAAACACCGGCTTTGAACGGCGCATAATGATAAACGATTCCCCTTTCCCTACGCGGGAAATATAATGTTCCGCGTTCTCCCGCAATTCTTTAAGTCCTATCACCGAGTTCTTCATGGTCTAAGTTTAACTTAAGATAAACTTTAGTCAAATAACTCACTCTTGCCCGCGGGAAGAAAAAACACGACAAACGGGAAGTAATAAAAAAACGCACCGTAGAACGGGAAATGCGGCGCACGGAGTAGTTTTTGTGTCTCTAAAAAAGTTGCGCCCCGCGCATACTATGCACGAGGCTGGTTATTATTAGAAAAAAAGGTCGCTACCGAACCGCTTCATTGAATGCAGTTCGGAATGCCGCAAGTATCGCAGCGCGATGACATGTCCGCCATTCCTTTTTATCTCCTGTGATTTTGAAATATAAAACGACACTATTACATACTCGTACCGTCTTGTTAATTTCCCTATGAGATCTACGAGAATTTTTCATATGTTAAGTTTCAGTGCTTTTATTATACCTCCCTCCCGAAAAACGCAAAGAAGCCACAGCATACACCATGGCTTCTTTTTTTTGGATTATCCTTTATATCACACGACGCAGCCGACTTCCCGAACTCCTTTTCCCATAAACTGCCCGAGGAGGCAAAACCCTTGGGCAAGGACAAACCCTCCATCCGAACCCGCCTCACTGATTGGGCTATTGGAACTCACACACACCACAGGAAGGGGTAAAGCCCCCTCTTTTTGGATATGAGCAAGGGTTTTTGCCATCGCGTCCTCCCCGTGGACCACGAGTACTCCGGCAATATTGGATTCTTTTGCTTTAGTGATTGTCTCCTTCAGCTTCTCGCGATCGCCGTCTTCAATCGCGCCACTGTCTTTCCTGCATATGATGGAAAATTCCAATTCTAGTCCGAGACGTTTCGCGACATTGGTTCTGACACAAAACTGCTCCACAAGTGATTCATCTGCGTTCAACGCAGAGAGCCCTTCCACATTTCCCTCCATCGATCCGCCCATAACAACAATTCTAACAGTTGGTTTTTTCATACATACTTTCTTTCGCCACTTTTCAAGATTTCCATTTCATTCTTAAACCCGTGCAGTATCCAGACTGCATATATTCCCATTGATTTTTCAAGTAGCGTTAGCCATTTACTCATACTATAAATCGGCACCTGCGTCAAGAAATTGTCTATAGTGATGAATAAAAAATTAGGAGCGATACATTATGTTCCATTCATAACTCGGCGCGAATATGTACTACGCCACTTCCGCCTGATAACACCTGCCTACCGGCAGGCAGGCTGCTCGCCCTTCGACAGACTCAGGATGAAAATTGCTCTCATACAACTTCGGATTGATAGCAATTTTCACAATATACTATCTCTTTCCTATCCGGCGCGTAGGAGGTTTCAAATTCATTCGGGCATGGGACGCCTCCATGGAAATGAGTGACGGTATTCTGATATCTGGCTTGATTCTCGCTTCCTGATTCTTGATTCGTGCGAGTACACTGGCACATACGGCGCCATAATTTCATTGGGTTTCGCATTCGTAATCGTTCATAGTGCCGACAATTCGGACAAAGACGCGGCAATGAAATTCCAAGCTTTCGCAAAAACTGAAGCTCCTGCGGGATAATCCGGAACGCTTCTGTGCATTGTTCATTGCATCCCCCTTTATGAAAACACTCAAAAATTTCTCCCGTGAGTGAATCCTTTGCATCCCCGATGCCCGCAGGAATATCCCCCACATGAATGGTCGGCTCATACTGCTTTTTTTCGGAATCTTTCCAGCGAAATCCCTGCGCGCTGGCCTCCTCTTTAGTGAGGGTAAAGTATTCCTGCGCAACTGTTTCTTTATAGGTAAAAGGAGAAAGTTCCGGCGGGAAAAACAAGCCGTATTCCCCCGTGCGCGTCATGTGTTCAATAATTTTCATTCTCATCTTTTCATACTCATCCTTGGAATACTGCTTATTCAAAATACAATACTCTTTTTTCTTGAGTCCTACGCATCCAAAAAGGTTTGCAGAGTTATAACAGTCATCGCAATAATAGGCATCATGCGTGTAATACACGCGGTTGCTAAACGCTACGCGCTCCGTCCCAAACCCGCTTACGAGCTCAAGCGTGAGTTGCGCGCTCATCCCCACATGGTCAATGTCATAACTGTCTTTCGCCTGCGTAGGGATAAAGAACGAGTATCGGCAATTCTCCACCTCCGTTGCGGAAAAACACCGGACACAATCTTTCACATTATCAAGGTCATCCCCGGTCGATCCCGTCGCATTCCGTACCCATGCAAACTTCCGCGGAAACTGTAATGTGTGTTGTGAAAACTTATTGCGCACGCGCATAAGCCCTTCTTCGGTATCAAGACAAAATTCTTTGACTTTTGCTTCATACTCTTCTTTTGAGTAACGGACATTGAAAATATGGCACGACACATTCCGCAAGTTGGTACATCCTATACAATTCTGGCAATTGCGACATCCATACAAGAACCACGAATCCGAACAATCCTCGGAGAACGAACTGAATCGCACACGACTGCAGTGCCGGAGATGCACCGAGCCGTAACACGATTCGCTCCGCTGGCAAAAATCCACGTCCGTACAATCGGTGAGATAGAAACTTTGACTCGAATAGTTGCAGTCCTCGTAATGGTGCCCGCCGAACACGAGATAGCAATTTTTTAAATTCACACCCCAATTCGTATAGTCACTCGCTGTCGCGAAATCAATATAGAGCGCCCGTCGCGGCACCACATGCATCAGCTCGTTGAACTGCTCAAAAAACGGGCGCGAAAAATCATATTCTTTCCCGTAACTCATCGAATCCCACTTGTCCGATTGGTAACACTCAACACAATAGACAATGTAGGGCGAATCGGGCGCATACATACTCACCACGCTTTTTTTACACAAATCACACGCACGCTTATAAAGTGCGCGTTCGTTCCGAAAAAGTTGCCGCCGTATCATCCTGCACGTGGGGCACAATATCGGTGGCGGAACATCAAGACGCGCATAAAAATTCCGATCCGCGGCATCAACCATAAATTGTTCTTTGCAATGCTGGCACGACCTCTTTTCCATATGAAAACTTTACCTCGAAACCACGGCAATTAAAAATAAGAAAGCCCCTGCGCGTTATCCACGTAAGGGCTTCCAATTGTTATGTGTTTCGTTAGTTATCAGACCTGCGAAGCTAGTCCGTAATCTGCCATTCCATTTCTTCGCCGAATCGCCACGGGACAACCACATCATCCACTACGCCGATCACCGGAAGTGTCTCCGGAATTTTCCATGGCTTCCGTACGAATGTCACCGTCCCTTCGTTCAGCGGATACCCGTAGAACTCCGCGCCGAACTGCGAAGTGAACGGTTCCAATCGGTGTAGCATATTGTTTCCTTTGAAAAACTTGATGAGGAGCGGTAATGCCGCGAGTGTATTCGCCGCTCCGCAACTTGCCCCGCAACATTCCTTCTTTTTTCGGAAGTGCCACGCGCCGTCACCCGCGTAAAAGAATAGCGGATTTCCCGAGAGCACCACTTCCTGAACCGCGGCGCGATCCGCACGGAGTCCCGCATGTGGTTTAAACCCATCATGTACACACACAAGTCCACCGCTACGCCTGCTATAGCCCAGAACATCATCCACGGTATTGGTAATATGTTGGATAGTGATACCCGCCGCGATTTTCCGCGTACCGGGTTGCTGGAGTATCCACTTCACACCGAACGCCGACTTGATATGTTCTATCGTCATCGGCAATTCCGGGAATTTGCAATTGATACCGCCCATCTCACACTCGTCCGTAAGAAACGCCTCTTCTTTGAACAGTCCTTCAATTTCTTCCCGAGGACTTTCCGCGTGAAACTGCGCCACTACGTCCGGCTCTCCGGGATTATAGTTTTCTTGCCGAAGCTTTTGAAGCTCGTCGAGTGCGGGATAAATCATCGTGTAATCCACCACGCCGTTTTCCGAATTCGTCGTCACCCAGCGCGGATAAACTTTGAAAATGCGGACACCTGCGAAATACGCGGCACGCACCATCATCCGCGTGGTTTGTTCGGTGATTTGCATTACCCGGATCATCTTGAACGTGGAACACAGCCTCTCCGCACTTCCCATTATCCGGTCGTGGTACACAACCGCTTTGTCGCCGGTGAGTATTGGCGGTGTAATATTCGGCTCCCCCACCACCCTCCCTCGCCACCCATGTTTAATGAGTAACCGCACCAGGAACTCGAGGAGCGCACCCTGTCGGAAATGAAAGTGCCAGTCATCCGTAATTCTGAATGTAATCGTGTTTTTATCTTCGCTGATTTTCATGAGTTTTTCCTTTCTCTCTGTAGTTCTTTGATTTCCCGCCGCACAAATTCAGTGGGTCGCCACGGCGCGCGCAAAAAGATTGCGCCGAAGCTCTCCGCTTTTGCGCCAAGCGCGCGGACTTTCGCAATATCACCATATTCCCAGATACTCGGTGCGATGACCGGCATCTCAGGAACCTCCTTGCACAAACGACGCACCGTCTCCCATGTAAACGGTTGCGCCGCCTTTCCGGAAACTCCACCACCCCCGCCGCCGACCCGTTTTTCGAGTCGCCGGAGCGGACTTAGTTTACCCGGATAGACCATTTCCCACGGTACGGAATTGATGGAAATCGCTTCCGCAACTCCCACAAGACCCTTCGCAATCGCGACATAGTCCTGCGCCACGGAAAGCTTCGCAATAACCGGTTGATTTGTTTCTTCCTTCACTGCACGGACACCTTCGATAATTGCACCCGTTGTGTCTTCGTGTTTTTTGTTCGGACACGACCAATTCACCTCGATTCCCACGATGTCGAATCCATCGACCATCCGAGTCATTTCAACAAGCTCCTCGGTAGTCCCAAAAAGGGATACGATAAGCCGAATGTTTCGAATCTTTATCCGAGGACCGATTTCCCTGCACCACCACTCAGCTCCCGGATTAGTGAGACCGACCTTATTCACCGAACCGTCTCTGATGAGCCGGACACACTCCCACGGCTTCCACCAACGGAGATTTCCTTTCCACGGCACGCGCATAAGACTTTTTGCCACAACCGCAAAAGGATCGGTATCAATCAGCCCCAGCCACCGCAACGGCCATTCCCAAGGCCATCCCTTCCCGTCAAACGCGAGCGCCCCGCTCGCCACGAAATATTGGGCATTCATCCCATTTGAAAAATGGATCATAGTTTTTCCTTTCGATTCTGTCATTTTTATTTCTCAATCCCCCTCTTTCCCTTCGCTTACCCTACGCGCGAAGCCCTATGCGGTCAATAGAAATACAGAAAATCTAAATTTGTCAGTTTACTTTAATAAAACCCGCTTTTTCGTCATTACAATATCCATACTGTTTCGTTCCCTGTGATGTATATTCCTGATACCCACGCACGGTAATGCTATATGTCCCTGCAGGAAACGAGGAAGGAAGCTGGAACGCGATGCTTGTCATAGTCCAGCTGGTAATATTCTCTGCATCCA
The DNA here is from genome assembly GCA_024654525.1 of Patescibacteria group bacterium. Classification (GTDB taxonomy): domain Bacteria; phylum Patescibacteriota; class Minisyncoccia; order UBA6257; family 2-01-FULL-56-20; genus VGJV01. Next base: position 91,295 of record JANLHI010000032.1, on the reverse strand, counting down.
CTTCTTCGTCCTGTGTAAAGGGATACCCCGTGATAAGCAAGGAGGAAAGACCGGAAACATAACTGCAAAAACGTTTTCCAGTAATGGTGAATTTTTGCGGGGGGGCGGGAGGAGTACTTGGCACGGTAATCGCGGGAGAAGCAGGCGGTATCGTGGTGCTCTGTGGTGGCACATATTGAGACTGTGTTGGTGCGGGCGTCACTCCCGTCGAACCGGAGCTGTTTCCCATTTGCAACGGAATCACATTCCCTTGTGTAGTAAGTGAATCCTGTGGTACGGGTTTCGGCGTAATAATATGATCACGCGCAGCCTTGAGCTCTTCAATTTCTTGCTGAAGTTTTATTGGATCAATGATAAAAATTTCTTCAGTGGAAGACGACGAGATTACAGACGGCGAAGAAGGAAGGGGGGGAATAATCTTTTGCCATATCCCCGCACCAATCACCGTAATTGCCACAATCACCACACCGGACAATATCCATATATTTTTAAAAAATAAGGGCATGAGGTGAATCAATAAATATCTTACGGCACTACGATGAATGCTGGCGTTGACGTGGATGCCGTACAATACCCCCAACTATTCACCCCACGCACCGTAACATTATAAGTTCCCGCAGGTATTGAATCGGGTGCAAAGAAAATCACGCGCGTGGTTGTCCACTCTTTAATCCAATCACCGGACACCGCCACATCCACCGAAAGAGGGTACCCGGACAATACTACCGAAGATATTCCCTTTTCATAGCTACAAAAACCCGCTCCATCAATGAGAAACTGCCGCGCACTGAGCGTTATGACAGACGAAGAGGTTGCCGCGGAAGGAGGTATGGTGATGGGAGGATTTGGTATTGCAATAGTAGCCGTGCTAGTCACTTCGTTTATCGCCGTACTACTTGCTACCATCTCTTCGGAAACAGTAGAGCTGGCAGTATCCGCCGTACTCGTGGCAACCTCCAAAACTTCTTCTGTGAGAAGGGATTCTTCCACAGATTTCACAGTCGAAGATGCCACTGACTCCACAAAAGAAGTTGTCGCATCTGCGGTAGAAGATGCCACCTGCATCACGGAAGAAGTTGGAACTGCAACCGTATACGGAGTACTCGTGGTAAACTCCACGCCGGCATCCTTCGCTTTTTGCCGTAACCTGTCCTCTTCAAATTGCAACAACGCATCACGATCCGCTTCAATGGGAGGAAGGGTTACTGCGGGAGCGGATATTGGAGAAGACGCAGGAGGAAGCTCGTCAAGCACATTACTCCTCCACCATGCAAACGTCCCCATTGTCGCCACAAAAATAATACCGGTAATAATCCAGTGAATCATTACTCTATAGTGTACCAAAAGAAAACTCCGCATGCGCGGAGTTCTTGTTGGTGGAGATGGAGGGAATTGAACCCTCGTCTGAAACTGGGTGACACATACCCTCTACGAGCGTAGTGCTACAAAGTAGTACGAATACTCCATGTACTTTAATCCCATAGGGCACAGAGTAACCACTATGAGACGAGCCTCCTTATATAAGACCGTGATTCACCGAAGAGACACCGATGGCACGATCCTCCCCGCCGCCACTAAAGTTTTGGCGAGCAAGCAGCATTACGCGTAGGCGAATGCCGGAGCTGCAACTTTTGAGTTGTCAGTTAATAGGTTTGTGAAGTTTGCGAGATTCACACTCGGCTCGCAGGTATGCATTCCAGCTCCATCAAAGCCGATCATCCCCGCTTTTGCGAGACCGTAACCTCGCTTCAGCGAGGCAGAGGCCCGTGGAAAATAGAATACTATATTTTGCTCTATTGTCAATAATTGGCGTGGGATTCGAGAATGGAGCGTAAGAAGTGAGAGTATCATCTCCCGGGAAATAAACCGCTTGGGACGGGTAGTATCCGCGCAGAAGATGCAGTGATACACGCACAGATTCACCAGCGGAAATAAGGTACAATAAATTAAAATGAATTTCTTGAGTGGTATAGTCGGAAAAATCATCGCCGTGCTGATCGCCCCAATAATACTTGTAGGGGGGTGGCTCACTCCCCCGCCTCCACACACAAGCACATCAACAGCAACCCCTTCTACCACAACAACTTCCACACCTCTCTCTCCATCATCAACATCTTCTCAATCATCCTCGCCCCTCTCTGCGATCGAAGCGGATCCACTCCCGTTTTTCTTATTCAAACAAGTAACCATAATTTTAGAACCTCTCGTAGAAACTTCTACCGTTGCCTCAACACTCACAGAAACAACATCGGCGGTTATAGAAGTTCTTTCAACGGCTTTAGAAGAAACATCATCAACTCTTTCTCTTGAAAACACACTCGCTTCTTCTTCCTTTTCCATGTCTAATTCTTCATCTACGCCCACCTCTACTACTACAGATATTTCAGAAAATACTATAGCCACTTCAACCGAGCTTACTCTCGCAACTTCTTCGGCAACATCAACTTTGGATACGCTTGAAGTATCCACCTCAACTCCCGTCGTAGCGACATCCACATCAAACCCTCGTTTATTTACTATCACCGGTACGGGATTCTGTACCAATAATCCGGGATCGTCCTCGATATTCATTCGGGGATACCCTCTTATCAACGATTTAAGCATCCCTATCCCCCTCATTAATTCGTGGTCGGATACGGAAGTGGCGTTTGAAGTTCCCGATTCGGTGCCAACGGGAGAATACAGAGTAATCGTGAGAGGTTATAGGAGTACAGACCCAATCGGCTATTGTGTAGATGTTGCTTCATCAAGTTTTGTTATTGCGATACCATAAAAATATTATCTACATCACATCTTATTTAAGCTAATAATGTTTTTATGACAAAGAAAATCGTACTCGGAATATCTATAGTTATCATCATCGTGGTTGCATACTGGCTCATCTCACCTCTTTTTATCAACAATATTGTGGATGAATCATTGGAAGATATTGCCATGACCCCTATAAATACAAAATCTATACCAACCGCAACGACTACTTCCACGCCCACACAAGAAAACACAGCGGTCATATCAGAAAAAACACCTATCACACCAGTTATTCAAGAAACCACTCCTAAAAACGGCGTACTTGAGACACTTGCAAAAGGGACATTCATAGGACTCGCGGGACACAATGCGGAAGGAACCGCAACGCTCCTTAAAATAGGCACAACGCATTACATCCGTTTTGAAGGTGATTTCAAAGTAACAAACGGCCCAGACGTGTTTGTATATCTCGGAAAAAACGGAAGCTATGCACCGGAAGCGCAACTCGCCGCGCTCAAGGGAAACATCGGAAGTCAAAATTATGAAATCCCCGACACTATAGATATCACCGACTACAATGAGGTATGGATATGGTGCCGTGCATTCTCGGTACCATTCGGGAGTGCGGTATTGCGTTAACGCGAAAGCAGGAATACAAGCTCCTCCCCTATCACCAAATTCTCCTGCATCCATCCGGTTCCCTTAAGCACTTCAAGAAAACGAGTAGTATAATTTTCTTTCATTCCTTTTTCACGCCCACTCAAACTTTTTCCCGGAAATGATACTACCACGCGGGGCGCGTTGATGCGCGCAAGAATGCGTGCACTTACACCGCTCTCCACCTGCTCAAGACACGGAAGGGTTTTCAAAAGTAGCACCACATCCGCAGTGGGAAGAGGCTTGTCGCTCAAAAGATCAAGAGTAAATGAATGCCCCTTCCATCCGAGCGCCTCAAATACCGCGCCATTAAACTCCGTCATGTCAGAAAGTGCATCACACGCAAGATATTCCGCTTCATCGGAGATATGCATCCATGGACGCGCAAGTGGATTTAACCCGCACGCAAGATCAAGAATACGCGTGGGTTGCACCACATCACGAAACACCTCTTTATAAAACGTGTCGAGAAATGGAAAACGTTCACGCGTAGAAGCATGCAGTCGCATTGCTGTGGCAAGCGCCGTACGCACACGCGCGTCATCCATGTCTTTCGCTTCGGCGCGGATTATGCGAAGGGCTTTCTTATAATCGGGGCGTCCTTCGATAAACGCTCCGACAACCTGATGTAGTTTGTTTTTAACCGCCTTGAGCACATCTTTATCATGATCCTTCCCGTCCTTATATTTCTCGACTTCCACCCGACAAAGCCGTGCAACAAGCTCCGGCGTTACATGCCGGTATTTAGAGCTTTTAAGCACCCTCATCGCAAGCATATCTATATCCATTCCTCCCACATTATCATACTCCCCTTCCGATACTGCAATATTTTGACACATGCAAACCGATACGGTATGATAGAGCGTGCTTCAGAAAGCGCAGTAGTATTTCATATCTATTATTACTCCTCGTATCAACAGTAAAATAGTCGCGCAACAGCTCCGCATAATTGATGCCGAAGGAAAAAACCTCGGCGTAATGTCGCGGGACGAGGCACTGAAACTTGCGCAACCCGAAAAGGGCATTGATCTTATTGAAATAGTTCCAAGCGCACAGCCTCCCGTCGCCCGCCTTATGAGTTTTGATAAGTATCGATACGAACTTGAGAAACAAAAAAAGAAGGAACGACAGGCGCGCGTAAAGAACGAATTCAAACAAATACAAGTAAGCGCTCGCGCTCAGAAAAATGACCTCTTAGTCAAGTCAAAACAAACCGACAAGTTCCTTTCCGAAAATTGCCAAGTAGAGATACAGCTTCGATTGAGAGGCCGTGAAAAATATAATAAACCATGGGCGATGGAACGTCTGCAACAATTTCTGAGTATGATCACGGTGGAATACAAGCAAATAGACACACCGCAGTTTGGAGGACGTGGATTGGGACTCCATATTATCAAAAAACCGGAAAGCGCCTCATAACAAGCTACGTACTATGAAGACAAAAACATCTAAAAGCGTGCAAAACAGGATTACTATCACTAAAAACGGCAAGATTGTCCGTCGTTCAATGAGAGTAAATCATTTTCGCACACGCCAAACTAATAAGAATATCATGAACAAGCGAAGGTCGCGCTCACTTGACTATCCATTGAAAAAAATAGTAGCGTATTAAACCATGCCACGAGTTAAACGCGGAGTAAGTGGTCACAAACGAAGAGAGAAAATTTTAAAGAGCACTAAAGGCTTTCGTTGGGGGCGTAAATCAAAAAAACGAGCCGCAAAAGAAGCGTTGCTTCATGCGTGGACCCACGCATTCCGTGGGAGAAAAGAAAAAAAGCGAACATTCCGAGCATTATGGAATGTACGCATTAACGCCGCAGCACGCGAGGAAAAAATGTCATATAGCGCATTAATCTCGGCACTCAAGAAAAAAGAGGTGAAGCTGGACAGAAAAATTCTTTCCGACCTCGCCATGAAAAATCCCGAAGTGTTCAAGAAGGTAGTGCAGTTCGTAAAATAACCCAATATAAAAACCCCGAGAAACGGGGTTCTTATATTGTAGGTCATGCTGATTGTTTCGGGCCATGAACCGGTAATCGCGGAACGGCAGGAGGCCGTCTTTTCGTAAAGTGAGGTTTTGGAGACATATTACTTGTTGGAGATTGAACTCCCGGTTGTCGCCGATACCGAAGAAACTCATACGCCTGTCGCAACACTCGCTGACTATCGCGATGTTTTCCCATCACTTTACGCGCCTCATTGTACAAAAACCAAGCGTACCCCTGATGTTCCGATGAAACTTTTATCGTTTCCACCATAGTTTCTGCAAGATAAAAGATGACTATTTTAAATATCGGTTGCCCCTCTCGTCTGAACGAAAACCGTTCATACACCTTAAAATTATTGGCAAGATGAAGATCGCGCGAAGCGATACCCGTTTCTTCTCTCATCTCACGAAACGCAGCGGCCATGTTTCCCTCTTCCGATTCGATTTTCCCTTTGGGGAAATTCCAATAATCATGCCCGTGATACAGGATAAGAAATTTAGGACCTTCTTTGGTTTTTCGGTATGCGATGATACCCGCGGAAATCTCTTTTTTCATGTGGTAACAGCGTATTTATTTAGACCTTCCAATCCGAAAAGTTGCGCCTCATGTGCGCCCTGCGATATACCGATACTATACTCACCACCTTTCCTATCCTCATACGCATACGAGGAAGGATTCATTTGTTAATAAGTATACACCATTCATACCCGTCCCCATCCCTATTCATTTGGCTATTATAGCGAATACACTGTTTATTTCTTCAAAAATCCGAGCATCTTTTCCAATGGCCACGCATTGAGAACATCTTTTTTTGTCGCCCAACCACGCCGCGCCTGTGCAATTCCATATTCAAGATACTCGAAATGGACTGGCGCATGCGCATCGGAATCAATGGAAAAACGAACTTCTTTCTTGACGCACTCTCGAACATATTCATCTTTCAAATCCAAACGATCGAAAGAGTCCACTTCAAGCGCTGTCCCCGTCTCTTTCGCAATATCTATTATTTTCCCCATGTCGACATCATACCCATCACGCTTCCCAATTATGCGCCCCGTAGGATGGAAAAGAATATCCACATGAGGATTCCGCATTGCTCTCTCAATACGTTCCGTTTGCTCTTTGCGCGTAAGATTAAAATAGGAATGCACCGACACACCCACTATATCAAGTTTCGACAATATATCATCAGAAAAATCGAGCGAACCGTCTTTTAAAATATCGCACTCGGTGCCCTTGAGCACCGTGATAACACCTTTCATTTTCTTGTTTATGGAATCAATTTCTTTCCATTGATCTTTAATACGTTTCTCATCAAGTCCGTGTGTCATTGCAAGACGCTTGGTGTGATCGGTGATTGCAATGTATTTCATTCCTCGCGCTGCAGCACCACGTGCCATATCTTCAATCGAATACTTACCATCAGTCCACGTAGAATGCATTTGTAAATCACCCTGTAAGTCGTCATACCCGATAAGCTTCGGAAGTCCTGGCATCTTACCCTGAACGTGTCGAGTGGCCGCTTCAATCTCTCCTTTATCTTCACGCAACTCCGGCTCCACATATTCAATCCCAAGCGCCTCGTATATCCCTTCCTCCGTTTCACCTGCCACACGCGCGTTTCCTTTATACAATCCATATTCGTTCAGCGTAAGCCCTTTTTTGACCGCAATCCGACGCAATGCAATATTATGATTTTTCGAACCGGTAAAATAGTTGAGCGCCGCACCATAAGATTCCGGCGGCACTATGCGAATATCCGCGTCAATTCCCAATGAAAGTCGCACGGAAGATTTTGTCTTACCGCGAGCATGTACTCTCTCCACTCCGGGCATCGAAGTAAAAAAAGTCATAAGGCGAACAGGATCATGCGTCACCGCAAGTACATCAATATCTCCCACCGTTTCTTTTCTGCGACGAAGAGAACCCGCAATGGTAATCTGCTCCACCCCCTTCACCGCACGAAGAGCTTCTTCGAGTTCGCGCGCGCAAGGGACCGCATCGCTCACGATCAGACGTCCTGCTGATCGCTTCATAAATGCAATCCCTGCAAGAATATTTTTCTCCGTCTTTTCTCCAAACCCCGTAACTTCGCGCACTTTCCCGACACGCAAAGCCCTTTCTAAATCTTCAAAATTTTTAATATTAAGCGCTTTGTATAACTTTAAAATACTCTTTGGCCCCAACCCTTCAATCCCCGCGAAAGAATCCAAATCCACCGGTATTTTTTTCTTAAGTGCTTCATAATACTCAATCTTCCCTTTCGTGAGAAATTCCTCTATTTTCTCTGCAAGAGATGCTCCTACACCGGAAATAGCCTCAAGCGCACCCAATCCCCCTTGCGCATACAAACTCGCAACAGATTCCGTCATTCCCTCTATTATTTCCGCGGCTTTCTCGTATGCGCGAGATTTAAAAGAAACTTCTTGCATTTCAAGATGCTCGGCAATACCGCCAAGCGCACGCGCAATATCCTTGTTTGAGACTATATGCATGAAACAGTTAAGCACTATTAACCATACCAATTCCTATATTCTCACAATATACAAATAAATACCTTATCTACTGTTCGCGTGGAATAAACTTGAACTCCTCCCCCTCCGCAATAATCTTCACCGTTACCCCTCGCACAATCGAACCTTTCAAAATTTCTTGCGCAAGCGGAGCTCGAATTTTCTCTTCTATTACGCGACGCAAAGGACGCGCGCCAAATTCCGGCTCATATCCTTGCTTGGTGAGAAGATCTATCGCCGAAGCATCAACTTCAAATTTAATACCCTGCTCTGCAAGCGGAAAAGCGACTTCTTTGATCTGGAGCGCGGCAATTTTATTCAAATCATCAATATTAAGATTTTTAAACACCACGATTTTTGAAAATCTATTGATAAGCTCCGGACGAAATACGTCGGTCAATCGACTTTTTAAATATTCCGCCACGTCCGTCATTCCCTGCCCTTGTCGCAAAGCATCAATAATAATGTCCGAATGGGCATTGGAAGTGGCAATAAGAATCGTATTTTCAAAACTCACCGTTCTTCCTATGCTGTCGGTAAGACGCCCATCATCAAATACCTGCAAAAAAAGATTAAGGATGTCCGCATGAGCCTTTTCAAATTCATCAAGCAAAATAACGCTGTAAGGACGATCCATGACTGCGCGCGTAAGTGCTCCATTCGTACTACCGTCGGGAGCACCTATGAAACGCCTGATACTTTCCGCATCCTGATATTCAGTCATATCGAACCGCACCATCATCTGCTCGGATCCGAAGTGAACTCGCGCAAGATTTTTTGCGAGCTCGGTTTTCCCGACACCGGTGGGTCCCACAAAAAGAAAAGCGGCAATAGGTCCTCCTTTCCGAGAAAGTCCGCTTCGATACTCCCGCAATGCATCGGCTACGGCACGCACCGCCTCATCCTGATCGATCATCCGTTCATGAATAATATCCTCAAGATGCAGGAGGCGCTGTGCCTCATCCCCGGTCGCCTCGTGTACCGGAACATTTACCCGAGACTCCATCGCACGTATCACGTCTTCCCTTCGCAACATGCTTTCCCCACGACGCTCTGCAAGTGCAAGAGCATTTCTTAAAAGCTCACTCGCACTTGAAGGTAAAAGTTTTTCGCGTAAATATTTCTTTGAGAGCATAACCGCACTCTTTACTGCGGCAAGCGTTACGCGCATACGAAACTTTCTCTCGATGATAACCGCATCATAAATAAGTACGGTAACTGCATCGCGTTCGTTGATTTCATTTACCCGAATTACTTCAAGAAGCCCGGAAAAATCACTCCTTGTTTCTATATGCGCTGCATAATCCCGAGGATACGTAGTACCCACCACAGAAAATGAATTATCCATTAACACGGGAATTAACACATCAGCAACTGAAAGAGAGGCGGCCGAAGTAGTTTTGATGAGATTGTGCATATCGGGAAGATAAAGAATGATATTCCCCGCATCCGTAATCTCCTCCACAATTGCCGCAACGCGAGCGTGAAGATCTTCGGAGGATGCCCCGGCGACAAGCAAGCTTAAATCTATCCCCACCAATCTCTTATCAAAAAGAGAAGAGGGTACTTCATCGGTAATAAGTCGAAATGCAAGATTTGCAATCATTGCCTCTTTTCCTGCACCGGCATCTCCCACTAAAAGAGCATTGGAGCTTGTGGAACGCGCAAGCACATCAAGGAGACGAGAAAATTCCTCATCATGTCCGACAAGAAAACCAACCGAACCTGCGCGCGCAAGATCGGTAAAATCAGTTCCATATCTATCAAGCGTGGGAGTTGGGCGAGCCGTCCATGCCCTATTCATAACACGGTGACGCACTCCGCGACGAACCACCTTCGCGAATCCCCCAAGAGATACGGGGGGGCGAAAACGTACCGCGTGCCGAGTAAGCTCTCCGAAAAGCATTGCCGCCGCAATATCGTCTTCACTCAACGAAAAAACTCCAAAAAGCCGCTGAAGAGAAAGATCGTCTTGAGATGCAAGCGCCGCAAAAAAATCGGATGGCTGAATAAATTCATGATGCGCATTAATCGCCCGCGCAAACGCAGTGGTCGCAAGTGCTCCGAGCTTACGTCTTCGTTCTTCACGCGAATCTCCCGCATTATCACTCTTCGCAAGCGCATCAAGTCTCGCATCAAAATCACTCAAAGATACTTCCAAACGAGAAAGTCCTTCACTCACTTCGGAATTGCGCAGTATATCCCGAGCCACCTCAATCAAAACATTTACCCGTGTGATACCGCTTTTATCAAATGCACGTTCTAAAATCGCGAATGTACGTGGCGAAATACACCGCTTCGCATTTATCGTGCCGGCTGAAGAAAGTTTTTTGATAGAGCAATCTCCACATCCCGATCGTCGTGCCCTATCAATAAGAAAAAGAGCTAATAGTGCTCCCGTGGCACGAAGAGAAGTAATATCGGAAAGTAAGAGTGTTACCGTCGCAACTACAAGAAAAAGATATGAGATATATGCCGTTACGCGCACAAGAAGACGCCCCGCACCCGTCATGCGCAAACGAGGATCATCAAACACTATGGTGGCGTTGCTAAAATCCGGTGAATACATAGAAAAGAAGCACGGCAGGTGTCGCACACCACGCCGCAAAAATTATCGCATAGAAAATCGCCGTTGCCGCATATACCGCCAAACCCACACTCACCCGAATAGTCCGAAATAACACCCCCAATACCCTCCCCACCGCGCTATAATCCTGATAGAGTGGCTCGAAAAAATATCGCAACGTCACTTTTACGGCAAACTTCCTATCAAGTCTTTCAAGCATGGAAATAAAATTATGAAAGACAACACGGGACCCGTCACCATACCAATGGTGAAAAAAGTCCGCTATTCGAAAAAACGCGCGTTGCACGATATAGACAAGCGCAAAATGCATCCCCTTATTTTACCCTTATTCCCTATCCTATGCACCTTCCGAGAGATCACCCCGAAAACACGTAAAAAAACCGCACATTTAGAAAAGACCGCCTTGCATCCCTTTGGTTTCTAATAGCGAAGTATCCGGTTGTTGAGAAACGGCCTCGCTCGCAATAATGCCGGGTAAATGAGTAAATCCTTCACGAAATTTTTTCATTACCTCGGGCGCGCGAAGCGCCGCCGCCGGGTGAAAAAACGGCACTATAAACCTCCCATCCACATGAAAAGATTTGCCTTGATCGCGTGTGATTTTCGCCTCGGGAAGAAAATAATTCATTGCAAAACGTCCAAGTGGAATGATTATCTTGGGATTAATAATCTCAATTTGGCGCGTGAGATATGGAGTATATGCGGCGATCTCATCCGGCAGTGGATCGCGGTTGTCAGGCGGACGACGCTTTACGATATTGGTGATATATACATCTTCCTCTTTCCATCCGATAGCACGGATACACGTACGAAGAAGTTGTCCCCCGCGTCCCACAAAAGGACGTTTTTGAATATCCTCGTTTTGCCCGGGAGCTTCTCCTATAAACAAAACATCACAATCGGAACCCCCCTCCCCAAACACAAGATTAGTGGTAAGTGGAAGTGAAACATCCCTTATCATTTCTTCCTCAAGCACCGCAAGTGCGTTGCGTTTATCCATAATTAAGTATTGTACATCATACATCCCTGCTTTATAAAAATGAGGAAGCCGCAAGTTTATCTTGCGGCTTTCCACGATTTACCTTCATCTAAATCTAATAACAAGCGGCTGACCATTAGGACCGACAAGTTGTAAAGAAAAAACGCCTTTATTAGCACCTGTAATCTTCGGGTTTACCTCCGCAACAACCACCCTCCAACCTCGGCGGATCGCAAAATGCCTTTCTTCACCAACAAGGTCGGATTCCTTAATTCTCTTTTTCTTGATTTCTTCACGAAACCGAAATTTGAGAAAAACCCAGAGAGTTTCCCTCATTAAGGACGCCTCATCAAAGTCATGGCTTCCGATTTTTTCCCCAACCAACGATAAAAAACGACGAAGAATTAAATCTTCCCCCGCGTCTTCCGTGATAACTCCCACTTCAACATCACTCGGTTTTAAATCCACTTTGGGTTCTTGGATTTCAATCTTTTGCCCTTTCCCCCATAGGACCCGCTCAAAGTCATGGAGAAGGGACCATATTCCAACTCTGTCTTTTTTTCCTACGCTATCCATAAGATAATTCCTCAATTTTTCGCGCAGATAAACCGCGCATTTTTATTTAAATCGGCGTACTTCCAAGCACGCCACTGCCCCAAACAATACGTGAAAATGCCATATGAGTCAAAAAAATATTCCGTTGACACCCACATAACACAGGAACATAATCCAAACAGAACGTTGAAATATGGGCGAAAACTAGGAGTCGAAGAACTCCACGGGCATCTTTTGCTTACAATTTCGACACACTACAGGAGTTGTTATGAAAATAAAAATGATGATGGAAAGAAATGGAATTCCCGAAAAGATCGGGGGAGTTACTTTACGGTTTAATTCGGGAGTATTAATCCCATTTAGAAATGGGGATATTATTTTCTTTCCCGAAAACATTGAGGGAGACATTTCCCTTGTGAATGACAATAAGCAATTTGTCCTATGGGAAAGCAATCCTCATTTCGATTTAGAATGGTGGGACGCAAGCCCTCCCCGTCCCGAACACTGGTTTGGAGGATTCGACGAGAGCCCTTTTCTCACGGGAGTAGAAGAGGATGCATGGAAAGCTTTTAGTGAGAGCGGAGAGAAAGGGTTTTTTAATGCATTGAAACCGGCGCTGATTCTCCACCTTGAAAAACGGTATGGCGCAGGATGGCAAAGACAAGGCGAGATATTCGCATTTCCGCTTAACCCCAGTCTTCTTGCGCGCACTAATCGCCTCTCGGAAGACGTAACCGGAGACCTTCCGGTGTTCCACACCCATCACAAACTGCACGGCACCATGTGCCGCGCACGCGTTGAAGGGTTTGAGTGTCTCATCGGCATAGGAACCCTCACCGCGGACGACCACTCACCTCGAGTTTTCAAAAAACCACATGCGCTCGCGGTAGCGCGATTCCTCATGGATCCCGATTAACCCTTATCGGGATTGAACTTAAATTTAACCGAAGCCGTTGGCACCATGCCTGCGGCTTCATACATTTCAGTCTCTAGCTTTTATCTATGGTGCAGTATTCTTGAATTAGTCCGAACGCATTTCGCCGCCGCAGGCGGCGAGGAAATCCCCCTCGCGAAAATCCGAAAATGCGGCGGAGCCGTTCCGATAACAATTTCCAATTTTTCTTTGGCGACATTCAATCCAAGAATTCGCAAAGCGAATATCTAAAGAATAAATAATTTTTATGAAAATTACAATGACTTCAATTTTAGAAAAAGTGAGAGCCCCAAGCGGATATTGTCCGCAAGGGGCTCGATTGGTGCGCGAGTTCTCGAGCTGTTCAGATGAACAACCAGTCCACGTCGGCACAGATGATTCCTTCCTCGCGATCTCCGCAGATGACTGCGAAGGCCGGAAACAGAGAGGGCAGTAAGTCTGGACGGTTCTGGATTGTGTCCACGTAAAGCTGATTGAGAACGAGATGCATTCCCGCCTCTCGCCCATCAATCTCATAGACACCATCGGCTCGCATCGCTGGAGATGCCTCGCCGAGCTTGCACTGGATCTCGTTCCTGCGTTGCCACGGACAGTCCGGGCTAGCCGCCTCCTGAAGCAAGAGTTTCAGTTCTTTCTGGTTCATTTTTCCTCCTCAAGGAACTGGATTACCACGAAGCCCTCGTGGCTGGGTTACCGGATTTTCAAGGTTTCTACCATGATTCCGATGCTATTAGGGATAGCATATTATGGTCTATATGTCAAGCCAAACAAAAAACCAACATCTCTGCTGTTTTATGACTTAAATCTTATGAATCCAACGATTAAAAAAATTTCTTTTCTTCTTTCAAAATCGCCAATTCGTTTTTGCCCCGAAAATCCAATACGAATCAGTCGCCGAGCGAAGCGAGGCGAACCTTCAAAACTTGCAATTTCCTTACTGGTGCGCCCGCGAGGAATTGAACCTCGATATCATCCTTCGGAGGGATGTATTCTATCCGTTGAACTACGGGCGCAGCTTCCTACCAAACAACTCGTTGAATCCCGACGCCTTCGGGTCGGGACCCCGACCTTGCGCCGGGGCTACGGGCGCATTCAGCAACCTTAATGTACTCGTATTTCACGGTTTTCTCAATGCCCAACACTTCTCTTTACATATTACTGCGTAAAAAAATAATACAACTCGTACAACACACCCGCACCGAGAATAATAAAAAGAAGCATGTAAAGCACATGTGCGGTACCGCGAGGCATAAGAAGTTTTTTCCCAACCGCAATAATGAACAAATACTGAACCGCAAGAAATACTCCTCCCACCAACCCCACGAGACGCGAGAAATCCGAAAGTCCGACAAAGAAAAGCAAAAGGGGCGTAATGGCAACTACGCATAACGCACTCTTTTTCCGCCATCCGTAATCTATAAGTGCATTTGATGCCTCGCGTCCTACCGGTATATACGAAGTCCATATGGCAAAAAGCCCCAAAACACCCAATGCGATGCGATAGAAAGAATCGGAAAATGCCGACACGGTATCCGGCATGATATTTGCAGGAAACCCAAGGATAGCAAGGATAAAAACAATATAGATAAAAGCGGATACACCCGTTCCCGACACAAGTGCAAAAATTGAACGTCTCCATGTGCTTCCGGATGTTACGCCTAACTCATATACAGGCTCTACCGCAGTCCATCCCGCAAGAGAAAAAAGAATGAGTCCAAAAGGAAAAAGCATATATTCCCAATTCACAAGGGGAGCTCGGGAAACCGCCGATGTCACATCACTTCCCATGACAAACACCATTACAAGCAAAAGAAGAGCCGCCACTCCTAACACCTCCATGCGCACAAATTTCCGTAAAGGAAAAAATAGCGGGAGTGTTGCGATGATCCAAAAAAACATCACTCCTCCCACAATGGGAAATTCAGGAACTAACAACCGAAGAAAAGTCACTCCGATAATGATGTAAAGAAGAAGTGAAAATATCTGTCCCGCCACTACCGCTACAAGCGCACCCGCACCATACACACGCCCAAAAACGTCGCGTACTAATCCAGTAAGACGCCGTCTTTCTCCTACGCGCTGAAGCACGGAAAAATATATTGCATGCACATACCCTAATATCACCGCGAGAGTAGAAAGAAAAAATAATCCCGGCCCCCATCCCGCCAACGCAAAAGAATACGGCAGTGCAAACATCCCCGCACCGACGGTCGTTGCGGTTACAATCGCCGCTTGAGAAAGAAATGTACGCAACTCTCGTGAAGCCATAATATATTAAATTAAAAATCCTACGTTTCCCACATAGTGATGCAGGAAAATATCTTCCTATAAAAGCCGGAATAGAAATATTACTTCTCGACGACAAACACCTCATCACCTTCTCTCACCTTCTTCTTCACTTTAATCCCCACTTCCTGTCCTTTTTTTGCCGACACTATCTCGTGGTGATTGTATTGCATGGATTTTGCCATCTCCGCAAAATCAGTAGTGGCGCCCCGATAAGAAAGCACAATACCCACTTTTACCGGTACTTTAAACTTCACAATCACCACAGAAATATTTCCAAAAAAATGAGTGACGACTCCGACGGGTTTTGAAGAGATTATTTTTTTTACAATAACTTTTTTACCTTTAGATTTATTCTTCACCACTGACTTCGCCTTGGGCTTGAGTTTGGGTTTGGGTTTTGTTTTCTTTGTCTCTTTTTTCTTCGCTTTTAACATGATAATAGACATATAAGTACGCCCTTTAGTTATCGGCTTCGCGTTCTTCCGCATCAATCAATTTTACTACTTTATCAAGCAATGTTGCGGGATCCGCTTCAAACACCACCTTCCCATATCCGCGATGTGCAGTGTCAAGAAAATCATGAAGCATATCTGCGGTACCTCCGCTTCCCGCAAGCACTCCTTGAGGCTTTCCATCTTCAAACGCATCCGTAAATTCATTCATAGTCCCGATACGACCGCATACGGTAATCACCGCATCCGCAGAACGCGTAAGGAGAAGATTCCTTCCTGAATATCCAAACCCCGTATAGATAATAAGATCATGGTAATCAGTAGGAAGACGATAGGTTTTTACATGATGTATCTTTGAAGATGCGGGTGATATACCAATCACCGTACCCCCCGCTTCCTTTGCGCCTTTTGCCGCCCAAAACGGCGTTCCGGTAGTAGCCCCCGTAACCACAACCATTCCCCGCTCTGCAATAAGTCGGCCTAACGCCTCAGTTTTTTCAAGCGCATCCGGTGCGCATATTCCCGTCTCCGCCGCTCCGGAAATACAAATTTTATACTTTAAACCATTCCCGCTATGCGCGTCTTTTTTTTGTATAGGCATACAAAGAGTATACCACCAAACGCCTACACTAGCTCAAAACTCTCTCCTTTCTTAGGTACTACCGCCATTATTGCAAACTCATCTCTAATTTTAGTCGCAAGTGTCTCGCTTGCACTATCTTCTCCTTGTACTACGAACACCTTTTTGAGCGTTTTTCTCATAGGGCGCAACCAATTCATAAGCTGGGGCTGATCCGCATGTGCGGAATACCCCGCTATGTTAATTTTTTTAGCACGTACCGAAACATCTTCTCCAAAAATACGGACAGTGTTCGCACCTTCCATAATGGCTCGCCCGAGCGACCCCCTCGCTTGATATCCCACAAAAAGAATGGCGTTTTTCGGATCGGAAAGATAACGGCGTTCGTGATGAAGTATCCTCCCTCCATGGGACATGCCCGAACCTGCAATAATTATTTTCGGCGACGGCACTTTGTTAATATCTTTGGATTGTTCGGTGGTAAGCGTGAGTCTTAATCCCGAAAAATTCAGAAAATCATCTCCGGAACGAACCAATCGTTGCATATCATTGTTGAAATATGAATCATATTTCCTGTAGACTTCCGTAAGTTTGATTGCGAGAGGACTATCCAAAAAAACCGGAATCTTTGGCACACGCCCTTGCTCAAAAAGTTCGTGGAGGTGATAAAGCAATTCTTGCGTTCGCTCGAGCGCAAAAGCGGGGATCATAAGAACGCCCCCATCTTTCACTGTTTCTTCTACTGCATCTTCAAGCATCTCTCTTCGCGACCCGACATTTTCATGAATGCGATCTCCATACGTGGATTCGATTAGGCAGTAATCTGCCATCTCCATTTTTTCCGTAGAACGTATGATGGGTGGAGGAGAATTTCCCAAATCCCCCGAAAATAAAACAGTCTTTCCTTCAGCCTCAATACGCACAATGGAAGAACCAAGCACATGCCCCGCATCAAAAAACATCGCCCGCACAGACCCCGCTCCGTGATTTCGCTCATCGCGAAACTTTACAGAACCAAATTCAATTTCTTTATGATATGGCGTTCCCTGCCATTGTTCCATTGCTCTTTCCACATCAGAGGTACCGTAAAGCGGAGCTTTCCTTTCTCTCTCTGCTTCTTTCGCAAGAATATGTTCGGAATCAAGAAGAAGAAATTCCGCAAAATCTTTTGTCGGCGGAGTCGAATGTATAATCCCTCGAAATCCATCCCTCACTAGTTTCGGGATACGTCCGATGTGATCGATGTGTGCATGAGTAATAAGCACATCGGATATATCCCGAGGATTATACGGAAACGCGTTAAAATTCTCCCCTTCCGCGTAATACCCGCTTTGTTGCAACCCGCAGTCAACAAGGATTTTCCTTCCTCCTTGCTCCCGACTCCCCACTTCAAGCAAGTAATTCGCCCCCGTGACCGATCCCGCCCCGCCATGAAAAGTAAGTTTCATAAAAAATATTCCCGCCTAATACTGTTCTTTCATTCTACATCTTTTTGTTGTTTTCCATATCATGTAGTTCTTCTCTCACTACCATGCGATCATCCCACAACATGGTCTTTTCTTTAAAAATCATGGATTGCTCCGCTCCCTTTCCCGTGACAAGCACAAGGTCTCCTCTGTTCGCAATTTCAAGCGCCTTCCGAATTCCTTCACGTCGGTCTTCAATGACAAACAACGTTGTCTCACGTATTTTTCCGGCATTTTCCACTGCGCACGCAATATCTTCTGCTATTTCTTTCGGATCATCATCGTAAGGATCAACGTTTGACACCACCACATAATCCGCAAGTTTTCCCGCAAGCTCTCCCATCGCGGGACGCTTCGCCTTATCACGTCCTCCTCCTTCCGCTCCAAGCACTACAATTAATTTTTTTTCCTTCCTCACGAATCCCCGTGCAGCGACAAGAAGCGTTTCCATACTCACCTTCTCGTGAGCGTAATCCACAATCACTCCGAACTCTTGACCTTCATTTATAATCTCCATCCTCCCGGGAATAAAAGAGAATGAGACAAGTCCTTGCGCGATACGATCCGAAGAAATTCCCAATATATCTCCAAGCGCAACTGCAGGCAACGCATTCATTACATTGAATTCACCGAGCATTGCAAGCACGTACTGCTTATTATGTACGTGAAAAAAAACCCCTTGCGTATCCGTAGTGATATTCTCGGCAATATAATCTGCGCCCGGTTCAGTCCCGAATGTTGCTACATGCTCGACAGGAAATCGCGCAAAAAAATCCTTATGATCCGAATCGTTATTTACCAGCGCTATGCGCGGTACTAGCTCCCCTTCGATAGTTTTTTGCGGATGATGCATGAGCGCGGAAAATAATCTTCCTTTTGCCGCTCGATACGCTTCAAGAGAACCGTGTGCTTCTACATGTTCGGTAGTTCCCCGTGGCGCAAGATTGGTAAACACCGCAACGTCATACCAAATGCCCACATGTCTCCACTGCGCCAATCCTTGGGAAGTAGTTTCGATCACACAATGAGTGCATCCGTCGTCAACCATATCTTTGAGAAAACGCTGAAGCGTAAAAGGCCCGGGCATAGTCATGTGATATGCATTGATCATTTGCCGATCGCCAATCCGGATTACCGCAGTACTCAATAATCCCGTCTTCTTTCCTCCCGCGGTGAGCACCGCCCATATAAAATTCGATGCAGTGGTTTTTCCTTTCGTACCCGTCACGCCAATCACTACAATCTTCCGCGAAGGAAACCCATATCTCACCTCGGCGATACGCGCCATCCCATAGTGATAAAGAGAAAGTGCCCATTGGGGAATAATGCGACGAAGCGTCTTTTTTATTTTTTGCATAGTGACTGTAAGTATTTTCTGGCTACGTACGCATAATACCAAACCGGACTGGCAACAACATCATAAAATTCTCCATGCGAAAAAATATTTCCTCCAAATTTGCGCTTAAAACTCGAAAGCCCTCCCCAATCCTCCCGCATATTCCTCCCTCCCGAAACACCTCCAAAACTGT
The DNA here is from genome assembly GCA_024654525.1 of Patescibacteria group bacterium. Classification (GTDB taxonomy): domain Bacteria; phylum Patescibacteriota; class Minisyncoccia; order UBA6257; family 2-01-FULL-56-20; genus VGJV01. Next base: position 72,018 of record JANLHI010000032.1, on the reverse strand, counting down.
AGAAACGCGCGCCTCGAGCTTTTGCTTCGCGAATTGCGGCCCACTGCGCGGAATATGAACCGAACAAATCCCTATGCTCCGTGCTTGACCCCCCGAACACAAAATGAGCTATGCCTCCAAAAAGAAAAATGAAATGAGCGGCAAGTATGACCTCGTTATACCGAGCAAGAACAAGAAATGCATTCCCTTCCTCGCCAGCAATGCGAAATACAGATTCGTAATACAACTTGGTATGAAGCTTAAACTCATTCCGCGCCGAAGTCTCTTGCATGATTTTGAAAAAGTCCTCGAATCGCCGTGAAAGAAACTGCGCTCCAATTATTTCCACTTGTACTTCACGCCGCGCCGCCGCCCGAATACTGTAACGAGTATTGTGGTGCATGTCGCGCATAAGCTCGTCCTCCGAATGAGAAAGGTCGAGTTCCCATTCGGCACGAGGCTGAAACGCCGTTCCTCGATATGTCCCTTTCAGTGCATGATGGAATACACTGTTCGCACTCCTTAATGCATCTCCGTAGAGCATCGGAAAAAAATCAAGACGCGTAAATACCGCACGAGAGCCGTGAGTAACTTCGGTAACCACATCGCGCACCGCCTTCACCACCTCTCCATCATTCGCGTTTTTCAATACGGGACCATAAGGAGCATATATATAATTTTTACCTCCCACGAGGGGATACTGCACAAGTTGGAGCGTTGCCACACATTCTTCTCCGCGCATACCCACAAAACGTCGCACCCTTTTCCCTATCGCGCGTTGCCACTCTCCGTATGAATAACTTTGTGTGAAGGGAGGGTGCGAAGTAATCAATTCTGGATGGAACCGTTCTGACCCTCGTAATTCTTCAAAAACAATGGAGCTCATAAAGTTTTCTTTCTTCCTAATATTTTAAGCGCTTCTCTAAATCGGACTCCGAGATCGTTATGCGCCTCCGTCTTTGTAATCGCAATTCTTGCTTCATCACGACTATATCCCATCCCCACAAGCGCTTCCGCAAGATCAGCATCCGACTCCATATGTTCCACCATCGCACCCGTACCGCGCATCACTATCTTATTTTTTAGTTCAAGAATGATTCTTTCGGCAGTCTTTCTTCCTATACCCGATGCTCGCGAAAGTAAATCTGGACGATTTTCCTTAATAGCCGCCTCTATCTCCTTATGCTCTGCTACATCTAATACGGACAATGCCGACTTTGGTCCTACACCAGATACAGAGTGAAGAAGATTAAAAATCGCTAAATCCCCCGCATCCAAAAATCCATACAACTCAAGCGCATCTTCCTTCACATTAAGATGCGTAAACACCTTCACTTTTGACCCAATCCGTGGCAACCCTCGCAATGTTCGATCGTGAAAATATACCGAAAAACCCACCCCCCCTACATTTATCACCGCGGAACGGCTACTTTTCAGTTCCAGTACTCCCTCAAGGGTGTGTATCATGCTTCAATCGTATCTTATTTTCAGACAATAAAAAAACATTGACAGTGCATATGATATTGAGTTAGTATTTTTCCACAACAATCTTACGTCCATGCCAATCACCTCTTCAGCAAAAAAAGCATTACGCCAAAGCGTCCGCCGAAAAGCGCGCAATATCATACGAAAAGACGCCTATAAAGACGCAATAAAAGAGTATAAAAAACTCCTCGCCGCAAAGAAGCAACAAGAAGCAAAAGCGATGCTTTCAAAAATCTATCAATCCCTCGATAAGGCCGCGAAAACTCATGCCATTGCCTCCAACAAAGCAAGCCGCCTCAAATCGCGTCTCGCCACGAAACTCGTAACTCCGCCGGCACCGCGAACGCCCTCCATGCGCTAACCGCGGAAGCTTTTGTTTTTAAGAACCCCTACCGCCCTTAGTGCACACGAGGGCGGTTTTGTTTCTGTTCCCTGACGGAAAAAGGATTCTCATTCTAATAAAAGTCTTTCCGCCAGGGAATAACGTGCGAGTTCCTTGGAAAAAAACGATTCGCACATTCACAACTTAATAAAGACTAATATGGACATATCCAACATCCAGTCAAAAGAAATTCGATGGATACTCAGAGAGACTCTTCGCTTCATTCCGAAAATTATCATCAACGGCGAACCCCCCAAGAGCCTCCAATCTCTCCGCGAAGAACTATCCCGGCGTGTGCGACGCAGAGTTTCCACAATGAGAGAAGAAACGATTCGGCACATCGGCTCCTATGGCTTGGGGGAAATAGACGGTAGATATTGGAACTTCGGCACGGATGAATTCCTTGAGAGAACGACTCTTATACAGGCGGGATTAGCGTTCAAAATCGGCATGTCACCGAAAGAAGTCTTTGTGGAAATTGCATTTACCACTATAATTGCCATCACTTGGGATATTCTCCACCAAACCGAATATCGTTGCGCCGAGAAAAGCCGCCGACGCTCAAGTGCGATCGTGTGACGCGCGAACACATTACCGGCAACGAAACGGCTGAATCAAACAAGAAACAAGCTCCGCGCATACGCGCCGAGCTTGTTTTATTTTCCCAATGGAACAATTCTATAGAATTGTTCCATTGGGAGCAGTCGGACAACCTCCTAATTTCCAGCATTACTGCAAATCTACATAACATAAGAGGTGGAAATACTACGAAAGCGCCAAATCCGTAAGCGCCTCCTCATAATCAAGCTTTCCGTTTTTTATTGCGTAGTCATACTCCGCGAATTGCGCGGCGCGGGCGGGAGCGAATGCAGAAAGAATATTGAAAATCTTCGCCGCAGGATTGCGAGTAAGAAACAATTCTTCAAGTGTCGCAAGGCGAACTTTCTTATCCGGCACTCCAAACTTCCGAATAAGAGAGAAGGAGTCGAGAGGGATTTCCAACCCCAACCGTTCAAGATCACACAAACTCACACTCCCGCCGGCAAACAACGCCACCTTATCAAGCTCTGTTGCAAGTCTCCAACTGTCTCCTCTATATATTTGTGCAAAAAATTTCACCGCGTCCGCCGCAAGTAACACGCCTCTGCTTTTCGCTTCTGCAAGGATGAATTTCTCCCATGCAGTACCTTGAAGCACATTAAACTCCTTTATAATAACCGGTTTCTTTTTTAAAAATGCGAATTCTTTTTTTGGTGTATCATGTTCGGAAATAAGTGCAGTTATGTGTTTTACACTCTGAACCGCAGAAAGCCATTCTTTCAATTCTTTCTCGGGCGCCTCCCACGCGGACTCGAGCACCGCAAGCCGTTGCGTATTAAAAAGCCCGGAGCTCTTCGCAAATTCACTCAGAAAAACAAATGAATCCTCTTCGGCACAATCAAACACGCGAAACCCCACCGCAGAATGTTTATGCAAAAACTTTTCTATTATCGCACTCTTCTCTTTTGTGCGTCGGTAATCATCAGGCCCATGGAGAAATATAATCATGTAATAAGTTTAAATTTCAAAGTCTAAATGAGAGATTAAATCCAAAATCTAAATATCAAAATGATTTATTTTAGATTTAGAACTTTAAACATTAATTTAAACTTTATTATTTGGATTGTTTGAGCGTTGCTTTAATAAACTCACGGAACAAAGGATGGGGCTTTAAAGGTCTACTTTTGAATTCCGGATGAAACTGTACTCCTACAAAGAACGGGTGTTTATCTTTAGGAAGTTCCACGATTTCCATAAGCCGTCGGTCGGGAGAAATGCCGGAAAATACCAGTCCCTTCTTTTCCATGCGTTCAATATATTTCGGGTTTACTTCGTAACGGTGGCGATGCCTTTCGGATATTCGCGGTACGCCGTATGCCTCGCGTGCAATTGTGCCTTTTTTAAGAGATGCGGGATATGCGCCCAAACGCATTGTGCCTCCGTATTTTTTTTCGGTTACATTTGCCTTCTGTTCCACCATAAAGTCAATCACCGGATGTGGGGTTTTGGGATTTATCTCTGTCGTGTTTGCACCCTCAAGCCGTGCCACATGTCGTGCAAATTCCACAGTTGCAAGCTGCATACCATAACAAAGTCCGAAATAAGGAATTTTTTTCTCCCGTGCATACTTAATTACTGCAATTATTCCTTCAACACCGCGAGAACCAAATCCGCCAGGCACCACAATACCCTGCACATTATCTAATTCCTTGAGAAGTTTGGGATCACGCTCATATCGTTCCGAGTCCAGCCATAACATTTTGGGCTTTTTCCCTAACTGCCACACGGCATGATTGATGGATTCAATCACGGAAATATAGGTATCCTTTACTGACTTGAAATTAAAATACTTCCCTACCACGCCGATGACCACTTCTTTTTTCGCCCTCTTTATTTTTTTCGAAAGAGCAGTCCACTCTTTTAAATTTTTTGTCTTAGGTGCGAGCCCAAGAGTAAAGAGTAATGTGTCGCTCAATTTTTCTTTTTCAAAGCTCACCGGAACATCATATATCGAGTACACATCCGGTGCGGAGATAATTCGATCAACCGGCAAACTACACACGTTACTGATAGTCCGCTTAATATCTGAAGTCGCGGGACGCTCGGCGCGGCAAATTACAAAATCAGGATTAAGCCCCACCGAATGAAGATCATTAACCGCACGCTGCGTGGGTTTCGATTTCTGTTCTCCAAGCAGTGCGGGTGTAGGCAAATAACTGACTAAAACTACACACACATCCTCAGGATTTTTTGACTTCATCATCCGCGTAGCCTCAAGAAACGGAAAGAGTTGGTATTCCCCAACCGTCCCTCCATATTCAACAACGGTAATCTCCGCATTATTTTTCTTCTGACAAGACACGATGCGTCTTATTATTTCCTTGGGAATATCGGGGTATACCTCAACATCCTCGCCCTCATATTCCAAATTTCTCTCCTTTCTAATAACTTCCGCGTACACCTGTCCTGTTGTAATGTAATTTTCACGGGTAGAGATCTGATCGGTAAATCGCTCGTAGTTCCCTAAGTCCTGATCCGCTTCAATACCATCCTCTCCCACAAACACCTCTCCGTGTTCTGCGGGACGAATCGTCCCTGCATCCATATTTACATACATATCCGCTTTGATATTCGCGGTGCGATACCCCCGTGCTTGTAATATTTTGCCAATAGAAGCGGCGGTGACCCCTTTCCCGACCGAAGACATTACTCCCCCGACTACAAAAATAAACTTTGGAAGTACATTTTTCTTCGCCACCATAATGCCTATATTGTCCTTGTTTTCCCCCGAAACGCAAGTTTGGTAATGACAGAATATCGAAATCTACGAATATTACATTCGCGGCTTCGTATTTTTATTTTCTTAGAAAATTTCGTCCTTTTCTGTTTTTTATGTTTCTAGATTCTCCCGTTCACTAGCAATTCCTACCCCAGCGGCACCTCGTGATGCGGCACCCTTTTTTGATCCGTTGCAAGAGTAAAGTGAAATATCGTTCCCCTCTCAAGCTGGGACTCCACCCAAATTTTCCCTCCGTGTGCCTGTATAATATTCCTCACAATATAGAGCCCTAAACCCGATCCTTCCGTCTGTAATTTTAACGCGTTATCCGCGCGAAAAAACTTAGTGAATAATTTTTTCACATCTTCGGAAGAAATTCCAATGCCAGTATCTTTTATTGTAATTTCTATAAAAGGCTCGTTCGGCACACGTTTCAACCCTACTGTTACCGTACCATTCTTCATGTTGTACCGGATTGCATTCTCGATAAGATTAGAAACTACCATCGCAAGTTTTTGCGGATCGGCAATCGCCGGAGGAAACGCTTCTGTGGGCTTGTCAAAATAAAGAGAAACTCCCGCGTGCTCCGCGATTGGAAGCACCTGACTTAAAATTTTATCCAAAAATTCCACAATATCCGTATTCGCAAATGAATACCCGAATCTTCCCTCCTCGATTTTCGCGATACCAAGAAGATCGTCTATTATTTTTAAAAGCAACTCGCTCCCTTGAAACGCGCCATCAATAAGTGCTTTTGTTTGAGAGTCAAATTTTCCTGAATCGTCATGAAGTGATTGTAACGCCCAGTGAATACCCGTCGTGGGAGTGCGTAATTGGTGTGATGCGATGGTAACAAACTCCCCCTTCGACTTCATTAAACTCATTTCACGAGTCCTATCGTGAATAATCTTTGCAAAACCAAAAGAAGAACCGTCAGCTCCCTGTCCCAAAGGAAACGACGTAACACGAATTTCTAAAAACGGATTATTAAACGAAAGATCGGCAACTTGCGGTAAAATGCCCGCAGGAGAACGTACCACCATACCCGGCGCAAGCGAGGGAAACGCAACCTGTGCAAGAAGTTTCGTTTTCGAACTCTCCGCATCTTGAGGTGAAAGTACATGTCCGAGTGCCTCGTCTTTGGAAACAGAGAATAGATTCTCCGCGGCATTATTCCAAAATACAATCTTAAAATCCTTGCTGTAGATAAATACCGCGGCATCAAGACGCTCTAATACCGCTTGAAAACCGGCATCCAACGCATTCTCTCGAGGAGAGGTGGAAACATTCCCTGCAACCGCAAACATCGTAATTGCTATAGCACCCGCAAGTAATACTCCTTCCGCAAACAATAAAATAGGAGGAAGGAAAAACCCGCTTATACCGAGCACCGCAAGAAGTGGAAGTCCGGCTATCCATAATACTCTTACCAATGACCCTCTCGTCCGTGGGTGTTCCTCGTTATTGGTTTGTTGTGGTTGCATATATAAAAATAAAAATTATTTTCCCCACACGGTAAGGTTCCCCCAATCTTTTCCTATTGCAATTTTCACCGTAAGAGGAACTGCGAGCGCATACGCAGACTCCATGCATTCTGAAATGCGAGGAAGCGCAATTTCAATCATATCATCGCGAACTTCGAACAACAATTCATCGTGAATAGAAAGAAGCATATGAACTCTATCTTCCCATTTTTTATCGGTAATCATACGCCATACCCCGACCATAGCGCATTTCATGATGTCAGCACCAAGTCCTTGGATGGGGTGATTGATCGCGAGTCTTTCCGCATCTGCTCGGGCTCGAGGAAAAGAAGAAAGAATATCAGGAAGATACCGCCGCCGCCCCGAAAGCGTTTGTACATATCCTTCCGTCCGCGCATATGTCTTTATTCCTTCCTGCCACTCTTTCACACGAGAAAATGTGGAAAAATATTGTGCAATAAAACGCTTTGCTTCTTCGGAAGAAATACCCGCTGCCTCAGCAAACGCGCGAGACCCCATACCATACACCAACCCGAAATTGAGCGTTTTTGCCAACCGCCGATCCTTATCACTCACCTTTTCGGGAGCAATTCCCAGCACACGCGATGCCGTGATCTTATGCAAATCATCTCCTCTTCGACACGCCCCTATAAGTCCTTCATCTCCCGTAACGGCGGCAAGAATACGAAGTTCAATTTGAGTATAATCGCACGCAACGAGCGACCACCCCTCCTGCGCCACAAATGCCGATCGCAACTCATTCGCCCATATAAAATTTTGTGGAATATTTTGAATATTGGGATTCCGAGAACTAAGCCTTCCTGTTCCCGTTCCCGTCTGCACAAATTCAGTATGTACTCTCTCATCAGCAACACTGCATTCGAGAAGTGGAATAATATATGTGGATTGCACCTTAAAAAACTCCCGATAGGAAAGAATCTTCTCTATGATCGGATGTCGATCCGCAATCGCATGCAAAACGTCTTCTCGTGTAGTCCGTTGTCCCGTAGGCGTTCGGGACTCCTTACCTCCTATCTCAAGTTTCTCAAATAAAATTCTTCCCACTTCTCTTGGAGAATTAAGATTGAAACGTTCTCCTGCATATTGATAAATTTCTTGCTCCAACGTCTCAATGCGCTTATCGGTGTTATGAAGAAGATCCTGAAGGCGTATTTTTTGAACACGAATTCCTCTTTTTTCCATCTCCCCCAATACCCGAAGAAGAGGCATCTCTATAGTTTCAAATATATCAAGAAGTCCATATTCGAAAAGCATGCGATATTCTCTCTCGAATATTTTTCTATATTCTTCTTCATTTTCATTCCATGTTGTTTTAAACGCCCGATGGATAACCGTATTCTGATCGTATGTTTTCGCATCGGGATCAAGAAGCCATGCCGCCACGCCACAATCGAAATAAGGAGGGCTGCAATCTTTCCCGCTCTCCCAAAGATTTTTAAGTTTTTGTTTCAGATTGAATCCGATTTTGACTTTTTTGGATTCCAATATTTCGACAGGAAGAGTATCCTTAAGCACACAATATTCGGGAAAATTCACTACCGTGCGGTGCGATAAAGAAGTCTCTGAAGATATCACCTCACTGCGAGATAAAACACCTCCATTCATCCGCTTCAACAACGCTCGAAACCCCAAATTTTCAAAATAATTTCTTGCTCCTTCAAAATCTTCCCGCGCTTTAAGTGTATCGAGAGGAATATCTCCAAGTGGCGCATTGTCGTGCAACACTACCAACTCTTTAGCAAGATCTGCATCGACACGAAACGGCAAAAGCTTTTTTCCAAGTTTCTCGTCTTTTTCCGCGGCATCGTATATTTTTTCAAGCGACCCAAACTGAAGCACTAAACTCGATGCAGTCTTCGGCCCTATACCAGGAACACCTTTTATATTGTCAGATGGATCTCCCACAAACGCCTTATAATCGGGAAGTTGTTTGGGCGAAAGACCATAACGCGCTTTCACCGCCGCTTCATCATATAACATCGTTTCGCTTACCCCTGTCTTCAACGCTCTCACCGCAATACGCCCATCCTCAACAAGCTGTAACGTGTCGAGATCTCCGGTAAAAATAATTACACGCACATTCTTATTTTTCTTCGTGAGCGTCCGCGCAAGTGTCGCAATTAAATCATCCGCCTCCCAACCGGGAAGTTCAAAAACAGGGATACCAAGCATTTCAAAAAGCCGGTGCGTCTCGATTATCTGAGACACCAATTCATCTGGAGCTTTTGCACGTTGTGCTTTATATGCATCATATCTCTCTTTTCGAAATGTCGGCTCAGGTCTATCGAATAGCGCCGCGGCATATTGGGGACGTCCTTCCTTCCAAAGCTTTAAAAGAATACTTGCAACACCATAGACGGCCTGTACCGGTCTGCCATCGGGAGCGGTAAGCGGAGGCAACGCATGAAACGCCCGATGAATAAGCGAATTTGCGTCGAAAAGAAAAATAGTGTGGATATCTTCAATTTTTGCCATAACTCACGGTGATTATTCTTTCATTCTCGCATACTCCATGCGCAAACGTCACACACACCACATTTTTCAAAATAGACCTCCCTCCGTGCTCCGCCCACTCTATACAAATAAGATTTTGTGGATTACGTAATATTTCTTTAAGTTTTAGCTCTTTTACCATACTACTTCCACGCACGCGATAAAGATCGAGGTGATACAACTCACAAATATTATTTCCGTCACCTTTGACCCCGAAAGGAGCGGGGTATCTTTTCATAAGCACAAATGTGGGACTTGTGACGCGCCTCCGAACATTCAATGCCCGAAACATCCCGCGTACAAACGTAGTTTTTCCCGTACCAAGTTGCCCCCGCAACGTCACCACGATCGCCCGCGTACGTCTCTTTTTTTTCACGAGACGTGTTGCCACCTCAAACCCGCACTTCTCCGTATCTTTCGAAGAAAAACTTTTCATGCGCGAATAAAATTACAAAAGGTCTCCTCGAGGAGTAATGCCTAAATGCTCATATGCCGGAGGAAGAGCAATACGCCCCGCAGCCGATCGTTGCAAAAACCCAAGCGTCATAAGATAAGGTTCATAAATATCTTCGATAACACCGCGATCCTCACTAAGCGCCGCGGCAAGCGTTCCAATTCCTACGGGACCTCCACTGAATTTTTTAATAATAATCTCGAGAAGTTTTCTGTCTTGAGGCTCAAGTCCTAATTCGTCGATCTCGAGAAGCGATAATGTTTTTTCCCCCACTTCTTCATCGATAATTTTTTTTCCATGCACTTCCGCATAATCCCTTGCCCTTCTTAAAAGCCGATTTGCCACACGCGGAGTCCCGCGTGAAGCCTTCGCAAGAAACGTAACCGCACGTTCATCGATAGGGGCTCCTAAAATTCCCGCAGATCGTGAAATTATTTTTGTAATATCGTCTCCCCCATAATATCCGAGACGGAACGTCGCACCGAAACGGGATCGAAGAGGTTGAGAAAGAAGATTCTCACGTGTGGTTGCCGCAATAAGTGTGAAGGGAGAAAGGTCAAGCATAAGCGTCCGTGCGCTTGGCCCCTTTCCCACCATCACATGAAGCTTGCGAGATTCCATCGCCGGATACAGCACCTCTTCTATCATTCGATTAATCCGATGTGCTTCGTCTATGAAAAGCACTCCGCGCGGTTCAAGATTTGTAAGAACCGCCGCGAGATCCCCCATCTTCTCTATGGCTGGCCCCGAAGTCACCTTAAGCGGTGCATCAAGTTCTTTCGCGACAAGATACGCAAGGGTTGTCTTTCCTAATCCCGCAGGTCCGGTAAAAAGAAGGTGATCTGCGGCTTCTCCTCTTTTTTTTGCCGCCTCGATAATAATATGAAGGTTACGTCGAACCTTTTCCTGCCCCACATACGCATCCCATGTTCCGGGACGAAGCGCTTGATCCACGCTTATATCCTCTTCTTTATTCGGCTTCATAAAAATTGATTGTATCGAGGTTAAAATTGGACACATTACACGTTTTCTTCGGGGGATTGACAAAAAAATGTCTTTATGCTATCATCTCCCCCTATACTGGTGTGAGTATATAATCACTTTACATCTGAGGGCAGGAATCGTTCCTAAACCTTTTTAGGACGGCTTGGCTCCGGCGAGGCCCATCCTCGGAATAATTCTATCTTCTTTTCACACACTGAAAAGAGAACCAATCTCCCCCGACACCCCGTCAGGGACGCCCTCAGATGTAAGGTGGTTACCACTTCAAAGGACCAGTAACATCTTCAATCTCCTGTAAACTGGTGATTCCCTGTAGTGATTTAAGAATACCGTCTTGTTGCATTGTTACCATACCCTGTTTCACCGCAAGTTGTCCAAGCGTATTTTCGGAAATTTCCTCAAGTATTACTTCTTCAAGACTCTGTCCTCCGTGAAAAAATTCAAAGATGCCAATTCTTCCTTTATAGCCGAAGTGGTTACACGCATCACAACCCACGGATTCATATAATACCGGATGACTATAACTATCCTTCTTCACTCGCTCCGGAAGATTTTTCAAAAAAACATTGATACGCACATTATATTCCTCGTTAAGAGGAATTTCTTTTTTGCATTTCTCACAAAGCTTTCTTACAAGCCTTTGTGCAATTACCAGTGATAATGCAGCACTGATTGTTCCCGGTTTTACCCCTAAATTAACCAACCGTGGCACCGCACCAACCGCATCGTTAGTATGTAATGTAGAAAGCACTAAGTGTCCCGTAAGCGCCGCTTGAAGCGCGATATCCGCAGTTTCTCCGTCACGAATTTCTCCCACGAGAATCGCATCGGGGTCCTGTCGCACAATCGCACGAAGCCCACTTGCAAAGGTATACCCCGCTCCCGGGTCTATTTGTGTTTGCTCAATTCCTTCAACACGATACTCGATTGGATCTTCAACGGTAATGATCTTTACCTCCGGATCATTCAACTTGCGCAAAAAAGTATACAACGTCGTTGTTTTCCCTGAACCAGTCGGACCCGTATTAAGTATCAGTCCATTCGGTTTTTTAAGGTCGGCATCCACAATTAAAAGATCGTCGTCTCTTAATCCTAATTCGGAAAATTGTACACGCGTCACTTTCGGATCTAAAAGACGCATCACTATCGCTTCGCCAAATTCAGACGGAACAATAGAAACCCGAATTTCTATATCACTTCCTCCTGGAGCTTTAATGGTGAAACGTCCATCTTGCGCCTCACTGCGTACATTCAGCTTGAGACCGGAAAGAAGTTTGATGCGAGTAAGAAAACTCACATAGTTTTTCACCGGAATGCTCAAAGCAACATCATGCAATCGTCCATCAATACGAAGACGAAACTTGGCGTCTTTTTCCTCGGCTTCGCAATGCACATCCGATGCATTGTTCGCAAGTGCACTCGCGAGTAGCATCTCGAGTAATTCTGTTGTCGATGTTTTGGAAAAGTCGAGAGAAGAAAACGTTTTTTGTGCCGTTTTAAAATTCGAAAGCTCTTTTATAAGCTTTCCAAGCTTCTCTTCAAATTCAACTTGCCCCGTAATCCCCTTTGCTTCTTTTACCGCAAAAGAATAAAGATGCCACACCTGAGAAATCCCCGAACGAGATGCAATAACTACTTTAAGAGGAGAATAATGAACTTTCAACTCCTCAAGAAGCGCTTTAGTTGTTTTATTTTCCGTCGTAACCACCGCAATTACCAATGCCTTCTCGTTGGATTCCAATCCTACCGCTTCCGCTCCTCGTGCCTGATCTTCGGGAATTACGGTTACCGCCTCGAATGACGTGGGGATTTTTCTGATATCCACATAAGAAAGACCAAGCTCGGTAGCACGACGCTGAGCAGCACGCTCTTCTCCTTCTCGGCGAAGTTTATCCAGCTCTTCTTTAAGGGGTATGGATTGAGTATGATTCACTCATTGCATTCTACACCTCCACGGCACAATGCTTCAAGCGAAGAGAAATGATTTGGTTATCCTTCCGGGATTATCTTAAGGATTGGAAATTGGAAACAGAGAGTTATATGCTGTCGTTATGGCAGGACACTCCCATTGGGCAGGAATTAAACATAAAAAAGAAGTGACGGATAAAAAGCGTGGCGCAATATTCTCAAAGTTACTTACCGCAATAACAGTCGCCGCGCGCCACGAGCAAAGTCCGGATTTCAATCCACGACTCCGCACCGCTATCGAGAAAGCGCGTGCCCAAAACGTCCCTAGCGCACACATTGAACGCGCCATTACGCGCGCTCGCGACGCAGGAGAATCCGTAGAAGAATTGATGTTTGAAGCATATGGTCCTGGCGGAACAGCACTTCTTATAATAGCAATGAGTGATAATAGAAATAGGACGGTTTCGGAAGTAAAAAGCACACTCGTCAAACACGAAGGTAAATGGGCAGAACCGGGAAGTGTTCAGTGGGCATTCAAAGAAATAACTCCGGGAATCCATTCTGCAAAGTTTCCGATTTCACTTTCACAGGAAAATGCATCCCAACTCTCCTCTCTTATCGCCTCGCTTGAAGATCACCCTGATGTACAAGAAATATTTACAAACGCTCATTCACCCACCGACACATAATAGGTGACACCTGTTGTTGTTGTCGGGTATAAATTACACATTATGATTATTTTAGGAATTGATCCCGGCACGCATCGTATGGGATATGGACTCATACGCACTATGCGTGACGATTGCCAATATATTGATGCAGGACTCCTCTCCGTATCTCATCACGAGCCTCATCTTGCACTCCACGACTTAAAAATTTCTCTCGATACCATCATCGCCACTACACATCCCGACGGCATAGCCGTTGAAAAAATATTTTTCTCAAAAAATAAAACTACGGGAATCGCAGTCGCTCAGGCACGAGGGATTGTGCTTCTCGCCGCCGCGGAACACAAAATTCTTCTTGCCGAGTTCAGTCCCAACGAAGTGAAGTCTCATCTTACGGGGTACGGCCTCGCAGATAAAACATCAATGGCTAAAATGGTTCGTCTGATACTACACTGCCCTTCACTCTCAATAATTGATGATGCCACGGATGCACTCTCGATTGCGATTGCAGCGCATTTCTCAAAGAGTTTTGAGAAAAATATTCAAAGATAAATCATTCCTTTGCTCAGTTTTCAAATCCACTTCTATCCACAGAAACTCTTCTCTCACAGTTGACAACATTTTTTAGATGTATATAACAAATTGAAGACATAGGAAAAAAGGTCGAGATCACCTCGCTACTCATGACGGAGTATCATAAAATACAGTCAGCATCTCGGGGATTAAGCGACGAAGAAGTGGAGGGAGACGATGCCCCGATGACGTTTGGTAATGATTCTGAAGAAACGTTGCTTCCTTTGGATGAAGAAGATGTCGAAGGCCGAAGAGAAAAAAACGAAGAAGGTTTCGATAATAACGAATAAAACGTATATCGAAAGATTCTTGCCTCGCCCACTTCGGGCGAGGTTTTCTTATTTTTATTGTAGTACTCCTTCTCGTCCTCTTTTCGCAAACTCCTCTTTCCGGAGGGTTTATGGCAAAATATCAAAGACCTCTATTATATGAATATGCATCCTACGCCTCATCATTCTAAAAAACATACGCGACACCCTCGTAGTCTCATCTCTAAAATTTTATGGGGGGTATTACTACTCACACTCATCGGTGGGGTGATAGCAATAATAACAGGGATCATCCTCTACAACACACTTCGTAGCGATCTCCCGTCGGTAGAACAAATAACACACCGCCAAGTAGTCCAATCGACAAAAATATATGACCGCACTGGAGAAGTGGTGCTTTATGAAATAAGCGGAGGAGAACGAAGAACGATAATTCCTCTTGCGGACATTCCCCAATACCTTCGAAACGCCACCATCGCTGTTGAGGACGATCGTTTCTATACCGAACCCGCCTTTGATTGGAAAGCTATTTTACGCTCTTTTCTCGCGAATGTGCGCAATGGAAAAATTGTGCAAGGAGGATCAACTATTACTCAACAACTCGCCAAAAACGCCTTTCTTACTCCAGAGCAAACCATTACTCGAAAACTTAAAGAGCTTATTCTTGCCACTGATTTAAATCGTCATTATTCCAAGGATGAAATCCTCGAATTATATCTGAATGAAATACCGTACGGTCCCACCGCATACGGCGTTGAAGCAGCCAGTGAAACATTTTTCAACAAGCGCGCTCAAGATCTTTCGATTGCGGAAGCGGCTATACTCGCATCCCTTCCAAAAGCTCCGACATATTATTCGCCGAGAGGGAATCACCGCGCAGAACTCCTTACGCGCCAGCAATTTGTTTTAAAAAAAATGAAAGAGTTTAACATGCTCACCGAGGATGAATATGAAAAAGCACTTTCGCAGGAAATTATCTTCGCCCCACCGGGACAAACAATTAAAGCTCCGCACTTTACTATGCTTGTACAGGACTATCTTACACAAAAATACGGAGAGGATATGGTTCAAAAAGGAGGCCTTCGAGTAATTACAAGTCTCGATTGGGATCTTCAACAGCTTGCCGAGCAAACAGTAAAAGCAGGAGCGGAGCGTAATGAGAATTTATATGGAGGAACAAACGCCGCTCTTGTCGCGGAAGACCCTAAAACAGGACAAGTCCTTGCACTTGCCGGCTCACGAGATTATTTCGATTCCTCTCGTGAAGGTAATTTCAACGTCGCAACACAAGGACTTCGTCAACCAGGGTCATCACTAAAACCGTTTGTATATCTCACGGCATTTGAGCGAGGATACACTCCAGAAACAATTCTTTTCGACGTAGAAACAGAATTTACTGCAAACAACCCTGAATGCCCTGCAATACCTCTACCAAACAACACGGAAACAGGGATAAGCGCCCCTTCTTTAAACTGTTTCCACCCTCACAACTTTGACGGCCTTTTCCGCGGACCTATAACACTAAGAAGCGCACTCGCATTATCGAGAAATATTCCCGCGGTAAAAGTTCTTTATCTTGCAGGAATGACTAATGTTATCGCTAACGCACAACGATTCGGCATTACCACACTCACTAACCCTGAAACATATGGCCTTTCCCTTGTTCTCGGAGGAGGAGCGATTTATCTTGCCGACCTTGTAAGTGCGTATGCCACACTTGCTAATGACGGCATCCGACACACTTCTTCTTACATTCTTGAGATTCGCGACGGTTCAAACACTATTATAGAATCGTTTCGCGATGCCGGCGAACGAATCGTCGATGCTCAATATGTTCGCATGGTAAACGACATCCTTACCGATATAAATGCTCGTCGAGCTCTTTTCGGCAACAGCACATCATACACAACACTTCCTGATCGCACCGTAGCGCTCAAGACGGGTACTTCGAATGACTATCGGGATGCATGGACGTTAGGATATACTCCATCGCTTGTAGTGGGCGTGTGGGCGGGAAATAACGACAACTCTCCTCTCCATAAATACGGATCGAGTATTTTTGCCGCAGTCCCGATTTGGCACGCTTTTTTCTCAGAAGCCCATGCGATAAAAACTTTTCCTATCGAATTATTTTCTCGCCCTGATCCGGTGGTTACTACAAAACCCATTCTTGCAGGCGATTATCTTTCAAACCGTCAGATTCACACAATCTTATATTCCGTTGATAAAGGAAATCCTTCTGGACCGACTCCCCAAGATCCTTCTTTTGACCCTCAGTTTGAAAACTGGGAAGTCGGCGTATTACATTGGGCATCTCAAAATATCCCTGACTTTGCTAGCTACAATGCAGGAACAGTTCCTATATTTGAAAACACCACATCCACGCTTACTGCTTCGGGTGCATATATAGACTTTCCAAAAAACGGATCGGTAGTCCAAGAATCAACAATTTCAATACAAGGACATCTTACGGGAACTCGAGTTGCAAATAATATCCGCATTAACCTTAACGGGTATCTCGTTGCAACGGAACAAAAAATATTCATTCCTAATATGCCGTTTTCTCATTCCATTTCTCTTAATGATGCAAAACAACAAAACCTTCTTGAGATAAATTTTTACGACGGGGAAAGCCTTATTGCAAAAACACAACTTATATTCTACCGCTAACATTATCCGTCTCTTTTAAAAACGACTTATGTTTTCAAAATGGGTTTTACAATATAACAATATGAAGCATCTCCTACTACACGAAGAAGAGCGGGGGAGCTTTCATCATTAAGCCCTATAAACAACTCCTTTCCGCGCGCAACACGAAGCATATCGTGAATGTATCTGCTATTAAAAAGAACCTCTCCTCCGTCGCCTGTTATATTTATAGGAAGTGTATATACATTTTCACCAAGACCTTGTTGGGCAGAACTGATATCAATCGCCTTCTTTTCTTTCGAAAAAGAAATCTTAATCTCATTGTTTTTTTCACTGAATACACTTGCTAATTTCAAAGCCTCGGCAAAATCTTCTTTCTCAAGAGTAAGTTCGGATTGAAACGAGGATGGAATAATTCCCGAATATTCAGGAAAATTTCCCTCTACAAGTCTAGAAATACATTCCGTATCCGGAGTGGAAAATAATATTTGATTTTCATCAATATAGATTTTTACACTTCCATCCGTGTCTAATATACGCGCCAACCCTTGGTTAGTTTTAAGCGGAATAAGCACTTTCATCTCTTGTGCGATAGTAGTGGTGAATTGCGAAGTTGGAATATGACGCTCTGCGAGACGAAAGCTATCTGTCGCAACAAGCTTGATACCATCCGAAGAAATATGGAGAAGTACGCTATTCAACTCGGGACGTAAGTCGGAAAATTCAGTTGCGATCAAGACAGATTCAAGCGCATCTTTAAAAATATCTGCCTTACACTCAATACATGCTTCTTTGGTTTTTATCTTGGGAATTATAGGAAAATCTTCCACGGAAAGCCCTTGAAAAGTTGCGTGATAATTGTCGGATGTAATTGAAAGATTATGCTCTTTTTGGTCTAAATTAATCCTTTCGCTTCTTAATGCGCTTATTACATCAGAAAACGCTTTTGCGGGAATCGAGACTTTTCCTGTTTCGATAACTTTTCCTAATATTGTTTTCTGAATTGCTGTTTCGAGATTTGTCGCGGTAAGGATGAGTTTATTATTTTGAGCTTCGATAAGGATATTCTTAAGAATAGGGAGAGCGTCACCGACTGCTAACTTACTCACGGTAACTATCCCCTCAAGCAACCCGGTTCTAAGAATAATAGCTTTCATAGTAATAATAAGAATTCTATATTAATTAATATTTATTATTGTTGTTACTACTGTTATTAGAGGGTGTGGGTATGTGGATAAATCCAGAAACGCATGTTATATAAGGCTTAAAATGAATTAGAGAATTGGAATACATGTGGATTATCCCTTGTATATCATGTCGCGTATCATGAGGATTTTCTGGTTAAGAGCGGCATACTTATTCACATCCCTGCTGATTTTTTCATAAGCATGGATTGCGGTGGTGTGATCTTTCCCCATCTTTTCCCCAATAGAGGGGTAGGATAACTCCAACATATCCCGAAGAAGAAACATCACGATTTGACGTGGCTCCACAACTTCTTTCCTTCTATTATGACTTAGAAGATCGGCAGTATTGATATTAAAAAACTCCGCAACCGCTTTAAGGACTTGTGCGTCGGTAACGCGACGAGAAAGGTTTTGAGATGATTTTTCAATAATATCCTCCGCCACACTCTCGGTTATTTGTGTTTGCTTTCGTTCTTGATAGAAAAGAATTTTATTAAGAGTTCCTTCAAGTTCGCGAATATTTTTCTTCATACGCTTTGCAATAACATCAATAACGTTTGCGGGGAGGCTTTGATTTAATTCCTGAAGCTTGGTTTTAATAATAGCCACGCGCATTTCGTATTCCGGATAACTTACGTCGGTAATAAGGCCTCCTTCGAACCGAGAGCGAAGACGCTCTTCCAGCGTTGGAATTGATTGAGGAGGCCTATCCGATGAGATAATGATTTGTTTATTATTTTCATAAAGAGTGTTAAATGTATGAAAAAACTCCTCTTCCGTTTTTTCCTTTCCCCCTATAAATTGAATATCATCAATAATTAAGAGATCCACATCTCTGTATTTTTTCTTTATATCTTCCATTCTCTTATTTCTAATAGCCCACACCACATCGCTTGTAAAACGTTCGGAAGGAACATATTTCGGTCGTATTTTCCCTTGATACTTCGCTTTTACTTCGTTGCCAATCGCTTGTATAAGATGAGTCTTTCCGAGTCCCACTCCTCCGTATATGAAGAAGGGATTATATTTTGACCCAACATCATTGATAATTGCTGATGCCGCCGCGAACGCCAGTTCGTTTGAGGGTCCCACTACAAAAGAAGACAGGGTATATCGGGGATTAAGATTTGTTTCCGGATCTATTTTAAGTTCGAGGCGCATTTGATTTTCCGCTTGAGGAGATTGTGTGGATGAAGATTCTTTACGTAAAGGTGCTATAACATTTTGAGAGGCCACAACAAATTCCAATTTCCGTGCAGAAGCGTCAAAATTTCTCAAAATACCAAGGAGATTTTTATTGTATTTATTTTCTACCCATTCTTTTGCAAAATTATTCGGGAGGGCGATAAAAAAAGTTCCATCCTGTTTATTTACAAGGTGACTGTTCTTGAGCCACGTAGAAAAATTAGCCCTCGAAAGCTGTACTTCCATTTCAGCAAGCGTTGACTGCCATAACTCTTCGAGGTTCATTTTGTTAAAAGGTTAAAAACGTATCCTCGACAAAGGATAGTGGATTTTACTAAGAGCAATCGGCGCACCCTCAAACATAGGAATTAATTTTTTACCGAAGCGCATAATAAAAATAGAGAAAGAAAAGAAACCAATGAGTTAATTGTATGAAGAAATCTCCGCGAGTCAAAAAATAAAGGAATAGGTTTGGGGATTTTCTGTGCATAATGAGTTGCGCAAGGAGGTTAAAAATGTTGTGTTTATAGAAAATATGTGTAGAATGATGCTATGTCGCAGACATATCAGCCAAAAAAGAAGAAGAGAGCGCGAACGCACGGGTTTCTGATTCGGCAAAGGCGTCCCGGAGGTCAATCTGTGCTTCGGCGCCGGCGGCAGAAGGGGCGAAAACGCCTTTCTGTATAGTATATGCTTCCAAGGAAGATGCGCGCACTGGTCCCTAGGGCGTTGCGCGCACGGCTTCTTTATATCAGTCGTTACCTTAGTGTAAAAGGTGGCCCTAATAAACAAAAAGAGAGTATGTTTGGGGTTGTAATTAGCAACTCCGTTGAGCCATTGTCAGTTCGCCGCCATGGGTTAAAAAGGAAAATTCTAGGAGAGGTGCGTACGTGGAAATTTAAAGAGGCTTACGACGTAGTATTTATTCTTACTCGCGCAGTAGTTTCTCTTTCTCACCATAATCTTCGCGGGGAGATTGAAAAAGCGCATCATGCTATTGTTCAATATATAATCACTGAACAACAGAAAGTATCTCGCTAAAATGTATTTCTTATACTATACGTTCTTATATCAGCCACTCCTCAATGCCCTTATTGTGCTGTATAACAGTGTTTCTTTCGGTGATCTTGGTATTGCCATCATCCTTCTCACTATAGCTATCCGGCTGATTCTTTTTCCGGTATTTCATAAAAGCGTACGGCATCAAGCGGTGATGCAGCGCTTGCAACCTGAACTTAAGAAAATTCAAGAGAAACATTCCGGCGATCGAGAGCAACAAGCGAAAGCGATGATGGGTTTGTATCGTGAAAACAAAATCAATCCTTTTTCGGGTATTCTTCTCCTTTTTCTCCAACTTCCGGTGCTTATTGCGCTATATCATGTATTCTCCGGTATCGCGGCCCCCGAGGCGATTACTGAAGGTATCTACTCGTTTGTCCATGCACCCGCAATACTTAGCGCCACACTTCTCGGCTTGATTAATTTAGGGGAGCGGAGTATCGTCATGGTGTGTTTTGCGGCAGCGGCCCAATATTTACAAGGTAAATTAGCTTTACCAAAAAGAAAGGATGGAGAGAAGCTCTCTGACGCCGAACGAATAAGTCGCAATATGGTTTTTATAGCCCCAATTCTTACGTTAGTCATATTTTGGGGATTCCCTGCGGCGATTAGCTTATATTGGCTTACCTCTTCTCTTTTTTCCGTAGTGCAACAACTTATCGTGAATAAGGAATTTTCCCACTCATGAACTATCAAATTTTCATACAACAGTTATTGGAACGGATGGGATTTCGCGATTTTCGCGTGGAAGTTGGGGACGATAAAAGAGGAAGCGTATTTATATATGAGAATCCTGAATTTATAAAAGAATGTTTGCCGACACTTGTGTCGAGTATTAATCATGTGATGCAACTCATATCTCGAAAGCACGATGATGCGCCTGTGATATTCGATGTGAATAATTACAGGCATGAGAGAGAAAATTTGATTGCGGAGCTTGCGAAAGCCGCCGCAAAAAAAGTACATACAACAAAAAATGAAGTTGCATTACCCGCAATGAATTCTTATGAAAGACGTATTATACATACGGCTCTTGCGGTGCATCCTGATGTAAAAACTGAAAGTGTGGGAGAAGGAAAAGAGAGATGCGTGGTGATAAAGCCTATTGTATAAGAATTGAATAAAGTTTTTTGTCGTAGCGATTGATGAAATATGCAGTGGTGCGCGAGGAGGAGAGTGATGAAGCATCGAAATTTTTTGTAGTGTCATCAAAAAGTGTGCGCGTAATACCCGTAGAGAGATCTATTGCATAAATCGCATCGTTGGTGAAGAGAGAGTTTTTGTAATATGCATCGGGAAGAGATGTTATTTGTAATGCCGAAGTGTTACGTGGAATTCCGCAGATAAGCAGTGAGGAATCTGAAAGCGCGGATGTGGATGAAGTGCGCGTATCAGATGAAGGGGCAATGGAACATTTACTGGGAAGTGTAAGAAATGAGAAGCGTTCCTGGACGTCACCTTGAGGAGAAATAAGGAACAGGTTTCCCCCTTTTCCTGCATCGCCCGCGATAAATGCAAGACCACTGGCGGATGAAGGAAACCATGATGTTATCAGTCCGCGTTGTGCGATTGCAAAAGAAGATAAACCTTTTTTCTTTACGTCGAAATTCCACGCATTTGAAGGAACGAGAGAGCTTGCACGCTCATAAATAAAAATACGATTGGATTCAGGCCATGCAAGAGAGATGTCCGTAAAATGAGTTTTGAAAAGCTCTTGTGATTTATTATTTGGACTTGAAATATCTAACGTAGAAAGGGAGCTTATCCCATTCTTATCGGTGATATAGGCGACAGAAAGACCCGTGGGTGCCCATGCGCCATCCATAATAGAGATGGGGAAAGGTTGCCATGTTTTTGTAGCGACATTAAATATTGCCGATTGTGGTGCGTGTGGATTTCCGAAAAGGACGAGAATTTTCGATGCGTCTGCGGAAAATGAAGCTTTCCAAAGATTGGTAATGGGAGTGGGACTCAAAGTGATTGCGGCAACAGCCGCAGTACCTGCTGACGCGGGAAGGATACTCACTTTTCCTTTAGGATCGATGATAATCACGTCGCCGTCAGGGGCAAGTGCGAACGCAAAAACCGGATTAGGGTATGCGATGGTCAGCCCTCCGCCAAGAGATATGGGGGTATTCGGATCCGGAATAACATCGGGATTTTTTTGTTCCGAAGGATATATTGATATAGGTTCGGTTGATGCGGGAAGTGTGCCCTCTGAAGATTCTTCTTGTACAGGAGAATCGCTACGATATTGGAAAAAGAAAAATGCACCTATAATAAGACCGATAACGGCGAGGATGGCGATAAGATAAAGAAATCGTTTCATGGTGTGCTATGGAAGAAGTCCCTCTACGTCAATTCCGTCATATGCGGCTCGGATTGCCTTAATAGTGTCATCCGCTGTTTTTTGTATTTCTTCCGCTTTATCAGGATGAGCTTTTTTGAGCGCTTCCAATTTTATTTTCCCGCTTCCCGTTTCAAGACTAGTGATGGCGCTATATACATCGCCAAGATCACGCGCACTATGTGTTTTATTGGTCTGGGCGATTGCCGCAAGTGCAGCTTTTTGTGTAAGATTAAGGCCATCTGTGTATTGTCGAATTACTAGCGCATTGGCGGTTTGCACATCATCTCCGGCTTTTGCCTTGGCTATTGCAGAATCAAGTTGCTGATCATTCGCCTCCTTTAAAAATTTTATTTGCTCAGCATCATTGGAAAGCGCCGCGGTGTCTGCTCGCAGTTTATATATCGTCGAATTTGTTTCTGCCTTTTTTCCGGTGAGTTGTTGTTCAAGGACATCTGCTTGTCTATTAAATTCATCTACTTGCGCCTTTGCCGCCGGGTCGTACAGCGCATCTTCTTCTAAATATGCCGCTTCCTGACGAAGGGTTATAACTTGGTCTTCAAGTTTTTGATATTCTTCTCGTGCCGCTACCATTTGTTCATGCAGCTCGTTGTAGTTCACTGCCGAAGAGGGATCGTACTGCAAGGGGTTTTCAGAAGTATTGTCTTTAAGTCCTTGCGTGTTGATGTCCTTAAGAATGAATGTTGTCCGGTTAGGGTGGGTGATAATATCGGGATTAATAAAATTGATGATAAGTACCGCGCCCATAAGAAGAGCAAGACCAATAAGAGCTTGTGTAATTCTGTCTTTTCCGTCGCGTTGCATCTCCGGATTACCCGCGGATATGGTGTAAGTGATTGCGCCGTAGACAATGGCACCGAAGGCAAGCAATCCCCCGAGCATTAGGGAAAATTGATAAAAATTTGCAACAAACCCCGCAGGGTTGCTTGCAGTGGGATTTGTACCGGGAATGGTGGTGTTTATGGTTGAGGCGTGCGAAAAGAAAGCAAGTGACAGTAATAATATAAAAGAAAATAATATATGGCTTTTCTTCATCGAATAGTCATGGTTATGGTGGATTGCGCTGTTTCAAAGTCATATGCCGGATTTATTACGGAGAGGCCGATGCGAAGAGATGATCCTACGGCTCCTGCACCGCCGATGGTTGCGGTAAGCATAGTGGGGTTCCCTGTAGGTATGGCGGGTTCATCGTTTATGCTCCACTGGAAAGAGAGTTCTGCGGGATTCGTGATGTTGAAAAAATAAGGTGCGCTTGTAAATGTCGTGGAGGGAAGGGATATCTTCCCCTCTTGAGAGGGTGCTATAATTATCACTTCCGGACGTACAATAGGAATAGTAACGGCTTTTATGAGTGATGTCCCGTTATAAGACGGTAGCTCTACGCGTAAAGAGAGCGACCCCTGCAGTTGTTCCGGTGCACGGAATGACACGCGTTGCGGTCCTTTCCCGCTGAATATTAAGCGGTTGTCGACATACCAATATATCGTTTCTTTCGAAATATCTACAAACTTTCCTCCTTGGAGAATCTCAAGGGACGCGACAATACTTGTTTTTGATATGGGTAATGATTTTCCAAAGTATGAAGAAGGAGTATAACTTTGTGCTTTCCAATTTATAATCACTTCAGGTTCGGTTTGTCCGATTGCGTGGTAAGGTATAAAACCAAATATCACCGTAAACAGTGCAAACATAAGAACGCGTATATACAAGAAGCACCTCGATTTTTTAAGAAAAATATAGAACATCATCTACTTGTTTTTATTATACCCCATCGCCCGGGAGCTCTCTTTTGTGTATATCTTCAACCATGCGAGGAGGAGGTGATGAGGGTTGTGATTCCTCATCTCTGTTTTCTTCTGGGGATAGAGGGTTTTCCATAAGTCTTCGCACCTTCTCTAATGGTTCTGGTTCAATCCCAAATGATTCTTCTGAAATTGAGGGCTTTTGAGGAATTACATTTTCCTCTCCAAGGGGCGTATTAGGTACAGTACCCGCTTCTGGAGTTTGTATTTCTGCAGTACCCGATTGTGAGATGCGAGCCGTAGTACCTTTCGCTGTCTTTTCCCCTGCAGTACCCTCTGCCGTAGCTTCTTTAGCAACCCTTCCTTCCGCAGACACTG
This sequence comes from Patescibacteria group bacterium, assembly GCA_024654525.1. Classification (GTDB taxonomy): domain Bacteria; phylum Patescibacteriota; class Minisyncoccia; order UBA6257; family 2-01-FULL-56-20; genus VGJV01. Next base: position 47,413 of record JANLHI010000032.1, on the reverse strand, counting down.
CTCCTTTTGCTGTTGCGAGTTGCGCCACTGCAGTGACTTTCGGGTGGTTTGCAAGGTAGATACCGAGAGTAGTGGAAATGAGGAGTCCTATTGGAATTCCAAGCATATCAAGAATACCGCCGATGACTTGTGCAATTCCCACCGCGCCAAACGATCCCAGCTTCATTACAAAGAAAAAAAGAATTAATGCCCAGATTATAACGGTGAAAAACTCCGCAAATATAAAAAAAATTTGTCCTATTATAGGAATTCCGAAAGAAAGGTCGGCAACTATTTTTACTACAGAGTTAATGCCAACAATAATGAGTAAATATATCGTCTCAACGAGACTTACTTTTTTTTCTCCTCCTTGTTCTTCCATAATCACTATTCCGCCTTATCTTCCTCAAGAAGCTGTTCCGGATTTGTAGTAATCATCTGATCTTCGAAGTAAGACGCAATAATTTGTAACGCTACATGTTTTTTACCTGCAAAAAAGAGTCCGGTACCGACTTCGGCACCCAAAAGCATCCCCTTCTCCGCCTCGGTGAGATCAAATGCTTTTGCAACGATGTCGATTGTCGCAGGCGCCTGTTTTAACAAGAGTTGTACTGATGAGTTGGTAATGATGGGTCTTCCATACGGAGAGCGAAGAAAATCCTCCACGTCTTGCGTGATAGTGGAAACGCCCAAATAATATTTCCGAGCTCGTTTTACAAGACCGAAAAGAAATGTAGCGGAGTCGTCATTTTTCATCATAATCCACGCTTCATCAATCATAAGAATTCTGCGTTTTAACTTTGCACGGATAAGGTTCCAGATAAAATTTAATACGACGAACATAGCAATTGGACGAAGCTCTTCTTCAAGGTCTCGAATGGAAAAAACGATAAGACGATTATTGATATCAATGTTGGTGTGCTGATTCACAAAACCGGCAAAAGACCCTTTCGTATATTTATACAGACGTTCGGCCATCGCCCTTCCTCCTTCAAGATTACGGAGGATGGTTTCTAAATCTTCAAGAAGAGGAGGCTCTTTTCCCGAAAAATCCTCTCCCACTACAATTTCCCGCGATGCATATGTTTCCGTAATCGCGCGGTCGAGGAGAGAGTCTTCTTCCGGAGTTATTTTTCCAAGCATGAGTTTTACAAGACTGGAAAGGTTGACGATATGAGAGCGAAGAATGTCGGACGGAGATTCTCCCTCGGGTATGATGGGAATATCGAAGGGGTTCACATGTTCTTCCGAAGAAAGGGATATGTTAAAGAAGCTTCCTCCAAGCGCATGCGCAAGGCGCTCGTACTCATTTTCGGGATCGATAACAATAACATCGGTTCCAATCATAAGAGATCGAACAATTTCGAGTTTTGTGGCATAGGATTTTCCCGATCCTGATTTGGCGAAAATGACTTGGTTTGCATTCTCTAGAGAAAACCGGTCGAATATAACTAGACTGTTATTGTGGCGGTTGATGCCATACATAATTCCATCGTTCGAAGTAAGGTCCTCTGATACGAATGGAAAGAATGAAGAAATAGGGCCGGAATTCATGGATGTGGTGATGGACAATTTATCGCTGTTAAAGGGAAATATAGACATGAGTCCTTCAAGTTGTTCGAAGAGCGCTGGTTTGATATAGATAAGCTTCGATTCCATAAGCGAGGTTACTTGACCCTCAAGGCGAGCAAGTTCGTCTTCTGTGTCGGCGTATACGGCGATATATACCGCAGTATCGAAAAGGCGTTCCTCTGATTGTTGGAGAGTGTCGCGTAACGATTCCACATCGCGAAGCGCGGTTTCGAGAAGAGGATCGCGCACTAAGCCTTTCTCTTCCGTATCGGCAATCTGAGATTCAAGCTGTGCGGCTTTTCTTCTGAGGTTGCGCAGTGCGTTTCCGGTATCCATCGGTGTTACAAAGATGGAAATATCAAGAAGATTAGGGAGATTTACCAGTGGTTCAAACCACCCCGTAGCGAGATAGCGTGGATAAGAAAGAATAAAAAACGTCTTAACGAGCTTAGACCCGATCTTTACGTGATTCGGCGTTACTTCAACACCTGCGGGTGCAATCACTTTAGCAATGTTTCCTAAAGGACTCTCTTGTTTAGAGGATTCTTCCATGGCTATGGTGTATTTTTATGCGACATTTCATCTTGAGTATCAGGAAGATTGATATTCTCTTTTTCAATGGATTCAGGATTGTAGAAATTATAGAGAAGTTCAGCGAGCGCCTTATTATCGAGTATTACCGAATCAAGCCCGATTGAAGAAAGTCCTTCTGATATTTGCTCGACGCGATCTTTGAGCTGTTCCAGCGATTCCTCAAAAGAATCCTCTTTGTCGGTTGCAGCTGCGTCGTTTTCCTCCTTGCTGTGTTTTAAAAACGGAATAAAGCGCATAATAGTCTGCTTGGTGGGTATAGCAGAAGGAAACCATGGAATCACCACAAAAAAACTTTTTTCCATAATCGCATTTTTTTCCACAAACCCCCTGATGAATTCTCTGTACTCGGAATTTTGACTGCGAAGTAAAGGAGAAAGCTCTGCTTGTTCGCGGGAGGCAAGCTTTATAAGATATTCGTCAATATTAATTTTGCGCGAATGAATAAGGATTTGAAGAGGAAAGTCGAGAGTATTGAGGAAATTTTGATATCCGGCGGTAATAGTGTTTTGCTCTACTTCGGATCGGAGCGCAAAATTAATACCGTTTACCATGAGAATTTGGCGAAGTCCGCCATCGTTCAAGATAAGGACGTTGTCGCGTATATCTTTTACTGCGACAAGAGTTTGTGCGTTTGCAAATTCTTTAGGCATAAAAATAGAGAATGTACGGAGTTCTTATCTCGAATCCATGCATATTAATTGTACCTTATTACGAAACTGCTACCTCGGGGCATTGTGGTAAAAAGACTATCGGTAGTCTATCCTTCTTGCTGCGTTGCGTTCTCCGGTGCGTTTGCGAAATATTGTGTATCGGTCTTGCGTATGTCCAAGCAATGTACCGGGCGATATCTTTTTTCCGGTTTGAAGCTTTTGCCATGTGGTACGCAATGCGAGTCCAGAAAGAATTTCTTCAAGTGATGATTCATGAGAAGGGTGTTCTTGGGGAGAGGGAGTTGTAGGAGCGTGAGGCTGTTGTGGTTGCCATACATACGTTTGAGGTTTCCAGAAATAGCGGATCGCGGCTTGGGCTACTACAGGGAGAGATCTTCCCCCAACACGTATAAATGCAAGCGAAGCTCCTGCGCCCACTATTGGAATAGAAAGAATAATCCACAGCCAAGGAACGACGATGAAGTAGAGTACGAGAGATATTCCTACAGACACGCCGACCACAATAAATTGTTTCAACGTAAAAGGACCGACAATCTTGTCTTCCGTTTCAATAAATTGAGGGACTTGGAATTGCATGAAATAAAGATGAAAATATTAGTATTAAGAAGTTGATTCTTTATTGAGATCTCCGGAGAGAGAGGATATATCCAACACGGAAGAACTTAAAGTTTTATCTTGAGGTGCGGGAGATGGGATGATTTTCGGAACAGGTGGTGGGGCTGGTTGGACGCTGGAGAAATTTTCTTTTCTCGGAGCATTTTGCATAAAAGATGCAGAATCAAAAACAAGTACTTTTTTTGGTTTTGGAGGAATGTCGGGAGAGATTTTTTTGAAAGAAAGAGGTGACGGAGGAATATCGGGGATTGGTGCAGTGTCTGTTACTACGATATTTTTTTTACTTTTTGGCAATCCGAAAAAAGAACCGAATACCCCTTTCTTTTTAGGGGTGGGAACAGGCGGCGCAGGCTCGGGAGAAATCGACGTGTGAGCGGATGAAATATCTCCTCCAAAATTTCCGATATTCATTATTGTTTCTGAGGATGGAGAAGGTGGCGGTTGAAAAGCATCTTCTGGATTTTTTTCTTTAAATGACGGAGTGGGTTTGGTAAGGGATGAAAAAGGTGTAATAATGGTATTTTTTTCGGTTTCTGCGGGAATCGGTGTGTGAAAATCACTGTAATGCACAATTCTCTCCGGCTGGTTGTCGTCGGGGGAATAAAATCCTTCTTGCGGGTGAACTGCGGGGTTGTCTCCTCCTCCTATTTCTATGTCTGCTTTTGGAATATTTTGAAATTCTTCGCGTGAAGGCCCAAATTCTTCAGGTTTGATATTCAAGGAAAAATCTCCGATGTGAGGAATTGAAGAAGCGGAAGGTTCTTCGTGAATCATGAATGGCATCGTCTCCGAGGATGTTTCTTCATGAAAGGCAGGGGGAACATCAGAAGATGCAGGAGGGAAAGGAACGGGTTTTTCACCGACGGTGGTATTGTCGAAGAAGGGATTTTCCGGAAGCGGTGCAGAGGAAGCGCTTTCCATTCGAGCGGGAGGTTCTTTGAAGAATGGCTCATCTGATATTCCCTTACCGAGGTTGGCAAGTGTTTTATCAACCGTTTCTGTTTTTTCTGCATTATCAATAATAATCGGGAAAGGAGTGCTTTCGGTATCGGTGATTACGCTTGAGGCGGAAACACCTTCTTTTAAGGGTGTGGGAGCATAAATATTTTCAAGATCATCCCGCATGGGCTCGAATATTTTTTTGATGAGCGGAGATGCAATCGCTCGCGCTACTTCCGGATGAATCCCCGTCGAGAATTGCACTTCTCGTGCAATGTCCTCTGGGTGGAGAAATCCCAACATCACCCACGAGACAATACGGGCGACTTCGTGTATTTTCTCTTCAGAAAGATGCTCATCGGTGCATGTTTTCCAGACAATATCGGAATTTTCTTCGGACACCAACGCATCGCGGAGCGCCGGGGCAAGTAAATCCCAACGCTCAAAGATTTTTTGTTCTGGTATTATGGTTGCGTTCATCATGGTTAATGGTGAGATGCGTCACCTCCTCCTCCACTAGGGGCGGGAGCGGGTTCCGGCGCGGGGGAGTGAGAAGCGCCACCTCCGCGATTTTCTTCTTCATGTGCTCCTCCGTGATCCTCCTCTTCGTGCGCATGACTTGTCATGTTATGCGCAAGAATTTTCTCAAAATTTTTCTCTCCTTTTTCTATATAATTCTTCAAGTCCCCACCTGTTGAATCTTTGCCATCCTTTAGGATTTTCTTGTACATCGTTGAGAATCCTTGGAGTTGTTTCGCGTTCATCTTGGAGATAATATTCGGTACAAGTTGTTGGTTTGAGTATGCAATTTTTTCTGCAAATACACTCCCCATCATTTTTACACTCTCCGCACTTAATCCGAATGCGGGTTTATCGCCAAATATTTCCTTATACTGCGCTTTATCCCCTTTCTTTAAGTCTGGAACAAGCTTACTATCAATTTCTTTTAGTTTTTCTTGTGCATTTACTTTGCGACCCGTAAGTTTTCCAGTTTCTGAATCTATTTCATCAACCATAACATTTTCCCCTCTCTTCTTGCTTTCAACTGCATTCTCTCCTGCTTTTTTTATCTCTTCCTCTGAATCTTTAACTGCCCGATTTCCTGCCTCTCGTATCTCGTTGTTGGGTCCTGTGTGAGCAAGTCGCTTCTTAACTTCTTCGTCTATCCACTTTCTTTTCGCTGCAGCTTGAGCGTATGGAGAGCTCGGCGCTATTGTATTGCGCAACGCCTGATCCACTTCTTTCGTCTTTGCGTCTTCTGATTTCTTGCGTATCTCTTCCTCCTTCAACTTCTCCGCTTCTGCACGTGTATGCTCGATGGTATCCTTATTCCCCTTCTCAATTTCATCAAAATAATGTTTCTTTTCTCCTGCTCCGGCAGTTGCTTTGTATACATCGTTATACGTTTTTTCCTGTCCATAGCTCTTATACATTTCTTTTTGGGCAGGGCCGTAATATTTGCTGTCAATTTTTTCAAGCCACCCTTCTTTCATTGCTTTCGCAGTAAGCGCAATCCGTTGGGGCGCGGTCATGGTGCTGATAAGGTTTGCCTGCTGGTCGGTGGTGAGTCCCTTTGTTGCATCCTTCACATCCGCTTCCCCACCACTTATCAAACCGCTTCGTCCTCCGGCAACACCCGCTTGAAGAGCGCGACCTCCAAGTTTTCCACTGTAATTAAATGCAGTCGCAAGACCATTTAATGGTTTAGCAAGTGTGCGCAATACTCTTCCGCGACCCGAGGCAATGTTAGTGGGCAAAGAAAGTCCTTTTTGTTGCAGGGCAGTCGCAGCATTTCCAAGGCCCATTCTTTGGGCAATTTTCCCTCCCGTTTGTTTTGCGCGCTTTCCGACATATCCTTGCGCCCACTTTCCTAATCCTTTCATTGTGCCCATCGCCGCATGTGAGCCCATGATTGAAAACTTTTCCGCGGCGATAAGACCCCCTATCGAAAGTCCTACGAGAACCGCCATTTGAAGAAAAGTACCAACAACTTGATTAGCGAGACTTCCAACAAAACTTGAGAGTCCCGCGACAAAAGATGAATCCGATGCGGTATATCCAAGCCCTCGCAATCCTTGCAGGGGGTTGTCGCCCGCTCCTCTGTTCATGGTTTCCGAAGTGATAATCACAAGCCATAGGAAGAATAGAGAGATGGGTGCAAAAAATGTCCACTTAAGGAATTTTCCCCACCACTGTTTCCAAAGGTGTTCGGTGAGCGGAAATACCCACATAAGCCATACGAGTGGCATGAGGATAAAAAGGATGCCGAGATAGATATATCGTATGAGGAGCATAAAGAAGAACACGCATACAGTGATAAAGATAGAAATAAGTATGACGATGGTGAAAATAAGGTTCAAAAGAGGAGTAAATACTTCTCCCAGGCTTTGCCCGACTGAGCCCGCTCCTTGAAATCTTTGAAGGTCATCGGATGTCATACTGTTTGCTCCTTTAATTGTTGGATTTAAGAGTGCGCGTTGAGGAGAAAATGCCCCACCAAAAGATTTTGAAAAATTATGAAACTTTGAAAGGGCATTTTCATCCCCTCCTCCGCCGGGGAATGCGGTGAGAAATACGTTCGACAATTGATCGGCAAAGTTTAAAATGCTTCCGCCGATAACCAAACTGAAATTTACCAAAAGCGCCGCGGTAATAAGCTTCACGAGAAGGTGTTTTATTCCGTAGTGTTCGTATCTGATGATAGTGGCAATCGCGATAATAATAATGCCGAGTACAAATCCAAGATTTGCGATGGAGAGCGTTACCTTGAATCCTTCTTGTACTGCCACCGCGTTTACGATATTGGTATTGAGCTGTAGCACGACACCGATGCTATAGATTATCAGCGCGGTGAAAAGTCCTACAATCGCCGTAATAATGTACGAGATGATATAAGTAATCCACGCAATAGCTCCTCCCGTTGCGCCAAATATCACACTTGCACCAAAGTCGAGCCATCCTGCGTGTGCGGGCGAGGGTACGGTAAGTGTGCCAATCGAGATTGCAAAGACAGCAACCTTAAAAATTGTTTTGAGCATTTTCCCCACGCCCCTTCTGAAGGCGTTAATGAACATTGATAGTGAAAGCATGGGTGCTTATTACGACACCGGCATCATCGTGCAGGGTGGTGAGGAGAAGGTATGAATCATTAATTCCGGCGTACGAATATACTGTCGCATCGTAGGTAAGTGAATTTATGGTATTTGCCGGTAATGAAAATGATTGAGAAGGAGAGAATACGGTTGCACCTTGATTAATAGAAAAGTTAAGTGTGTCGGAGACCAACGATGTTCCTGCTGCATTACGAAGAGTGACATTAAGTGACGCAAGTAAATCTCCGAGTGGAGCATCCGCGTAATTTCCCGTTATTTTTCTTGTCACTCCCGTTCCTGATGCGGGCGCTTTCTTGATTTCAAAAGAGAGGGATAATCCCGATGCAGGTTTTGATGAAACGATGTCGAGTCGAGGATAAGACGTCGTCCCACGATTCCACGATAATACATCTCCTCCGGGAGATATCATCGAAATAGCAGTGGCGCTTGAATTATTTCCTTGTCCCGTGCCGGCGCCAAACACTCCAAGTTCCGAAATGATCATATTATCCTTGGAAGATTGTTGTTGTACCCATACATAACGACCCGAGATTTTTCCCACCGGTATACTTACCAGTGTTTCCGCGCCGGTGGGCGCGAATGGAATCGTCACACCGTTGCTTCCGTTGCACGACAAAGGGGATGATCCCGGATTTTGCGCGGAGATAATAATACATCCCGAAAACAGTCGGCCGGGAAATTCTTGAATATCCACGCGATCAATAACAGCTATTTCTTGAAGATCTACCACTAACCAGCTGTTACCTCCTCTGTCGGTTACCGCAGAACCATATAAACTATTGCTTTTTCTTCCGTCGACGGCATATTCCGCTGCGGACGCGGAGCCACGACTTACCCATGTGCTTGATTGTCTCACTGGCTTGTTTTCTGCAAGACTTACGGGATTGTTTGATGTTGAAATTTCTTCTTCCGTATCCACTCCTTGCGCAAACGGGTCTGCTTGTGGAGAAGTGGAAGTTTGCAGTCCGTCGAAAGTGGATTCTTGGTTAGTTTGGTCTACAGTCGCTTTTGTTTTTGCATCACTTTCAGCAGATTGGAGTCCTTGTGAGAGAGATGAATTATTGGTATACGCAACGTTTGAAAGGCCTAATCCGCTCGGTTTCCCGCTTACTGCACTTAGCCCCAAGGTGACGATTCTTGTAAGCGCGGCATTTGTGACGGTTTGTACAAGTCCGCCTATATCGTTTGCATTCACAATAAGATCAAAGTTTGATCCGAGTGCTTTTGTCACTGTGGCACCGAGAACCGAACCCGGTGTGCGGATAAGCGGATGCTCACCTCCAGGGCATCCTTCCGCCCCCGGTGATTTATTAGTTGAAGGACATACTTCCGTACTTAAGAATCCGCTTCCCGCAAGTGCTTTGTTTTTTGCGGCATCCGCGGCGGCAAGAGCGGTACGAGTAACACGATCATGTCCTTCGATAATAGCACCGAAATAATTACCGGTGGGTTCAAACGTAACACCATACTGAACCCATCCTCCCGAGCGAAAACTCGAATAGAAATTTTTTACGTTGCTTATCACTTGATTGAGCGTACATCCGCTGTACACGGGTATATTTACGCTGGGGAGCACCAATGAAATTCGGAGGAGTGGGGAGGAGGGTTGGCAAAGCCCCGGAAGAATTTCTTGAATCGCCGCACCAGCGGCATTGTTAAACGCTGTGGAAATAAATCCCTGCCAGTCTGTTACAAATTGTGGAGACCCTCCCCCATTGATCCAATTTACAATTTGCTGTTCGAGAAGAGAGATGAGTTGGTTTTTTAGTTGTTGTAGGAATATTTTTTGGCCCCATTCCCAAAGGCGACGGAGCCATGTGGTGGTAGTCGCTTTTGCCTCATGAGTTTGAAATGCCTTTGAAACCGGTCCGGTTGCATCAACAGGGACGTACCCTTGTGCAAACGCGCGATCAATGCCGAGAATATAGTCCGCCAGATTGCGTGTGCCTGATTGTACGGGCGCGTGGAGTGATAACGTACGTATACGCTCTGCCTCATTATGAAGATTGGTAAGATCCTGCTCTATAATAGACTCCACTTGGCCGTCGAGTTGTTTGAGAATCGCAATGGATTTGAGCGGATCCTCGAAATTATCCAGTGCAAGATCAGTAAGTTTTTTTCGGTTGATTACTACTGTCGTTATTTTTTTGTGAAACGAGACAAGAGGTGCGGGAACGGAGATTTGTGCCAGGTCGCGGGACGCGGTTCCATATACCGTAGTTGCCGCATATGCGCTTTCTATGCTTGGAGATTCTTCCTCGAGAAGGTTTTGAAAGTTTTTACTCCAAATGGTTTTTTCAAGTACTCCTTGAGTAGCATCGGTATAGTGCTGATAATCTTCCGCGGATGGATTCTCAATTATAGAAAGAGCGCTGTCGGATATGGATCTGGTGAAATCCGGCACTGAAAATGGAAAAGATGATGCATCGGACAAACTATCTTTAATAGTTGCTTCAAGTGCCGCCTGTTTCGGTACCGCAAGACCTTCTGGGGGACCGGAAAGAACTCCGGCTTCTTCGTTAGTGTTTATTATTTCTCGTGCGAGGAGATTTCCAAGGCGCTGTGTAAGGTTGGTAGAAGGAGTCAGTGTCCGGGATTGGGCGGATTCTTCCGAATTGCCAGACGTAACGGAAGAGATGGTGTCGGACTTTGGTGTAAAAGCATTTTGGATATTCGTGGAGTTATTTTCTTGCGATACAGACGCGGGTGTTTGTGAAAGGAACGATGGGGCGATGAGAATAAATAACGTTGCAAGGAGGGAGCACGCAAGAAATCCGGCAATAAGTTTTTTTATATCGGGAATCATGAACAGTGTGGAAAAAGTGTGGAATACTGGTGGATACGCCTCTACACGCCACCTTTTACAAAGATGGAATCCACCATCTCCATTATAGGAGGTGTATGGCATACAGACCACGCGAGTTTATCCCCAGTGGTAAGGTTTTACTCTCGTAAAAGTTTTAAGAAGCGCTCTTCTTGCGGAGAATGGGAGTATCGGGGAAGTGAAAAGACGAAGCAAGTGACATGATTTGGGAAATAGTAAGAGTCTCTGGACGTGCGGTAGGGTCTAAGCTTTCTTTTTCGAGTATGGAAATAATGGATTGGCGAGGGAGGTCGATTGCATTTGAGATATTGTTGATGAGTGTTTTTCTGGGTTGTGCGAAAAGAGCATGCACTGCGGCATAATAGCGCAATGTGACGTTTTCGTTCTGCGGGGAATTTTTTTGTGAGAGACAGAGAACGGAGGAGTCTACTTTGGGAGGAGGAGAAAAAGAAGTGCGCGGTACATTGCAAATAACATGAGGAGTCGCCCAAAACTGTATACTTGCCGCAAGACGATTCATACGAGGCGGTTCTGCGGCAATACGCTCCGCAACTTCTTTTTGGATTGTAAGTACTGTGGTTTTGGGAAGTGGTCGTAATTCCCCGATTATTCGCAAAAGAAATCCGGTAAGGTAATAAGGAATATTTCCTGCGAGTTTATATTCATGTATTCCCCGGTGGGATATGAATTCCGGAAGAATTTTTCTTACGTCTCCTTCTAGAATTTCAATGTTCCGGTTTTTTGAAAAAAGGACTGCAAGATGTTGGACGAGAGAGGGGTCTTTTTCAATGACAAATATTTTTAAAGAATTGTCCAGTGCGTTATTTCTGATTTCCAATTCTTGTGTCAATTCTCCGTGCCCGGCACCAATTTCTATAATCGTGTTATGAGGATTTATAGCAAGCGTATCGGTAATAATTCCCAATACTGACGAGTCATGAAGAAAGTGTTGTCCAAGGCGTTGTGGCATGCAGGTAGTATGAGGTGTAATCGGCGAAGCGTGAAGGGTATATACTATAAGTATATGGGCTCAATGGAAAAAAAGACTATCACAATAAGTGTTGTAGCATGCGGTATTTTGGTGTCTCTTATAATAATGATGCAGTTTCGATCTGAAGAGAACATAGCGGTCGAGGTTCCTACTATGGAACCTACTTCCCCCCTGATTCCGAGACAGGCATTTGTGCCGGCACAAAGAGAGAGACTTGCACCGGTTTCGGAATCAATGCCATTGATTCCCTCGATTTCTTCTCGCGTGGGTGATGATGACACATTTAATGATGTGAATCCTCTCTTGGAGACATTTGGGAATATCGTAGCTTCTCGTCCGTCATTATCCGTGATTTCTCCACTGCCTCTTCCCGAGGTGAAAGATGATGAATTGCGTATTGTGTCGTATGGAGTCCGCACTGCACAGGAATATCTTGAACATTTTTCCGTACACTCGAAAGACATTGTATTTGATGCGCGACGACTCGCGAACGCACGCGCGAGACATGATGGCATAATCATGACGCCATTGGAACTGGCAGAAGAAGCGGTAAAGAGCGGTGTTCTTCAAGGTATGACGTCATCAGCGGGGATATGGAAGGACTTTGTCAATGCAAAGATTTCTTTTCTCGAAAAAATTGCAGTGACGGAAGACGCGATTGGGGTGAATAAAAAAATGATTGGATTCGAGAAGCTTACCATTGAACTCCTCGATAAACTTCAAGGAGTCGAGAATGGATCTATTGAAAAAAAAGAGCTAAGTGATTTTGTTATGAGAATGAATGTCACTGCGGATATTGAAAGAGGAAAGTTTCAAAAAACAGTTACTCAAAAATCATCCAATAATATTTTTTCCCGTGCGATTGAGTGGGTGGTGCAACGCGCGTATGCCGCGGGGACTTCGTTTGGGGGGCCTATTAATTGGATCGATGAATATTGCACATGCAGTGAACCGGGGTATATCGCGGTTATAGATTCTAAATTTTCCCCACCTCCGTTGGGATCTATATACGTGAGCGAAGCGTTTCTTTCCTCCCCTTTATTTTTTAAATTTACTGAATTTCATATCGCGGCTTTGTGGTTGGGGAATTATTCAGAGGTGAATGAATGTTTCGCCTATCATGGGAGCGACTGTGATTTTGTGGGTTCGGGGAATAGAGTGGTGATGACCGGCACTAGTTTTTAAATGTCTTCGAGTTGAATATTCCGTTCTTCAGCGTCGCTGAACTTATCCGTATTTGAGGTGCGGAAAAACATGATAAGGTCATTGGGAATTTCTCCAATAAAACGTGAAGGAAGTCCATAGAACGAGATTGCAAGTTCACGTCGTGCGCGCGTCATTGCCACATACATAAGTCGTCTTTCTTCTTCTATCTCATCCTGCGAATCCATTGATCTCATATGAGGCAACATCCCTTCGGTGCATCCCGCAAGGAAAACTTCGTCAAATTCCAATCCTTTGGCAAGGTGTACGGTGGAAAGGTGTACGGGAGGAGGAGTGTCCTTTCCCTGCTCTGTGGTGCGGCTAGTGTCGCTTGAAGCGTTGTCCGTTGCTTGTACCAGTGCAACATGCTCAAGAAATTCTGAGAGTGTGGAAAATTGCGTAGCGAACTGCAAGAGCTCTCGAATATTTTCCTGTCGCTCGTCGGCATTTATGGTTTCACGTTCTAAATATTCAAAGTAGTGAGTCACATCAAGAAACGATTTTATTGCTTCGGCGGGAGTGGTGTCAGCAAGCGCGAGAATAGAGGGAAGCATCGTGCGAAACGCGCGGATGCGAAATGTTTTCTGAAGACGATCGTAACTTATCTCGTCGCGAGGATTTAGTGCGAGGCGAAGTGCTGCAATAATATTTTTTATTTCTCGGCGTTCATAGAATTTAAGTCCTCCATAAATACGATATGGGATTCCTCTTCGTACGAGCGCTTGTTCAAGTGCGCGGGATTGAGCGTTTGTTCGATAGAGAATGGCGCATGAATTACCCATTGTTTCGGGATTATTCGACTTCGAGTCGATGTGATCCGCAATCCATTCCGCCTCATCATCTTCACTGGCGGTTTCTGCAATAAGAATGAGTGAGCCGTCCATATTATTTGTCCACAAACTTTTCTCGCGCGCACGCTGATTGTTCGCAATCACCGCAGATGAAGCGTGAATAATGGTTCCGGTCGAGCGATAATTCTCCTCAAGAAGTATCACTTGGGCGTTCGGCCAATCTTTTTCAAAGTTCAGAAAAGTATCAAGACTAGCATAGCGCCACCCATAAATCATTTGTGCATCATCTCCTACGACGCTTATATTTCTGTGGCGCGCGGCAAGGCATTGAATAAGAGCGTATTGCATGGGACTTACATCCTGGTATTCGTCCACGAGAATGTGAGTGTATTTATTTTGATATTTTTCGAGGACAGAGGGATTGTTTCTGAAAAGCCAAACCATTTTTACGATTAAATCGTCAAAATCAAAAGCGTTTGCGCGTGTGAGGAATAATTCATAATTTTTAAACACTGCTCTATCTTCATAAGTCCCGGTGCGCATGCCTTGTGCCACGCCGCTTTTTTCGAAAGATATAAATCGAAGGAATTGAGATGGCGTGCCATTTTTAATATCGAGTTCTTTCAATACTTTTTTGATTGCACCGAGGGAATCGTGATCATCGAAGATAGTAAAGTGAGGTGTTCTTTCTAATGTTGCGGCTTCAGCACGAAGAATTCGGGCTCCAAACGAGTGAAATGTACCAATGAAGGCGTCGCGGACGGATATTCCTCCGGTGACGGCGCGGTGTACTCTTCCCCCCATTTCTTTTGCCGCTTTATTGGTAAAAGTCAACGCACAGATATGAGACGGATGAATTCCTTGCGCTACAAGATGAATAAAACGGCTTGTAAGAGTCTTTGTTTTTCCGGTTCCTGCTCCCGCGACAATAAGGAGGGGTTTTTGAGGAGCATGAGCGGCCTTTTCTTGTTGCGGATTAAGGAGGTGATCCATATTTGTCGTGTTGGGTTGTAGGGAGTATACTACAGCGTATCGGTACTATCCTAACGAAGTTCTATAAAGAACAAAAATCGCTCGCGGCGGCAGGTTTTTTGTTGGTTGTGCTTGCGGTAGTTGGAGTGGCATATTCTCTTCTTTATCCCTTGCGGGACGGAGGACATTATGGGGTATGGGGTGGCCCCGCTCAAATATTAGCAGAATCCAGCATCGTTCTCTCCGCGAATGCTTCGATGGTAAGTCATCCTCTGATAGTTGCGTTAGCGACGCACGATCTATACTCCGCCGAAGTAGTCATGTCTCCTTATGGATTGGCTGTGGCAATGCTTGATGACTTTGGGGATACTCCCGGATTTGCGCCTCGCGCGGGTATTGCTGAATATAAAGTAGAACGGGGAGATACAATTTCCGGAATCGCACAAAAATTCGACGTTTCGATCGAAACAGTATCAAGAGCAAACCCCGATGTAAAAACACGACAGTTACAGGTGGGGGCGGTATTGCATATTCCGGCGGTTTCAGGGGTTGTGTATTCGGTAAGAGAAGGAGATTCTGTGGAATCGATTGCGGATGCCTTCGGTGTCGCGCCGAGTAGAATTCGTGAAGCAAATCACGGGATTGATATGGCTATGATAGGACAAGGTATTCGCCTTATTATTCCTGGCGCCTCGGGTGAGAGGGGTATTTCGTCTGGGAAAGCACTCCCCTATTTGAAGAATTATTTTAAGCTTCCTGTTGCAGGATATAACTGGGGACGGTTACATCCCATGAATGCGGTTGATATCGCGGGGGTGTGCGGTACTCCTATAGTAGCGACGGCGGAGGGACTGGTGATTCCCGATGCACAATATGGAGAAGGGAAAGATGGATGGAATGGCGGATATGGAACGTTTGTATTGATTGAGCATCCTGCGGGTGCGAATGTAAAAACGCGTTATGCGCATCTTGCCTCAACAAATGTTGGAGTGGGAGATTATGTAAAACAGGGAGAACAAATTGGTCTTATGGGAGAAAGTGGAGATGCGGCGGGATGTCATGTGCATTTCGAAGTGTATGGTGCCACGAATCCCTTTGCAAAATAAAATCTAAATTACGAAGTATTTTCCCCGCATATGTGCGGGGCTTATGTTTCTCGAATACGATATCCCCATGCTTCTGCAAGATGAGGCGAGGAAACTTTTTCCGAATGTTCCATATCAGCGATGGTACGCGCGGTTTTAAGAAGGCGATAATATCCTCGAGGAGAAAGTTGTGTACGTTCAAGAGTACGAAGGAATTCTTCCGCGTCAGAGTCGGTGGCAACCATGGATTCGACTTGCTTCGTTCCCATTTCCGCATTGGTGGTAATGGAGAGTTTTACAAAACGTTCTTGCTGATGTGCACGAGCGGACATAACAAGATTTCGCGCATCAGCACTTGAGAGAGAGGAGTTGTCGGCGGATCGGAGTGTTGCAACGGAAACACGAGGAACCGACACGTGAAGGTCAATGCGATCGGCAAGAGGACCGGAAATTTTTTTCTGATATTTTATCACTTCGAATGGAGAACATTTACATTCTTTTTCCGAGTCACCGTAATATCCGCATGGGCAAGGGTTCATTGCGGCAACGAGCGTGAATTGGGCTGGAAAAGTAAGAGATCCTCGTGCGCGAGAAACGTGTACTGCGCCCGATTCCATCGGAGCACGGAGTGACTCAAGAATATGACGTTGAAATTCTGGAAGTTCGTCAAGGAATAATACTCCGTGATGCGCCAAACTTATTTCTCCTGGCTTTGGGTCGCTTCCTCCTCCTATAATCGCGGGGAGTGTTGCGGTTTGGTGAGGAGATCGAAACGGACGCGTGGTAAGAAGTCCTTGTACCGCTATCCCTGCAGCGCTCCAAATTTTTGTCACTTCAATCGACTCGTGTATATCCATCGGAGGAAGGATTCCCACCATGGTATTTGCGAGCATGCTCTTCCCTACTCCGGGGGGCCCACTCATTAAAAGATTATGTCCTCCTGCTGCGGCAATGATGAGGGCGCGTTTTGCATTTTCCTGTCCGTGTATTTCTGCAAAATCAGAAATAGATTTTGAAGGGGCGTGTTGCGCATGATATTCCCGGCGAGGAATTTCTGAATTTTCGCGCTCGAGATATGAAATTGCATCGCCAAGATTTTCGAGTGGAACAACATGGACATCACAAACCGCTGCCGCTTCATTTGCATTTTGTGCAGGGAGAAAGAGATATCGGAAACCTGCACGAGCCGCCATGTGACTGATATTGAGCGCTCCATGAACAGGACGAAGACGTCCATCCAGAGCAAGTTCTCCTATAAAAATTTTATCGCTCGCATCAAATTTTTTTATTTGATGTGTAGCGGCAAGATATCCGATCGCAATCGCGAGATCATATTGAGCTCCGGTTTTTTTCACATCGGCGGGAGCGAGGTTTACGGTGATCCGCCGATTCTCGCGGTTAGGGGGTTTTACTCCTGAATTTTTTAGAGATGAATTTACCCGCTCACGCGCTTCGTTAAGGGCTTTATCTGCGAGGCCGACAATATTAAAAGAATGAAGACCAACATTTAAATCTACTTCAACTTCAATAGGTCTCGCGTGGATTCCTTCAAGCTCGGCGGAATGCACTCTTGCAAGATGCTCATGCATAGAAGTCGGTGGAATAAGATGAGTGTTAAAAAGTTTTCTTACACGCGCGGCATAATGCCGACTCGGGTGCTATATCAAGAACTTCTTCCTCTACAGGATTGTTACATGTTGAGCACATTCCATATTTTCCAGTTTTAATTTTTTCGAGAGCGCTATCAATTTCGCTGACGTTTTCTTTGAGCGATTGTGCAATCGCAAGACTATTCCCCTGCTCTTCTGCTTCGTCGGATTCTTCATCAAGTCCATCGACATCGCTTCCAAAATCTTCTGGCTTATTGTGAGACGCAATTTTCTCAAGTAATTTCTTTTTTTGTTCTTCAAGAATACCCTGGTAGACGCCATTTTTTTTTATATCCATTGTATTAGGATAGCATCGCATGGTGATGTTGCAAGAAATAATAATCCCGTAGTATTTAGCCCCCCTCACCTACCCACAAGAAAACACCCGATTAAAAATTTTCACACCACATCATACCTCTACAAAAAAGCGGTAATTTTAAAGAGAAAATGAAAATAAAATAGGCAATTAAATCGGCAATGAAAATTGCCGATTCGCGCATGAATAAATAGTAGTTAATCAACTTTTGACAAACAAAAGTGTTTGTCAGAGTAGATATTTTAATTTTTCTGTGGATAAAGTGTTTGTCGCGAAACATTATATGGACAATGTTTGTCGACAAACATTGTTATGGGGTATCGAGATATATTTGAGATGTTTGTCGACAAACATCCGTGTGATTTTTTAGAAGGGTTTATATCCAAGGTACTCCAGAATACCCATACAAGATTAAGTGCAATTTAATTATCTCGCTCTTTTCTTTCTATAATGTTTGTCGCTAAACAATTTACTATTGCTGAATAGGAATCAGGGTTATTTTGGTGTTTGTCGACAAACATTTGGAAATAAAAAAGTGTGATTATGATGTATCAATTGTTTGTCGACAAACAATGGTTTTATCGAGTTTTTTAGGAAATCGATTTTAAGCCATGTTTTTATTATGCAAAGTGTGTTTATCTGATTTTATTGTTTTCTGACAAACAAAAATGTTTGTCAGAAAGAAATTTAAATCTAATTCATATTACAAAAATTTTCGGCAATAATGATATTATATGGGTATGAAAGGTGGGGAAATAGGAAAGTTGGGAGAAGAGATTGCAGTAAATTTTCTTAAAGGAAAGGGATATTCGATTATTGAGAGGAATTATTTAAAGCCGTATGGGGAAATAGATATTATTGCCAAGAAAAAGAAAGGCCCCCTTGTTTTTGTGGAGGTAAAGACCATGCGGTTGGGAGCTCTCTCTCCGGAGGATAATGTTACCGCAAGGAAAACTCGTATATTAAGGAGGATTTGTACTGCATTTGCTAACGAGTGGGATGATCTGGTGGGGGAGGGATGGCAAATAGATCTCGTCGCAGTGACGGTTGTAGATGATGGAGAGGGTCCTAAAATAACTCACTATGAAAATATTGGATAGGCACTGATGGTAAAAATACTGTCATTGACAACGATATAAACAAGGGGTATGGTGGAGAAGTATCGATTCCGCAGAAAGCGGAATTTTTAAATTAAAAAGATCTATTTCGGACTTCTCGTGATATCAGGCAATATGAGTAGCGTGGGATGAATCAGGGGAGTACTATTTGAAGTAGATTACAAAAAGTCATGCTTAATATAAAAGACATTTCACGGGCGTTACGCCAAGTGGCGGAAGAGAAGGGACTTGATCCTGATCGAGTACTTGAAGCGGTTGAGTCGTCTCTTGCAGCTGCATATAAAAAAGAATACGGGACAAAAGGAGAAATAATAAAAGCGAAGCTTGATTCGAAAACGGGTGAATTACGATTTTGGCAGGCGAAAACAGTAGCGGACGATACCACGGTGCGTATGGTGGAAAATGAGGTTGGCGAAGAGGGGCGTGTTGTTGAAGAAATGCCGGAGGAAGGAGAAGTGGTACCGCGTTATAATCCGGAACGCCACGTTCTTATCGAAGAAGCGAAGAAGGTGAAGCCGAGTATAAAAGTGGGAGAAGAGATGCTTTTTCCTCTCGAGATGCACGATGAATTCAGTCGTATCGCCGCACAGACTGCAAAGCAGATTATTTTGCAAAAACTTCGGGAGTCGGAGCGTGATTCTATTCTCTCGGAATGGAGAGACAAAGAAGGACAAATTATAAGTGGTATTGTGCAACGGTTTGAGAGGGGACATGTGTATATTGATTTAGGAAGAACTGTGGGAGTGATGTTCGCAAACGAGTCTATTCCCGGAGAACATTATCGGTCAGGAGAAAGACTTCGATTCTTGGTGCTTGCGGTGCAGGAGGATACACGTCTACCGGGTATTGTGTTATCGCGTGCACATCCGAAATTTGTAGCAAAACTTTTCGAACTTGAAGTTCCGGAACTTGCGGAGGGAATAGTTGAAGTTAAGGCAATCGCGCGCGAAGCGGGACACAGGACTAAAATAGCGGTTGCGTCAAAAGCGGAAGGAGTTGATCCGGTAGGAGCGCTTGTGGGACAGAGAGGTACGAGAGTGATGGCGGTGACAAATGAACTTGGCGCGGAGAAAGTGGATATTATAGAGTGGTCCGAAGATTCCGCGGAATTTGTTGGTAACTCTCTCTCTCCGGCGAAAGCGGAATCGGTGGAGGTGTTGCCTCGTCGTGAAGCGCGCGTATATGTGCCGGAGGATCAGTTAAGTTTAGCAATCGGGAAAGGCGGACAAAATGTACGACTTGCCGCAAAGCTTACCGGATGGAAGCTTGATGTACGTTCGCAAACTCGCCCCGAAGAAACACAGGAAGGGGGAGTTGTAGATATTGAGAAGGAGGAGGTAAATGATGGTAAAGAGGAAAAAGAATAAACATTTAAATCTTTAAAAGTCGTTTTTATTTTAGTTACACGTTTAATCACTATGTCTTCAGTAGGGTTCTCAATTTTTGCGGGAGTGGTGTCTGTGGTATCGGCGCTGTGGTTAGGGATGAGGATAATGAAACGTCCGGGAGGAGATGAAAAAATGGAAGAAATTGCGAGCGCGATTCGTACCGGAGCGAAAGCGTATCTGAATCGTCAATACGCAACGATTTCGATTGTCGCGGTGGTAATTGCGGTGCTTATCGGTGTATTTATTAATATTGTCACCATGATCGGATTTGTGGTGGGCGCGGTGGCGTCTGGGATTGCAGGGTATGTGGGAATGAACATATCAGTTCGGGCAAATGTAAAAACAGCAGAAGCGGCAAAGCAAGGATTGAGAGGTGCGCTCGCAGTGGCATTTGAAGGTGGAGCGGTAACCGGAATGTTAGTGGTAGGATTGGCGCTTATCTCTGTTGCGGGATTTTATGCAGCGACACACAACATACATGCATTGATTGGTCTTGGGTTTGGAGGAAGTTTAATTTCTTTATTTGCTCGGCTTGGAGGTGGCATTTTTACGAAAGGAGCGGATGTGGGAGCTGACCTTGTGGGGAAGGTGGAAGCAGGAATTCCCGAAGACGATCCGCGTAACCCGGCGGTAATTGCAGATAATGTAGGAGATAATGTCGGCGATGATGCGGGAATGGCGGCCGATCTTTTTGAGACGTATGCGGTTACGGCGATTGCGGCAATGATTCTTGGGAGTCTCACTTTTCCCGATTCTCCCATCGCGGTACTTCTTCCTCTTATGATGGGGGGCGTCGCGGCTATCGCATCGGTAATAGGGCTTTTGTTTGTGCGCTTGGGGAAATCGGGATCTATTATGGGCGCGCTCTACAAAGGACTTATTGCGTCGAGTATCTTGTCTCTTATCGGATTTGGATTTCTTGCGGATCGTTATGATGGAGCGATAAATAGTTCGGAAATTTTACTCGATTATTGGCCTCTCTTTGTTCCGATGCTTGTGGGTATTATAGTAACGGCGCTTATAGTGCTTATTACCGAATACTACACCTCAAAAAAGTTTAGGCCGGTACGTGCCATTGTGCATGCGTCTGAAACCGGACATGGTACCAATATTATTGCGGGGCTTTCCGTGGGTATGGAAGCGACGGCGTTGCCAGTGATTGTCATTGTGGGAGGAGTTCTTACGTCATACGCTGTTTCGGGATTGTATGGTGTCGCACTTGCAGTGATGAGCATGCTCTCGATGGCGGGAATTATTATTGCGATTGATGCCTTCGGTCCTATCACTGATAATGCGGGAGGTATTGCCGAGATGGCGGGACTTCCGAGTTCGGTGCGCGAAGTTACGGACGCGCTTGATGCGGTGGGGAACACAACAAAAGCTATCACGAAAGGATATGCAATTGGGTCCGCGGGTCTTGCGGCGGTAGTGCTTTTCGCTTCATATGTACATGACATAGGACTTTCTCATGTGGGAATCACTTTTGATTTGAGCGATCCATTAGTTATCGCGGGACTTCTTATCGGTGGAATGATCCCATATCTTTTCGCGTCAATCTCAATGAATGCGGTAGGGAAAGCGGCAAGTAGTGTGGTTCAAGAAGTGCGACGTCAATTCCGGGAAATTCCGGGAATTATGGAGGGGACGGCAAAACCAGATTATGCGAAATGTGTGGATATTGTGACTCGTGCGGCAATTAAGGAAATGATAATTCCTGCGTTATTGCCCGTGGTGATTCCGATTGCGACCGCATTTATGATGGGGCCGAAGGCACTAGGAGGACTACTTTTGGGATCGATTGTCACCGGTCTTTTTGTGGCGATTTCGATGACTTCCGGAGGTGCGGCATGGGATAATGCGAAGAAGTATATTGAAGAAGGGAATTTTGGAGGCAAAGGATCGGATGCTCATAAGGCGGCAGTGACGGGTGATACGGTGGGTGATCCGTATAAAGATACTGCAGGACCCGCAATCAATCCGGTGATTAAAATTATTAATATCATCGCATTATTGCTCGTGCCATTTCTCTAATCTTTCTGGATTCTTGATTCGCCATTCTTTATATTTATTATTATGAATCTTGTACCAACAGTAATTGAAAAATCGCAGTACGGTGAGCGTGCGTATGATATCTACTCGAGGCTTCTTAAAGAACGAATTATTTTCTTGGGAGGTCCGGTAACCGATTCGGTGGCGAATACCGTGATCGCGCAACTTCTTTTTCTCGAACACGAAGATGCAAAGAAAGATATCAAGTTGTATCTGAACAGCCCTGGGGGATCGGTAACGGCAGGACTCGCAATTTATGACACCATGCAATACGTAAAGCCCGATGTGGTAACGATGTGTGTGGGCATGGCGGCATCCATGGGAGCGGTGCTTCTTGGTGCGGGAAAAAAAGGGAAAAGATTTGCGCTCCCAAATTCGGAAATTTTACTTCACCAAGTGATGGGGGGTGTGGAGGGACAGGCGATTGAAGTAGAGATTACCGCACGGCATATTATCAAGATAAAAGACAAAATTAATCAGATTCTCGCAAAACACACCGGTCAGGCGATAGGGAAAATTGAAAAAGATACCGATCGCGATTTCTATATGACTGCCGCGGAAGCGAAAGAATATGGGCTGGTAGATGAGATAGTGAAGAAGTCATAGGTAAGAACTCTTACTCGCCGTATGATTCACCCCGCTTTTGAGAAGCGGGGTTTTCATTGTAGAATTGAGGTTAATATATGGAAAGTAGAATAGGGATAAAGAAAGATAAAGTGCTTGTGAGGGAGGCTCTTACGCGCTCACTTAATGAGGTGTGTCCTTCAAGTAAGGTGCTTGAGAAGGAGTTGCTTAGTGGACGGCAACTGTCTTTCTATATTGGTATTGATCCCACTAGCCAACATCTTCATCTTGGTCATGCGGTGGGTTTGTGGACGCTCCGCAGATTTCAAGACCTTGGTCACAAGGTAATTTTTCTTATAGGAGATTTTACCGCTCGAATTGGAGATCCGACTGATAAAATGGCTGCGCGACAGCCCCTTTCGCCTGAGGAAGTTAGAGAAAATTTGAAAACCTTTAAAGAGCAGGCGTCTCGCATACTTAGTTTTAAGGGGAAAAATCCTGCGCGAATAAGGTGCAACTCGGAGTGGTTTGAAAAAATGACCGCAAAAGATTTTATCAATAACTTACTAGGTGCTTTTAATGTGCAGAATCTTCTAGTAAGGCGTGACTTTACGGAGAGAATAGCGCAGGGCAAATCAATAGAACTAAGAGAATTTATTTACCCTCTTTTGCAGGGCTGGGATAGTAGAGAGCTTAATGTTGATGTGGAGATTGGTGGTAATGATCAAATATTTAATATGAGTATTGGTCGTGGTTTTCGGCATCAAGATAGGAAGTCTAAGAAATTAGAGAGTTTCTATGCTGCGGTGAAATTGCTTGTGGATTCGAGTACTGGGAAGAAATTGAGTAAAACTGAAGCGAGCTTAGTGAATCTTGATGATGAACCGGATAATATGTTTGGTCGCGTGATGGCTTTACCGGACGGGATGATAACTAATGTCGCTGAGTTATCGACTGGTATGTCTCTTGGTGAGGTTAAAAAACTTTCTGAGTTTGACAATCCACGAGATGCCAAACTTATATTGGCATCCGAGATTGTAAAAACGTATTGCAGTGAGAAGGATGCAGAGAGAGCTCGTGAGAAGTGGGAGAAACTATTTTCGCAAAAAGATTTATCGGGCGAGTTGGAAATTTTACTTGTTCCACCAAACACTTTAAGTAGTAATACAACTCCCACCCTACTCGTAGAGATTTCCGGTGTTACAAAAAGTAAAAGTGAAGCACGGAGACTTGTGGTGCAGGGAGGATTTAAAATAAATGAAAAGAAGGTAGTGAATCCGCAAGAAACGATTGGCGATATTAAAGATGGAGACGTTGTCCAAATCGGCAAACGTCACTTTTTCAGAGTGAAAATTGCAAAGTAATGCCTGCGGATAAAATAAGTATTGAATATGCAAAGCTAGAAAAGCTTTTCTATTTTGTTGCGAATGTAGTGGTATATCGCGAGAGTGATGCTCGGTGTCTTGTTTTGAAACGAAGCAAAGAAGAGAAGGTGCATCCGGGGCGGTATTGTGTGCCGGGTGGGAAGCTTGAGTGGAAGGATCTCGCTATTTCAAAGCCGACAAGGATCAATGGTGATGTGTTGGATTTTGAGGATGTCGTGGAGGGTCTTTTGCGGAGAGAGGTGCGAGAAGAGGCGGGTATTGAGATTGAGTTGCCGCTTTTATATATAAATAACACTGCTTTTGTGCGCCCGGATGGAACGCCCTCGATTCTTATTAAATTTGCTGCGCGTTATAAGAGTGGTGAGGTGAAGATGGAGCAGGGATCATTTACCGATTATGCATGGGTGAATGCGGAAGAAATAAAACGATACCCGTGTATCGATGGTATTCCCGAGGAGGTGGCGGTAACAATCAAACTTTTTTCAAGCAAATAAGTGAGCGGGCGACGGGGATCGAACCCGTACCTGAACCTTGGAAGGGTTCCGTACTGCCACTATACTACGCCCGCGGTTGTTGTGTTTGTGAAAGGATGCCAGGGAAATCCCCCTCCCATTGTTTCACGGTGTCCCCCACTCCTTTTGAGGAATCATTTCTGTTCACAATGGTAACGCGGGCGGTCCCATAAGGCAACTTTCTTTTATTTATTGACGATTTATTTTCTAGATGATCAATTTTAGTCTTTCTAGAATTTTCGAGTGGTAATCCGGTTGTTTTCCTCTAAAATTCTATACACTCGTGCGCAAAGGTTTATCTCTAAATCAATCACGCAGTGTATTTTTAGATATTCCGAGATACGCACTAATTATGGTAGAGGAGTAGCTATTTTCTCGTAATTTTCTTTTATGCTTTCGAATAGCTACGTTTCTTATTACTACGCCATCATACCGCGCTATGTAGCATGATTCGGTTTTTATAAAAAGAGATCCATATGTTGCGGATTTTTTTGAAATAAGGTACAAAGAGTGCAACGTGATGTCTCAACGAACTAAGTTATTTATAGTATTTATAGCTATTGTGGTGGGAGGATATGGTGCAAGTCGCCTTTTTTCTTCGTCCGGAAATATACCCTCTGAATTTCAGGATGCGCGGCTTCGAGGCGCGCTTATTGCTCAAAACATCGTGAATCTTTCGAATGATTCTTCAAAGAGTCTCGAAAAGATAAGCGAGCTTGATAAGAAAGGAGATTTTCCGGAAGCGCTTGCAATAACGCTTGGCGCCACGGAAAAGAGCCAAGATATCAGGGAGCAGGCGGTGGCGCTTGCGGATGAGATAAGTATTATGACAAAGGCACTTTCGGGAATCCAATCGTTTGAGGCAAGACAAGCGGCACTTGAATCAATTGCAAGTCGGCTTGCACTGTTAAACCGGTTGATAAGTTACAGCAACTATTTAAGCAACCTTTTACAAGCGCTTCGCGATCGTTTCAGTGGAATACCAGGCGCAGCGAAGCAGGTGGCGGTGTTGGTGAATCAGATTAATGCGGAGGCGCAAGCGATTAATTCTTTTAATAGCCAAGCCGGACAAGCGATGGATCGGTTTGATACGATAATAAAGCAGTGAGATATGGGTCAGTAGCTTAGTGGCTAAAGCACCAAGCTTATACCTTGGCGATCGAAGGTTCGAGTCCTTCCTGACCCACCCCTTTTTAGCCCCTTGAGTTTTAGTTGATGCGCCGCATGTTATATATGCGCTCTGCCTGATCGATTTGTACTTGCATAGACCTGACTTTTGAACGAAGTGTTTGGATGAGAATTTGAAGTTGTCGTACGGCCGCATTGGTAGAAAATGAGGAAGGTCTTTCTCGTGCTGTTTTAGAAACTTTGTTCGCGGGCACTATTTCGGGCTCAAAGTACGGAAAGTTCATTTCTCCACGACGTGATTGACCAAAGTTTGCGGTCGGAAGATAGAAGGAATAATCATAATAGGCAACATTTTCGATAGAAGGAGTAATATCGGTTTTGCTTTGTCCGCGCACCACAACATCTACGGCGCAATTCCCTTTTACCGGTTGATTTGCGACCCTGATTTTACTACAGAGAATCGGTCGTGAAACAAAATAACCCATTCTAATGGTTTGCCCTACATTTGCATCGCTGAGCGAAGAAATAAGAGTTCCTGCGGAAACGGTAAGGGGAATGTTATAGAACACATCGGGGTCTCCGCCGTCAAGAATCAAATATGCTTTTCCATCCTCAGTAACATCTTTCCGGGTAATATATTTTGTGAGAGAGGATAGTGATCCTTTTGTACTTGCACTTCCAATGCCTTTTGAAAAACTTGGAGATAGAAGTGAAAACGCAGGGTCATAAGAAATATCCGTATCAAATATTGGTGCCTTTTGGTCGTTACATATGTTGGTACTATGCCCCTTTCGTGTTGTTTGATTAAATTGAGAAGTAATCACACATTGCGCGCGCCGGTATGTATTCGTAAAGTCGTCGCTGTATCTCCTGATTTCGGTCCTAAAGACATTGGAATCCTCGGGAGTGTATTGGTAGTGAAAGACAACCTTGTCTTCCATAGAAGTTTGGTTTTCAATAAACAAAAGACATTGTTGAGATCCATCTGCGCAGGTATACGTTTCTTTCGTAACGTTCGTATATTCATCCAAGATGATTTTCACTTTAGGCGAGGGAGCCGAAGATGAGAGTAGGGAAGATTTCCTGTCTTGTGCGGTTTGAGCGCGAGCATAATCCACGCTTATAAACACTCCTCCGCTTATCACGAGAAGGAGCGCAAAGAAAAAGAACGCGCAAGGCGCTCTTTTTCCTCTCTTCTGCGGGTTGTGGCGCATAGGTGATATTCTACCATACGCAAAGGTTACGCGCTCACCGGCTTAATCTTGAACGGCTTCAAAACATTCAAAAACTCTTCCTGTTCAAGTGTTTCTTTCTCGATAAGCGTTACGGCAATTGCTTTGAGCGCCGCTTTGTGCGTGCTCAAAATCTTCTTTGCGCTTTCATGTGCGTGAGTAATGAGAAAGCGAATCTCGTCATCAATCTGTGCCGCTATCTTTTCCGAATAATCTTTTTCTACGACAATTTCCCTTCCGAGGAAAACCATTTCATCGGATTTCCCGAATGTTTGAGGTCCCATTTTTTCACTCATGCCGTATTTGGTAACCAATCGGTGCGCAAGTTCAGTCGCCTGTTTCAAGTCGTTTGAGGCACCGGTGGAAATGTCTCCAAAGGTAAGTTTCTCGGAGACGTAACCCCCAAGCATCATTATTAAGTCGGTTAGGAATTGGTTGCGTGTGCGAAGATGTTGTTCCTCTATCGGAAGTTTCATAGTATACCCTCCTGCCATACCGCGGCTGATGATGGATACTTTATGCACGGGATCTGCATTTTTAAGCGACGCCGCAGTGAGTGCGTGTCCTGCTTCGTGATATGCGGTGATTTCTTTTTCACGCGGGCTGATGGCACGGCTTTTGCGTTCGGGACCGAGAAGTACTTTTTCCACCGCGCTGAAAAGTTCATCTTGACCGGTTTGTTTTTTATTTGCGCGTGCGGTGAGGATTGCCGCTTCATTCATCAAGTTGGCAAGATCAGCGCCAGAGAACCCGGGGGTGCGTACCGCCACTTTCCGCAAATCAACTGCGGTGGCAAGAATTTTTCCTTGTGCGTGAATTTTGAGGATCGCTTCGCGGTCATTCAGGTCAGGAAGATCAAGAACTACGCGTCGATCAAAGCGTCCTGGACGAAGGAGCGCGGGATCCAATACATCCGGTCGGTTTGTTGCGGCAAGTACGATGACACGCGTGTCGCGATCAAAGCCATCAAGTTCCACAAGAATTTGATTGAGAGTTTGTTCGCGCTCGTCGTTGCCTCCTCCTACACCTGTGCCACGCTGACGTCCGACTGCATCAATTTCATCAATAAAAAGGATTGCGGGGGATGCTTTTTTCGCAACCGCAAACGCATCGCGTGTACGCGAGGCGCCCACTCCCACAAACATCTCCACGAACTCCGACGCGGAGATATGGAAAAAGGGAACGTTGCTTTCACCCGCGACTGCTCGCGCGATAAGCGTTTTCCCCGTACCGGGAGACCCCATAAGAAGTACTCCGCGGGGGATACGCGCACCAAGGTCGTGAAATTTTTTTGGATTTTTGAGGAAATCTACAATTTCAAAAAGCTCTTCTTTTGCTTCTTTGAGTCCCGCAACATCCTTGAAAAGAACTTTCTCCTTATCGAGTGTAGTGAGGCGAATATTAGATTTGCCGAAACTAAACGCCTGATTTGCACCGGTGCGTGCTTGGCGGAACATAAGCCAGAAGAAGAAGCCGATGATGAGTATGGGAAGCAATGTGGGAATCAGTATTCCCGCCCAGAATTGAAATCCCGAAGGACTTTGTATGTTTACATGTATTCCTTGAATTGCCTCAGAAGAGACGCCGAGATTTTTGAGAGTTTCCGTAAGTCCAGCCTCTGTTTCTTTTTTGGTAATTGCGGTTGATCCTCCTTGGAGTTTTATTTCAAGATCATCACCGTTGATAGTGATCTCTTGTACTTCTCCCGCAACTATTTTTTGAGCAAGCTCGCTTACGCTGATTTTTTCAGGGGATGCTATTTCGCTTGAAAATAGAGAGAATACAAACGAGATAACGAGAAGGGTCACAATCGCCCAAAGAATATTTTTTGTAATACGTGACATATGATTATTTATTATGATGTGTGCCGTATAGACACAAATTTAATTGTAGAGAAACATGATAAGCATAAAGAAAAAATAGCTTAAAAACAAGCGGAGTTGCGAATAATTCAAAAGTTATCTACACTGGTCTGCGCATGGTGCCCATAGTGTAGCGGCAACACTAGAGTTTGTGGAACTCTCATCACGGGTTCGAATCCCGTTGGGCACCCCATGGATAAGCTAAAAATCGGCGTAGGGGTGGGGGTCATGATTCTTCGGGAGGGAAAGGTTCTTTTGGGACGTAGGAGTGAAAATCCCAATACTGCTGATTCGGAGTTGCATGGCGAGGGTACGTGGACGATGCCCGGTGGCAAAGTTGATTTTGGAGAAAGTTTTGAAGATGCGGCAGTGCGGGAGCTTGAAGAAGAAACGGGAATTATGGCAAAGAAGGAAGACACGAAGGTAATAAGCGTGGCGAACGACAGAGTGAGCGATGCGCATTTCGTCACCATTGGGCTTCTGTGTGAAAACAGTTCCGGTGAGCCGGAAGTGCGAGAGCCCGACGAAATTACCGAATGGTGTTGGTTTTCTTTGGATAATTTACCATCCCCGATTTTCTTTTGCAGTGAACGAGTACTCGCACGGTACCGCGATGGAAAATTTTATAGTACAGGGGAATAGCCTAGTCTTTATCCCGTAGTCCCAAATCCTCCTCGTGAGGATTCTTTTATTTGCGCCACTTCTTCCCATTCAGCGCGGATGATAGGCACAATAAGACCTTGTGCGATTCTGTCGCCACGCGTTATTTCAATTGGTGCATCCGTCATGTTCCACACCCAAATTCCGATTTCATCTTCGGGCCCGTGATAATCCTCATCGATGATGCCGATATTATTCGCAAGCATTATCCCTTTTTTTGGGGTCCCGGAGCGCGCCGCGACAATGAGTGCGTGTCCCTTTGGCACTTCAATAATAAAATTGGAAGGTGCTATTTTTTTCTCGTGTGGTGCCAGTGATATGTCTGTCCGAGAGTAGAAGTCGAACGCCACCGCCCCCTCGGTTTTATATTCAGGCAATGGTAAATCTTTATCAATGCGAGAGATTCTTATTTTCATTCGCCGAAATGCAACCACGAGTTTTTATTTTTGAAATTTTTCCAATACTGGCTTGCCTGAGGTTTCATGGCTCCATAATATTTACTATCCAGTGTTTTGTTGCCGTAGGGCGCATCCGCTTCGGAAGAAAGGGGGGAAAAAGAAATCTGCGCAATGGGCATTTTATAATACAGTTTGATTGGCAAACTTGAAATGTTGTGAAGTTCGAGAGTTATCTTTAACTTATTTCCCGGATCAATATATCCTGCAGTGGCGTGAATAATTAATCCTACGCGCCCGAGAGAAGATTTCCCTTCAAGGCGTCCCACCATGTCATTTGCGACGCCGACAACTTCGTAGGTCATGCCGAGGGCGAACTGACCCGGGTGAAGGATGAATTGTTTGGTCTCGTCAATCGTCACGCTTTTCATCATATAATCTATCGGTTCTTTGAGATCAATACATACATGTTCATCGGTAATAAAGAACAAAAAGTCGGGACCGAGGTGTAAATCCACCGATGCCGGCTGGATGGAATCAGGGAAAAGAGGATCTACGGTTATTCTGCCAGATTCAAGATTTTTCTTAATATCTCTGTCGGATAAAATCATGGAAATAATTCTATCGCGGGCTTGGAAATCGCGCAATGTCTTGATATGCTACAGGCATGATCAAACACTCGTTGAGCTCTCAAGATCCGGAGGTTGACGCTATTATAGAGCGGGAAAAAAAGAGGCAAAAAGAAGGACTTGAGATGATTCCTTCGGAGAACTATGCGTCCGCCGCATCGCTTGAAGCGGCGGGGAGTATCTTGAACGATAAATATGCCGAAGGGTATCCTGGGCGACGCTACTATAGCGGGAATATTCATATAGATGAGGTGGAACGTTTGTGTCAGACTCGTGCGATTAAGGCTTTCGGAGCGGAAGGATATCATGTAAATGTGCAACCTTACTCGGGGAGTCCCGCAAATCTTGCGGTATATCTCGGACTCTTAAAACCGGGGGATACCATCATGTCTCTCCGGCTTGATCAGGGCGGACACCTCACCCATGGGTCGCCGGTAAACGCTTCAGGAAAGTTGTTTTCCTTTGTGTTTTACCCCTTGAACGCGGAAACGGAAGTTCTGGATTATGAGGCGATCCAAAAGCTTGCAGAGGAGTGTAAACCACAGCTTATTCTTTCGGGATTTACCGCTTATCCGCGCAAGGTGGATTTCGAAAAAATGGCGGCGATTGCAAAATCCGTTGGCGCTATTTCCATGGCGGATATTTCTCATATTTCAGGACTGGTAATCGGAGGATCACACCCTTCGCCATTTCCTTTTGCTGATGTAGTGACCACGACGACGCATAAGACGCTTCGCGGGCCCCGAGGCGCGATGATTTTTTGTAAGGAAGAGTTCAGAGAGAAAATTGATAAGGCGGTATTCCCCGGCATGCAGGGAGGTCCGCACGAACACACAATTGCCGGGGTTGCGGTGACATTGGGGGAAGCATTAAGACCGGAGTTTAAAGAGTATGCGGCACAAGTGGTTAAAAATGCTTCAGTGCTTGCACAGACGCTTCTCTCACAAGGGTTGAAGTTGGTGTCGGGCGGTACCGAAACGCATCTTATGCTTATCGATTTGCGTCCTTTCGGACCGGGTCGAGGAGTGTTTGTAACAAAGGCGCTTGAAGCGGCAGAAATTAATGTAAATTTTACCACGGTGCCAAATGACCCCTCGGTTCCCTTTTATCCCTCGGGGATTCGCTTGGGAACTCCGGCGCTCACCACGCGCGGCATGAAGGAAAAGGAAATGGAAGTTATCGGGACATGGATTGCAGAAATTGTGAAAACATTTGCGAATGTGCCTCTTCCAGAGGAAAAGGAAAAGCGTTCGCAGGCAGTAAAAGACTTTACAAAAGCGCTTGAGGAGAATGAGGTGGTGAAAAAAATCCGTGAGCGGGTAAATGCACTTGCGAGCAAATTTCCGGTACCGGGGATTGATGCATAGAGTATAGTAGAGAGAAACGGGGCTCGGTGTGTATACTTGTATTTTTTTCTACATTCTACATACTACATTCTACTTGTTATGGTTGTCATTGACGGCAAAAAAATAAGCGCGGAAATTCTTGCGCGGCTCAAAGAAAAACCGAAGCCGAAGAAGTTCTTCGCGGGAGTTTTGATTGGTGATGATCCTGCGTCCGAGAGTTTTCAGAAACTAAAGCAGAGTACCGCGAAAGGATTGGGAATTGACTATCGTATTTACAAACTCGACTCGAGGTTGGGGAATGATGCGTTGCGGGAGGAAGTGGGGAAAATAGCCTCGGGGAAAACATGCGGCGGTGCGATTGTACAATTGCCGATACCGGAGCCGTTGAACGCCACCTATATCGTGAACGCGATTCCACCGGAAAAAGACCCCGACTGTTTAAGCGAGCGAACGCTCGGTGCGCACTACAACAACCGCGCAAAAGTATTGCATCCTGCGGTGGCAACCGTTGAGGAAATCCTTTCTCGCACCATATTCGAACTAAAAGGTAAAAAAATCGCCGTGATAGGTGCGGGAATTTTGGTGGGGAAACCCATTGCGGTGTGGCTTATGCGGAAAGTGAGCGAGTTGTATGTATTGGGGCGTGGGACGGATTTTTCCATACTCAAAAATTGTGATGTAGTGATTTCCGGTGTAGGGAAGGCAAAGTTATTTACTGGAAGGATGCTCAAAGAGAATGCCTTGGTAATTGATTTTGGATATGATTTTGTAGACGGGAAAATTTTCGGGGATTTTGATTCTACGGATGAGAAAGCAGAAAAGTTAGTGTATACACCCACACCGGGAGGTACTGGGCCAATTCTTGTAGCGAAACTTTTTGAGAATTTCTATACGTTGAACGAGAACTAAGTTTTTTTATGAAAGTTTTAATAGTGGACAATGGTACAAGTTATTTGCCTCAACTGGAAAATCTTTTGATTGGTAGCCTTTCTCGGGCGATTAAATATTCCGAAATAGATTCTATTGACGCCGATGATTTTGATGCCGTCGTTCTTTCTGGTGGGCATGGTTTTCCTGTGAGTGGGAATGAAGAACGGCTTCAAAAGGAAATAAGCCTTGTTATAGATTCTAAAAAGCCTATTTTTGGAATTTGTTTTGGTTTTGAGGTGGTTGCGCGTGCGTTTGGAGCGAAACTTGAACTTATGCAAAATAAAGAGCGTGGTATTCTTGATATTCAAGTAGTCGTGCCGGATGAATTATTTTTGAATATCCAGAACTTCCAGGTTTTTGAAAGCCATCGCTGGGTTGTAAAAGAACCAGCCGAGGATTTGATGGTATTGGCGCGTTCTAAAGACGGAGTAGAGGCTATCAAGCACAAAACACGTCCGATATATGGGGTGCAGTTTCACCCTGAAATGTTTGTGGAGAAAACGTGTGGTAGTGAGGTATTCCACAATTTTTTAAACGTAATAAAGTAGGATTCCAACTTCTTTTTATTAAGAGAACTACTTTCTCTTAATAACGAGTTCTTCTTCGGGGGCGGAGTATTTGAGATTTTCTATGATTTTTTCCGCCACGAAAGTCGGGTCCATAAACGCGTCAAAGTCCGCGGGTTTTTTCTCGTCGAAGAAATGAGTTTTCATCCCGCCGGGAAAAACCGCTATAACCGATATACCATCCGGTTTCGCTTCAAGACGCAGTGATTTGGTGAATCCGTTTGCCGCAAATTTACTTGCACTATACCCCGAAGAGTTCAGCCGTCCCTCCAGGGCGCTCGTAGAAAGAATGTTCATTATTGTTCCGGAGTGCTGTGCGCGCATTTGGATGAGTGCGGTCTTCGAGCCGTACATGGCTCCGAACACATTTACTTCAAACATCGCATGAACTCTTCGGGAATCCATTTGTTCTATGGGTCTGTACGGTATCCAGATTCCGGCGTTATTGATCCAAATATCAATTCGCCCAAACTTCTGAACGGCAAAATCTCTCAGGTTATTTACTTGTTTTTCGTCCGTTACATCCGCAACGAAAGATTCCACCTTTATCTTTTGGGAGACTTCTTTTAATTTTTTTTCCGAGCGTGAACTTATGACCATTTTTGAGCCTTCTTTTATGAAGGCTTGCGCCATTACTTCTCCAAGTCCACTACTTCCTCCTGTGATTACTATCACCTTGTCTTTAAGTTCCATGTGCGCGCTGAGGGGATCGAACCCCCGGCCTACTCGGTGTAAACGAGTCGCTCTACCACTGAGCTAAGCGCGCATTTTAATCTTTCCTTCTCGGATTATTTTCTCAATATAATCTCGTCTTTTTAAACGCTTAAGTTTCTGCTCTATTTTAAGAGCTTCTTCAAGCGTAGGGAATTCTTGGGAAAATACAAGCGCGATTTCTCCCATTCTGTGAGTACTTGGAGTAAACCCACCTTGATGATGTTTTACTCTTTCCGAAAGATTAGAGGTACTTCCAATATAAAATCTTTTATCATGCAGAGATTCTAGGATATATACAAACCCTTTCATATTGGCTGAGTCCCGACGTTTTCAAGTTGGGAGGCCGACTGCAACGTCGACCCTAAGCGCGTGTGCCACTATATTAACTGAATTCGAGGATAAGAGGCAAATGATCGGAGATTTGTACATCGGGCACTTCAAGTTGTTCGGTTTCTACTTCGGGGGAGACGAGGATATAGTCCACAGTTGGGTCGAAATTTTTCTTGCCAAAGTACGGCGAGAGAATGCTACGGGTTTGTGGTATGTTGAATTTTTTGTTCAGATTAAGCAAGGTTTTTTCAATCAATGCGAGGCTTAGTGTTTCGGGGCGGAGGTTAAAGTCTCCGCAGAGGAGTTTGATTCCCTCTTCCTTTTCGAGAAAGCGCAGAATTTTCTCGGATTGCATCAGTCTATCGGGGGTGTCGTGGTGTTCCGGATGCGCTATGCCGTGCATGTTCATAATGGAATAGGTTTTCTCTTCTTGCGCGATTCGCGTGCAGAGGATGCTTGCGGGAAATGTTTTGACATCGAGGGCACTGTTGCGGTCGCGGTACACGAACACTTCCTCGGTAGAGAGAACGTGAACGGAGTTTTTTATAAACGTAGCTTGTCCATAGGAGATGGGGAAGTCGACGGGTTCGTCGAGGTCGTATCCGCTCTGTTCCGCGGTAAAGAATTTTTGGAAATTTGGTAAGACTTCCGCCAATTCACCATAAAGATTCGTGCGCGCTCCATGACTCTCGCGTTGCGGTGCCGGTGAGGAAAGTATTTCCTGAAAGCAAAATATATCCGTGGTCGGGGCGTGCTCTTTTATAAACTGCATGAGTGGCGCATATGCTTTGCCACCCCATGTGTTGAGGGAAATAAGCTTCATCTTTATGTAGGTCTAGTGTGATGTGGTGTCACTCGTATCGTGCCCGCCAAACTCATGGCGCAATGCCGATACGACTTTTCCGGTATAGGAAGGATTCTCTTGTGATTGTTTCCTGAATTCAAGCGCGCCTTCGATGATGGCAACCGGCACACCAAATTCTTTTGCGGCATCCACGGTCCATTGCCCCTCGCCGCTATGAGAGACTTTTCCCGAGCAACACTCATCAGTATCCAATTCATCGCTGAATTTTTCATATGCGTTGGCAAGCCATTGTACGAGGCGGGAAGTGATTACTGAACCGTGATTATAGAGTTCTGCGATGGAGTGAAGGTTAAGAGAAAACGGGGATTTTTTCATCACCTCAAATCCTTCACCGATTGCCTGCATCATGCCGTATTCAATACCGTTATGGACCATTTTTACAAAATGTCCCGCACCGGATTTTCCCATATAACCGTATCCTTTCTCGACTGATAAATCTCTGAAGAGCGGTTCGTATTTCTCATAGAGTGCTCTTTCACCTCCTATCATAAGACACGCGCCGTTTCTTGCTCCTTCGGGACCTCCCGAGACGCCGACATCAAGAAAGGAAATATTTTTTTGGGAAAGATTTTTCTCTCGTTGGATTGAGCTCTTATAGGGAGAATTTCCGCCATCCAGTATCACATCGCTTTCTTGGAGTAGAGGAGTAAGGTTGGCAAGTATTGTGTCTACTACTTGATGGGGAGCCATAAGCCATATTGTGCGGGGACTTGGCAATGCGTTTACAAACTCTTGCAACGAGTAAGCGCCTATGATCCCTTCGCGTACAAGGTTTTTAGTGGAGTCTGAAGTTCTATTGAATCCCACGACATCCCATTGCTTCTCATGGAGTCGTCGTGCAAGGTTTGCTCCCATTTTTCCCAGTCCAATGATTCCTATCACCCCCTTCGCTTCTTTGTGTGCAGTGTTATTTTTTTCACGAAGATTTTCCGCTTCGGGAGTGGTGTCGGGCTCGTACTCCATAAGTGGCACAATATTTTTTTTCCAGTTATCAATAATCGGATCTGTAAATTTCCATGATGCCGTAATTTCATCGGGTGAGATAAAGAAGGCCTGGTTCCCTTCCATGGTAGCGTGGAGAATATTTGCATATTCCTCGACATATTGCATCTTCACCCTTTTCTCATAAAGGAAAAATGAAAATGTGCGTTCTTCAAGAATTTGTTCGAAACCGGGTTTTTTTGTCCAAAAATGAATTACAATTTCATCGTTTGGTTCGAGACGAAACACGATACGGTTTGGTGCATGTGATTTTGTGGTTTCGCAAAGAAAACATTTCTCTGGATGCTTGAGGGTAAGTATCATCTCCTTTCGTGCTTCAGACATGCGTTTCCCGGCCTCCATAAATATAGGAATTCCCTTCCATCGGGAGTGAAGGAGGTGAGTGGCGAGTGCAAAGTAAGTTTCAACTTCCGAATTTGGGGCGACTCCTTGAATATCGGTATATCCGTGATAGCGAGCGCGATATGTGTTTTGTTGGAGTGTGGTATCTGTCCATGGCGCAAGGAATTCTAAAACATTCGCACGGCTTTTTTGGATGGAATGAGCGGTTGCATTTTCCGGATATTCCATAGTGAGTGCAGCAAGCATGGCAAGAATATGGTTTTGTCCTACATCGCGAAGGGTTCCCACCGAATCGTAAAAGTTCCCGCGCTCCTCCACGCCAACGGATTCGAGTAGTCGAATATCAATACGTTCAATGGTGGTGTTGTCCCATATATTCTCGAAGAGATTATTGGAAAAACGGAAGTTTTTTATTCCCTGCACGATTTCTTTGAAGAAGTAATGGTCTATACGGTAAATTTGTTCTTCCTTGAAATACAATGCGAGAAGTGCTTGAAGCTCGGATGCGGTTTGCAAATTTACCCCGAAAGGTTTCTCAACAAGCACGCGACTCCATCCAAGGTCTCCCCCACAAGGTATATTGAGTTTCGCGGTCGCAAGGTTTTTAAGAATAGGGGAAAAGGATGAGGGTGGCACTGCGAGATAAAAAAGTTTATTAGTACATACTCCCCACGCCTGTTCCGTTTCCGCAATGCGTTGAGAGAGTGTATGAAACGCCTTTTCATCCTCAAATGTTCCTGCGTGATATGTGAAAAATTTGAAGAAATCAGTAATATTTTTTTCGTCTGTATTTTCTCCGCCACGCTTCAAGAGTATCTCTCGTAATAAAGCATGGAATTCTGCACTGCCCATCCCTTTACGGGAAAATCCTATAATGGAAAGTTTATCCGGTAATCGTTTTTGTTGGAAAAGATGCCACAGGGAAGGGATGATTTTCTTTGCCGCAAGATCTCCGGTAACACCGAAGATGACAAAGATAGTGGGAGTGTTGATTTTTGATGTAGGTGTTTCCATTATTCTAATTCTTAAAACCTTATCGAAACATGAATAAGGTATCCAAGAATTATAAAAATAATTCCGGAAATTCCGATTACTTTTTCCCATCTCATCGCTTTGAATACCGATGCATCAATTTTCTGCTCGGTGCGTACGCGACCATGAACGGCAAGTGC
Source organism: Patescibacteria group bacterium (assembly GCA_024654525.1). Taxonomy (GTDB): domain Bacteria; phylum Patescibacteriota; class Minisyncoccia; order UBA6257; family 2-01-FULL-56-20; genus VGJV01. The sequence continues at coordinate 9,910 of JANLHI010000032.1, read as the reverse complement.
AGTATATGCTATCAAAATCTTCCCGATAACATCTAACGTGAATGCGAATATTTCCATTTATATTTTAATCTCAAACGCTATAGACTTGGCATGCGTTATTACACGCCAGGCCGTTTTTTCCATGCACTAAATGAAAGAAGAAGTGCAAGAATAATATTAAGAATGATGAGCCAACCCTCTCCAATTATCGGCAAGGAAAGGCTTTGGGTAAAGCCGAATGCTCGAAATCCGAAAAAGGTCATGGCTATTGGAAACAAGATAAAAACGAAATACGATATTATTCCCCATCGCTTTCGGAGTAAGATTCCGATTCCTGCGAGTAGTGCGAGAATCCCGCCAATCATTGCTGATCCCCAAGGAACCAAAAAAATCACTTCTGCGCGGTAGTGGGTGAATAACGATGGGATCATCTTATAGAGTACGTTCGCTCCTTGGGCGAAAAGGAAGTACGGCAGAAACATTTCAAAATAATTTTGTAATTTTGTATTTTTCATATGTTTTATTTTACCAACATAAAATCGACTTTATATTAGCATAAGCGATTTTAACGCTGACGCCAAAAACAAACGAATGATATCTATGCTCGCCGTGCCTTCGGGCACCGCGAGAAAACTATCACTTCGGTTTCTAAATAAACGCCCCGATTTCTGCCACGTATTTGCCCTTGTGGCGAGTTTTGTACCGCGAGTAAGAGCTTTGTGTGCCAGTTTGTGACACTGACGAGTCGTAAGATCAAATTTGAGAGCTTGCCTGCCCGCCCGAAGCTTTAGCGTAGGCGGGGGATGACCTGCCTGCCGGCAGATAGATTTGCTTAATTAAGCAAATCTATCTCCACCACTCTCGGAAACTTCTTGGCCGGCCAATCAGTAAAAGCAAGGCCAACGGCGCTCCCCAATTAGCCCAGCGTTCGACGAAATCCCAGATAGGCATGCCGACTATCGGACGGAGAAGCGCGGTCCAGAAGCCCCAGAACACCATCCATAAAAGAGCGGCGCGAATCGGTTTGATTAAAATGAGGATTGCCAACCCAATATCGATAATTCCTAAAATAAAGAGAAGCTGGGTAGCTGTTTCCGGATCAGAGACGCCAAATTTGGCAAACCAGCCAATCCAATCTTTTTTACCCTGCAAAGCAAACACTCCGTGACCGATGAATTCACCGGCAACCGCGATTCGTAAAACCCATATAGCAAGTTTATTATTTTCCATAATTTTTATATAAATTATTTTGCATTGTTAATAATATTCTGAATAACTTGGTCAACTTCTTTTGGTCTCTCGCCCAAATTTGCTTGCGGGAAAAACTGTTGTAGAACAATCGGTCGCATCCCCGAGATGAATGTCTGATCATCTTTGGTATACACGTTGATTTTGCAAGGCAGACAAAGACCAATCTTGATGTCAATGTTTAAGAACTCACTTGCAAACTTGGCATTGCAAAATTCAACTATCTTGAACGGCTCTCTCTTAAAGCCCTTTTCCTCTAAAGTTTTCTGCACATCGTGAACATATAAAACCCGCATGCCAGCTTTGGGAATCTCTTCCTCGACGCTTCGAACCGCTTCGTCAAAGGATTTCGCCGTAGTTATTGTGTAATCGAATTCCATGTATTTTGTATACTTAATTGTTGTTAATTGCTCAAATCCTTTTTCTTTTCCTCGAATTCTTTTTTATCAATCTCGCCTTTTGCGTACCGCTCTTCAAGAATCTCAAGAGTTGATTTTCTGTGGCCAATCTTGTCTGAATTATTTCTTCCACTTACTTCTCTCACAATCCAGACTATGAAGAGGATAATGGCGGCCCAAAAAATAATCATCATAATTCCTCCTCCCAGACCCCAACTGAACATGTTTCCATAGTAATTTCCCATCATTTTTTTGAATTAATTTATAAATTAACCAACGTACTTTTCGGGATCGTTGGCAGGGGTGCGTCTAACTCTAATCAAAGCGTAATTCGATTTTATCTTTATCCTGCATGACGTAATTTTCGTATTCGATATTTTCCTCACCATTCACAGTCATTTTCATGTTTGTACCGAATGAGCGCATATCTTTGCCCCAGTTTTTGAAAAACTGACCTAGTGATACATCATGCTTTCGAGTAAGCCCTTGAAACTCTAGATGTATGACTCCTTGTTTATTATCATCTGTATGGGTGTGAATAGGTTGGTGAACCAAACCAATGCCGATATTAGCTGGGATTTCTTGCTTCTCGTCTTTTATATAGATAGCAAGCTCTGGATGCCAATGAAAACCACTCCAAGAGATGATGTCATCCTCCGGTGTTTTAGGTTGCGAGGAGACAAGCCAGACAAGACCAGCGATAATAGCAACGCCGAATGTGCTCCATGCAATCCACAGGATAATTTTCTTTATGCGGCGTGTTTGCACGACCGATTCTTTGGCTTCTATTTTTTCCTGTCGTTTAATTTCTTTACGTTCTTTTTTGGTTAATGGTATTTGTGGGTCCATGTTTTTTTCTTTGTTTAATTAGTAATTCTACAGATGGCAGGATTTTGGATTTTCTTTGCCATCGCGTGACAGTATTCTTGAATGAGTCCGAACGCATTTCGCCGCCTGCGGCGGCTTGTACTGAGCGACTTGTGGTGAGCAATGTCGAACCAAGTCGAAGTAAACCACACCGCTTTTCAAGTTTTTCTTTGGCGGCAGATTCAAAAAACTATTTCAAAAATTTTATGCTTTCAACAATCTTATCAATAACTCCTGCCGTTTCTGCTTTTCCACTGAACGAAACGAGATTGTATGTGTGGGAATTCGGTTCGCCCGGTTGCACCGTCACAGACGGAGGAAAAGGGATGGTTACTAGTCGTGGTAATTGTGCAACAATAAAAAATCCTTTTTCAATTTTTGTATTTTTATCTCCAGTCGTGACTTTAACAGCTCTCACTCCGTCTATTTTTATTTCTTCCGTCCGAAGAATAGTTACTTGGCTTTTTGGAGAAGAGAAAAATACTCGCTCCCCTTCAATCAGAGAATCAACGCTGTTATCTTTGGCGAGGTCAGCAGAAAAATGGTTTGGCACAGTAGCAAAGTCTACATTTTTACCAGCGTACCTTTTATCCATGAGGTCGAGAGTTTTAGAATACTGGTCATCACCTTGGACTACAAAAATATCAGCCAGATACTTTAGCTCTATCCCAAATTTTGTACTTCGATATGTTTGCCAGCTAGTTGCTTGGTTATTCGAAGCAGGGGGTGGAGTAGTCGTATTTTGGTTTGTTTGTTCGGGTGTTGGGGTTGGAGAGGTAAATTTTTTGCTTAATGTTAAATATCCGACTACTCCCACCAAAACAACAACCAAGACAATGAGAACTATGTTTGCAAATCCTTTTTGGTTCATGTTCATATGTTTATTAGCTAATAATTTTCGACTTTATGATTAAAAAATTTTCTTCCCCCAAAATTAAAATATGGTTCCCTCCTTCACTAAAGTTTCGGCGGGCAGGCGAGCCGGTGTTTTTCCACTTGGTGCCCCCGGTAGGAATCGAACCCACATCAGCGCCTTAGAAGAGCGTTGCTCTATCCATTGAGCTACGGGGGCTCAACGCGGTTGATTCTAGCTTAAAAGTAGCGTAATTTGAAGTGGTCTATAAGTTGTGATGAGTTTACTCATCACAATCCGGAAATGCATAAGCGGGTTTACCCGCGCGTCGTCGCCGGAGCTATGGCGGCGTGCGACCGAAAATTCAGTGAAGACGGGCTGTCGTATACCGGTAGTACGCCTGCTTTGGGAGCAGGTAGACTGGGTTCAATTCCCAGCAGCCCGACCAATTCAAACATTTTGAAATTTCAGAGGAGTTTTACTACTCGCTCGCCCGTCTTCGGCGAGGTTTGCGCTGATATTCTTGTTCTTCAGTTAGAGAGTAGATTTCCAAAGAATAAGAAAGTGTTGATTATGAATACTGGCAAGAGAAAACACTCTTAAATTAAGTTATTTGGTGCCGCGGGGGTGAATCGAACACCCGACCAATCGCTCTTCAGGCGAATGCTCTACCACTGAGCTACCGCGGCAATACAAAAGAATCTAAAAGCTAGGATATAGAATTTACACGCTAAAGTAAAGCGTATTATTTACGTTTCCCTACTTACTACTTCTTCAGTTTTAATACGATTCTGCGCTCTTCCGGCTTCACTAATTCAACAGTAAAATAATGTTTACTCCCGGGAGTGAGATTCTGCTTCATTGCATCTGCAGATTCAAATTCGGAAATGTGTACCATGCCTTGAATTCCGTTTCCCATATCGATAACACCACCAAAAGGATTCAATGTATATGCGGTTCCTTCTACATCATCTCCCTTTTTAAAGCGATCTCCGATGGTAAGCCACGGATCGGGAAGAAGTGCTTTAAGCGAAAGGAATATTCTTCCGTCTTCTCGGATGTCGATTACCTTTGCCGTTACCGTTTCATCCACTTTTAATATCTCTTTCGGATTATCTACTACCGTGTGTGCAAGTTCGGAGATGTGAATAAGTCCTTCAAGCTGGGGTTCGTCTATAAACCGTACAAACGCCCCAAAATCCGCGATACCAGTAACGATTCCTTGAATCTCATCGCCAGCTTTATATTTCTTAAGGAGTTCTTTTACATTATTATTTGCAACTTCACGCTCGGAGATAATGAATTTATTGGTACGGGGATTTACGTCGATAATCTTCACGGTAAGTTCTTCACCAATAAATTTTTTAAGTTCATCAAATATTTTCTGACGATCGCCATCTTCTACGCGTGGGTAATGTTCTTGAGAGAGTTGAGATACCGGAAGAAACGCTTTTAAATCAAACAGCGACGCGGTCAATCCTCCCGCATTTGCGCCTATGATTTTCACCTTCGCAAGTTCTCCCGATTCCAGGAGATCTTTGGCTTGTTGCCACAAACGTTCTTTTCCCGCTTCAGCAAGAGACAGTTCAATATATCCTTCTTCTGATTCGATTGTCTTTATCTTTGCAAGACATTTGTCGCCCGACTGGAGTCCTTTTACTATTTCGCGCGCATTCATCATTTCTATTCCCCATACAATGCCGGTGCCGAATTTCCCCATGTCAAAGAAAGCTTTGCGGTCTGTTTTATTGAGCAATGTCACTTCGGTGATATTGCCTTCTTTCGGCCATTCATTGCTTGGCACTGCGGCTTTAAGCGCGTCGAGGAGAGTGGTGCCAGCTGGTTTTACTATTTCCGCCATATGTTTCGAGATTATACGAACATATATAAGAAATGCAAGTTTTGCGGATGGCGTGGATTGTGGTGGATGGATCTTTTCGGGGGATAATGATGAAAAAAAGAGAGAAGGTACTGTACAATAATAGAGCGTAGTAGAGAGTAAAAAAGAGGCGATGAACCCTTGTGATTTGGGATGCAAGGCGCTATACTATCCCCGTGGTTATCACTTATTTCGGAGAAGGTTCGTTCCGCGTACAGAGCGGTGAAATATCGGTATTGGTTGATCCGACGTCAAATCGGCTTAAGGGCGATATCATCCTTAAAACGGATGCGCCGGTTCCCGGAGAAGGTGATGAGCTCGGTGCGCAGACGGAAATTACGTTTCCGGGAGAATACGAGTCCAAAGGAGTGGAAGTGACCGGGGTATCTCTTGGCGTTGACGGAAAAAATCAACGGATACACACCGCGTACCTTGTGCGGTGGGAGGGAATAACGTTTGCGTTTCTCGGTTCTCTTGGCCGGGTATTAGATACGGAGCTACTCGAAAAATTAAATGAAATAGATGTGGTGTTTCTTCGGTTGGGAAATAATTATCTCACTGATGAAGCGGCTGAAAAAGTGGTACGACAACTTGAGCCGAAGTTGGTGGTGCCCGCGTATGAAAAATCTCCACAAGCATTTTTGAAGGAAATGGGGGAGGATGGCGCGCTTGAAGATAAGTTTGTGTTTAAGAAGAAAGATTTGGACGTGATTGAGGGTACAAAGGTTATAGGGCTTAAGGCATCGTAGCGTGAAAACAATGGGGAGTTTTTTACGCAAGCTTCAAGAATCCGACGACACGGCAAAGAGGAAGTTTCTCATAATAAGTTCGTTGGTAATTATGTTGGTGATTGTGTATGTATGGCTTATGTATTTCAATAATATTGTTGCAAGCGTAAGTGATACATCAACGGATGTTGCGGAAAATGTTCCCACGGAGAGTCACTCAACGATTTTAAGTACAATGAAACGGGGAAGTGCGGTGGTATATCAAAATATATGGGGAAGTATTCAGTGGGTCGCGGGGGCATTGCAATCACCAAAGGAATATATTATTAAACCGCTTGAATAATACTGTAGTAAGGAATGTGCGATAGGGTGCATACATGACAATGTCTAATATCCAAAAAAGAGAAATCACTTCCGAGTTGAAAGACTCTTATCTCGACTATGCGATGTCGGTGATTGTGGCGCGTGCTCTTCCGGACGTGCGTGACGGGTTAAAGCCGGTACATCGGCGTGTGTTGTGGACAATGTGGTCTATTGGACTTACGCATCTTTCAAAGTTCAGAAAATCGGCAAATGTAGTGGGTGAAACAATGGCAAAATATCATCCGCATGGCGATGTGGCGATTTACGACACACTTGCACGTATGGCGCAGGATTTTTCACTGCGATATCCGTTGGTGCAAGGACAGGGAAATTTCGGGAGTGTGGATGGTGATTCTCCCGCGGCAATGCGATACACTGAGGCGCGTCTTTCCAAAATTGCGGAAGAGATGTTATTTGATATTGAAAAAGATACGGTGGATTGGGTGCCGAATTATGACGCAACTCGCGAAGAACCGAGAGTGTTTCCCGCAAAACTTCCCAACTTATTGATAAATGGCACATTGGGAATTGCGGTGGGTATGGCGACAAGCATACCGCCTCACAACCTTGTGGAAATTATCGACGCAACATTACTTCTTACGGATAATCCTTCCGCAACGCCCGACGAGTTGTTGGAGTTTGTGAAGGGACCCGATTTCCCGACGGGAGGTATTATTTATGATCGTACGGCAATTCGCACTGCGTATAGCACGGGACGAGGGGGTGTAACTATTCGTGCGAAAGCGGAAATTGTAGAGCGAAAAAAGGGAAGCGAGGGAAGTCGCAGTGGCGGGTTTGATATTGTAGTGACAGAGATTCCTTATCAGGTAAACAAATCAGAATTGATAAAACACATTGCCGAGCTGGTGCAGGACAAGCGCTTGGAGGGTATCCGTGATCTCCGCGACGAGTCCGACCGCGAAGGAATGCGGATAGTGGTAGAGCTTAAAAATGACGCCGCTCCACAAAAAGTACTAAATCAGTTGTACCGAAGCTCGGATTTGCAGAAGGATTTCCATTTCAATATGATTGCGCTTCGCGACGGTATTCAACCGGAACTTTTTTCATTAAAAGAAATTTTACTTGCGTACATCGCACATCGTAAAGAAATTATTCGCAGGAGAACGCAGTTCGATTTAAGAAAAGCGGAGGAGAGGGCGCATATCCTAGAGGGTCTCGCAAAGGCGCTCGATGTGATTGATAAAATTATATCCACTATTCGGAAATCGAAAGATAAAGACGAGGCGCACGTGAATCTTGTAAAAAATTTTAAACTGTCCGCATTGCAAGCAACGGCGATTTTGGAAATGAGGCTTCAAACACTTGCGGCACTCGAGAGAAAGAAAATTGATGATGAACTCAAAGAAAAACGCGCGCTAATAAAGGATCTTACGGCAATTTTGAAGAGTCCTTCAAAAATGCTTACGGTGATTAAAGATGAACTTAAGGAACTTAAGACAAAGTACAGTGAGCCCCGCCGTACAAAAGTGGTGCAGTCCGCGCTCAAAGAAATGACTGATGAAGATCTTGTTCCCGAGGAAGAAGCGATCGTAACCTTTTCATCAAGCGGATATGTAAAACGGGTACCACCGGATTCGTTCAAAATTCAACGGCGCGGAGGAAAGGGATTGATCGGGTCCGATGTGGCGGACGAAGATTTTCTCATACACTTTTTCCACGCAAACACGCATGACAGGATTTTGTTCTTTACCGATCGCGGACGAGTGTTTGAAACGCGCGCGTACGAAATCCCCGCCGCGAGCCGCACCGCAAAAGGGAAAGCGATTCATAATTTTCTGGAACTCTCCACAGGCGAGAATGTAAATGCGATCGTAAATCTTCCCACAAAGAAAGACGCAACAAATACCGCAAAGTTTCTTATGATGGTTACAAAGAATGGCGTAATCAAAAAAACGCCGCTTAAGGAATTTGAAAATATTCGCAGGAACGGCATTGTCGCAATCGCGCTAAAAAAAGGAGATACGCTCAACTGGGTGCGTCCTTCGAAAGGAGATGATCAGGTAATGCTTGTAACCGACCAAGGGCAGTCCATCCGTTTTGCAGAATCCCAAGTACGCGACATGGGGCGGAGCGCTGCAGGAGTGCGAGGCATCCGGCTTCGCTCGGGAGACGCGGTTGCGGGATTCGATATCGTGAAAAAAGGAGACAAGGCGCAGCTTTTGACCGTTATGGAACGGGGGTTCGGGAAGCGTACTTCTCTTAAGGAATATAAAACACAGAGCCGTGGCGGTTCAGGAATCCGCACCGCGAATGTAACTGCGAAGACGGGGAAAGTAGTGGTGGGATCGGTAATCAGCGAAGAAACAGAAATGCTTGCTCTCTCCGCAAAAGGACAAGTAATCCGCACGGAATTGAAGAGTGTACGCGAAACCGGACGCGCCGCACAAGGTGTGCGCATTATGAATGTAGACAAGGAAGACCGGATTGCGGGGATTGTGGTGATTTGAGTCCGGAGAGAGAGGTTCAACCTTCTTACTTGGCAAGGTTGAACCTCCCCATATTAGTGCGAATTCAAACGGCCTCTTTGGAATTTTCCAAAGAGGCCGTTGTGTTGTCATGGTAATCGTTATCGTGTGTCGCGCCGCCGTGCCCCCGGTAGCGTTTCCGCCCAATTGGCGAATCGTCCGACTGTAGGTGTCGCCGCAGCGAACACATTCTCCATCTCACCCCACGTATTTTTGAAACAGACGTCCCAATCAAAAGGCGTGGGTTTCTCGCCGGGAGGATAGAGCATCTCTTCAAGCGCAAGCATTTCACCTGCTTCTGCCTTGAGCTTGTCGGCGATGTCCGCTTCGCTGGTGCGTCCCGCTTCCGCAAGACGTTCCGGGACGCTCGCTATGAATGGTTCCCGCCATGAGGAAATATTCTTTTTTCGCACGTTTCCGCTCGAGTCGAAGAGTTCGCCCCCGAAGAGCTGCACGAGGTCGTTCAATTTTGCGGCGAGCGCGGTTATCACTGGGCCTTTCGGGTTTCTTATTTTTGCGAATGCGGCGATGGCACCCAAAAGCCGCACGGCGGTTTGGCTTCGGAGTGGTCCTTCAGGGATAAGTGCCGCGATTTTTTTCGCGATTTGATGAAGTTCTGGATTGCCAAGTCCCGCAATTGCTTCCAGAATCTGTGCTTCGTCTTGTTCGTTTCTCATCATAATTAGAGAGGGGTTAAGGTTTACAAACAACTGTTTCCACAATACCACACGTGGGGATGTTGTGCGGATGGGGTTGGGCTGGATTGGATTGAAGTTTTTCGAATTCACTACACCATTCGACGATCGTCGAATGGTGTAGTGAATCATGCGAGCATGCAGTAATGCAAACAGCCCGAGGGAATCCCAAGGGCTGTTTATTTTGTTGCACAATCAAATGCATCCGAGTTTCGGCGGTGCCCCGTGGTTCCGTGGTAAGCGGAACTCTGCGGGGTATGGAATGCCTACGGCCCTCTCAAGACAAAGGTATTATGTCGTCCTTCATCCCTTCCTCCATTCCCAAACGCCACATTGACCATGGCTTTCTTGGGAGAGAAGACCCGTATCCCCGTCACTGGCGCCACCGTTTGTCCCATGGGTCTCATGGGACTT
>JANLHI010000029.1 GCA_024654525.1 Patescibacteria group bacterium | reverse complement strand
TTAGAGATTTGAGCAATCCTTTTGTATAGATACGCCAGCGAAGAACTTTCGGAGCGAAGCGGTTTTCCGCTTCCGCACTGTTTGTTTTCGTTGGTGTTTCTGTAACTGCAAGAAATGAGCGAGTAAGATAAGAAAGAGCAGCGACAATCTTATATTGGAGGGATGGCTGAGTGGTTGAAGGCACCGGTCTTGAAAACCGGAGTGTGGGAAACTGCACCGTGAGTTCGAATCTCACTCCCTCCGTTTGAACTCTGTGAAAACGGAGGGAGTGAATGAACTGCTTCATTCACGTAGTGGGATTCGAAACCCTTCTCCATTATTTATGAGGAATTCTTATTCCGAATAAATTGGAAAGGGGTACTGAAACTGTAGGTTTCGAATCTCACTCCCTCCGCTACGATTTATTTCGATACCGTTTCCATAGGTATCGAAAGGAAGCGTTTCTCTGTGGGGTGAGATTCGAAAAGCGGAGTCCCTCTTTTTTCGGGACGAGCTCGGGTAGGAGCCACACAATATATTTGGAGCAAAGCAAACAAATATATTGATGTGAGCTGACACCGAATCTCACCCCCCCCGCATCTAACAGCTAGCACGAGGAAGTTGGTAAATAGAATATGGATAAGCAAAAATTCATCGACAAGTTCTCTCTACAAGAACACGGATTGTCTATACCGGTGGCATTTTCTGATGCTTTTGGTTTTAGTACTTCAAAAGAAAGACAACAGAATGGTCTCACTTTTGTTTCAATTTATAAATTTTACTTTAAAGAAGAAGACCTTAAAAATGACAAAACAAAAAAACCAATAATAATTTCTGTTTCTTATGCGGAAAAACTTAAGGATGAAACTCTTCGTCTTAGTCCTACTAGTATAAAAAGAAGAATAAATTGGCCTATAGACTTGCTGAGTACGGATGAATTCTTTTACGACCACAAATCTGAAAAGTTTTATTTTAAGGATAAGGAAATAACTCCTGAAGATATTGTTAAAAAAATTGAATTTTTACACACAAAGCCAACGAAATTGTTACAAGGTTCTATTTTGATAGTAAAGTTATTCTTTTGGGGAGTACTAGTAACAAATTTATTTAAATCTTTATATTATCTACTCATTAAGATTTTATACATCATTGCTGGCACAAAAACAGAGAGAAGTATTTGGTTAGTAAATATTATAAGAGATCGTCCAGAAGCAGATAAAAAGGTAACAAAAGAATCGTTTGCTGAAGATAAAATCAATATTTTCGGTTATCAAGCATCGGCATGGTCTGTAGTGGTTTATGCAATTTTACATCTTGGTGTATATTCTTTATGGTATTTCTACTTAGACATCGAGAGTGATTTTGTACAAAGTATTTTCTCAAATGGATTTTTGACAATCATGTACGTGATACCATCACTTGTCTTTTTTGAGAGATTGGTCCCAAAACTAATAGAATTCTTTATAAGGAAGTCTGGATTGTACTTTCATAATACCTCTTTCAAACAGATAAAAATTTAATAGCGCTGTTAGAACCTTAAATTGACGTAATGAAATTATTAGAAATAACCTTACAGGGCTTGACCACCCACGGTTCCAGCCCGAGGTAGCCCTGCAAATCTTCGAAAAAGGTTTCCAAAATTTGTCTAATATGCACCACTGTTATCAGGATGAAGAGGACAGCGATCGTGATAACGATTGTTCTTTTGGATAAGTATTTCATCATTTAAGTTTGATGCTACCTAGTAGAGCTGTAAAGTTTTCGCCTGTTTCTCTCGCCAGAGACACCAATACTATGTATCCCTCATGCGCAAACGCCGCGTATTCGTACGAGTACAGTCCTTCAACTCGATAACGAAGCGCGGGTACCTCTGCCACCGCGATTATTGTAAGTGTAGTGTCCGCCCATTCCTCGTTTATGAAATTAGATTCGCGATGAGTACGGATCCACTCCTCAAGCGTCGTGAAGTCGCCCGGTTTTTGGTAAAATGCGAATCCGAATCCCGGCGGCCATTCAGTCTCCAGTTTATTTTCAATGATATGGCGCACCGACTCTTCCGGCATCATGGCAAGATAATGGTACGAAGACGTGCCATCGCCGTAGGTACTTTCGTTTTCAAATAACGCGTAGTGCGCCGGATAGCGAAATGAGATGCCGAATGTTTCCGTCGTGAATGTCTTAAACCCATTCTCAATCGTCGAATTATGGAACACGCCAAGCCCTGGAATTTCTTTTGTGTCTGATAAGACATCCGGCACGGAATTACGTGCTGTTTCCGTGCTACGTTCTGAATAGAGTTTACCTGCTATAAGAGGCAACCAGCCTATAATGACGGTCGGTGCGGTCGTAAGCTCACGTTTGATGTCTATTTTTTGTCGCGCGCACTCTTGCAATGCCCCTTGTTCCGGAAACACCCCGGGCGGGCATATATGTAACTGCATTTGTGCACGCAACCCCTCCGTGTATACAAAGACGCCGACCGCAAGATATGTGATAGCAAGGATAATAATTACTCTGATATATTTCTTCTTCATATCTTAACGCAAATACCGCTCAATGTTTTCTTGGTGTTCTTCGTAGTCGGCGGAGCAGTAAATGTTTCCGTCCGCATCATGGAGATAATAGAAGCAATCGGTTTCTTCGGGAAACAGCACTGCTTCAATTGCTGCAATACCGGGGTTTGCGATCGGGTGCGGGGGAAGACCTTTGTATAGATAAGTATTGTATGGTGAGTCAATCTGCTTGTCCTCCACTGTAATCGGCGCCCACCAACCTTCTCCAACATCACCACGTGCATACTGGATTGTCGCGTCTATATCAAGCTTCATATTCTGCAAAAGCCGATTCCATAAAATACCGGCAATGAGCGGCATATCATCCTTACCTGCTGCCTCGCGCTGTACGAGTGAGGCAATCTTGAGAAGCGTCGTCCATTTGATGTTTTGTTTGTTTGCCTCTTTAAGATACGGAGCGAATTTTTCATTAAACTTCGCGCGGAGACGATTCGCCACCGCTTCCAGTCCTTCGTCTACCGGAATGAGATAGGTGTCCGGAAAGTACACACCCTCCACTTCGTCGAATGTCATTGAGGTATAGGTGTTTACCCAACTACTCTTTTGCTGTCCGGTCCAGCCGAGCGTGTCTCCGATGAGTTCGGCGATCTGTTCTTTGCGCAGTCCCTCGGGAATGACTACCCATTTCATATACGGACCGCTTTTTAATACACGGGCAACCTCAAAGACATTCATTGATTTGGATATTTTGTAAGCGCCGGGCGCTATACAATCTACGCAACGTGATGAAATCCTGCCGGAAAATGCGATACTGAAGCCCAATGTACTTTTGATAAATCCTTTTTCCTTGAGAAGTTCAGCTATCTCACGCGAGTCGTCGATGATTTTTTTATCGTGATCTGCTGCCGTGGTTGTTGGTATTGTAAATTGCTCGAGTTCCGCCTGTTTCTGTAGCGCACCGAAAAGTGACACATACAAAAAGACCGCACCGACGGCAACGAGAATACCGAAAACGCTGGCGAATAAGGATTTGTGTTTTGAGTCGTGCATGAAAAGCATACCTTCATAATACGGAATTTTTAACTTTTCCTCAATTTTAGCATTCCGCTCTATATCGCATATGAAAAGCCACCACATATACGTGGTGGCTTTTAAAAAATAAGAACTACTGTAAACTTTTTTCTACCGTTCGTGTTGCCGCTAAAATGCGGGATAAAAAAACAAACTCTCCCGAAAGATCGGCATACACATTCTGAAATCCGTCCTCCGCAAACGAAGACAACACGTGATATGCCCCTCTTCCCAGATTTGCAAAATAGTCATCAGGGACCCGGAGCCTCCGTGCGCGTTTGGGAAACAGTCCGGCATACAGAAGGCATGTATCTCCGACGTCCTTCAGTGCGTTTTTTCTTTCTAAACCGCGAGAACGGAGCGCCTCCATGAATCCAATAGACAACACATCTCCCGCCATTTCCCGCTTCCTCGTATAACGCATGAGAAGAAACACCAGATAACTTTCAATATCCTCCGGGAGTTGGCAACCGACTTGATACTGCGCATCGTTCACCAGCGCGTACCACGGTGCGACTTCTTTTGGAGAGGTTAGAATAGTCCCCATATGTTGTTCCCTCCTTTTTATGCGCGAAAATGTTAAGAACACCTTGTTTCATAAA
>JANLHI010000001.1 GCA_024654525.1 Patescibacteria group bacterium | reverse complement strand
GCGATACGCGACTCAAGGTCGGAGGTAGTGACAGCGCCGGCGAAAGCGGGAATAAAGAATACAGAGATAAGGAGAGATGCTGAAAGAAATCGTGAAGTCATTTGCTTTAATTGTATCATCAATGGGATATGCTCAAAAAAAGATATCCACACTATAACTCATAAATAACATCCTTTCGCTCCACAACCACTTTCCATCCGTTAATGCGCGCATAGCGATATAGCTCGCTGTTGGGATTAAAACAAATTGGCGTCTCTACAAGCTCTAAAAAAGGAATATCTCCTTCCGTGTCACCAACACCGATTGATCCTTCCAGCGAAAGCCCCTCCTTCTCAACCGCCCGGCGCACGATATTTGCCTTATTGGCGATAAGGTGTTCATCAATGACATTTCCGGTAAACCGACTCTCGGCGCCAATTTCATAGAGTCTGCCATACACCTTGTCGAAACCGAGCGCCTTACAAAATCCTTCCAAAATAGATTTAGGGGACTGCGATATCGCAAGCAGATAATAGTTTTTTCTCTTTAGTTCTTTGACCAGATCTCTGGTGTATCGATAGACGCGATCCTGATGGCGATGGAGGACAATTTCCGCGGCATGCATGAAATCTGCGTAGTGTACTCCCTTGAGATACTCTATGAATGTTCCTACTACCATGCCGATATAATCTTGATAGTCGCCTTTGCGATCAAGCCAACGTTTATATTCTTCATCGTAGCGCTTGCGGGCTTCAGCAGGAAAAAACCCTTCTTCAATAAGCACATCCACGACCTCAATCAGCAGACTGGAACGGAAGATTGTGCCGTCAACATCAAAAATTGCTACCTTCTTCATTGTTATCATTGTACTACGCTTCCATGCAAAAAACGACCACAGCAAAGCGGTCGTTTTTCTTGCTTACTGTAAAATGGCGGACAGACTTGATCTTTTTGATTCCGTTAGATTTCCTTCCCCTGACAAAAGTTTCCTTTTGTGATCAGAATCAATATCTTGATAGTTGAAAGTTATTTCTTCGCCTTTTTTTATGTTCCTTAACGCAACGGCAGACGGCTCATCTTCCACGTCGGTAGGCTTTTCGCCGACATTGCATTCCTCTGAATGATTAGCAAATCGATCGTTATCAAAACTCAAAATATATTTATTGAGTTTTTTACTAAGCCACGCATGCTTATATATATAATTCTGAGCAACAACCGGCAGTTTCTCAACCTCCTGAATACTCAACGCGAGATCCAGATCCGGAAAATATTTCCAAATGACTGTACCTATGGGTATGTCTTCCTCAGCAAACAAGCCGGTGCCATGAATTGTACTTTTCCCTATTTTTGTTCTTACCAAAAGCATAGCTTTTATTTTAACTCCTTTGCTATGGATTTTATCATATCATATGCCCACAAAAGAAGTAAAAACTAAGTACGACCTGACAATGACTCCTCTCGGATGCCCTCATGAGGAATCGAACCTCAATCGCAGGATCCGGAATCCTGTATTCTATCCGTTGAACTATGAGGGCAATCTTAAAAACGAAGGCCTTGTCTTCGTTGTGGATTATTTTGACGAGCGAGGAGCGGGGTGAAAACCTAAATCGCGAAACGGTGGAGATTTTCATTCCGTCCGAGTGAAGTCAAAACAAAGGGTGTACTTTTCTTCTTCCCTTTATTTTGTCTTCCCGCGACGCACTTCTTCCGCGCGCACTTCATCTTCCTTCATTCCGAAATAATGCGCGATCTCGTGCCAAATAGTATTCGCAACGATCTCCGGAATATCCTCAACTGACTCGGCTTTATCTTCAATCGGGCGCTGAAAGATCGTGATCGTGTCCGGCATGACAAGTCCACCGTATTCAACACCGCGTTCGGTTCGCGGAATTCCTTCATAAAGACCGAGAAGCGTCTCGCCGGCGGAAAGACCGTGTTCCCGACGTATTTTTTCACTTGGTTCATCCGCTATGACCACAATCACGTTATCCATCATCCGCCGAAATTTTTCCGGGATTGCGGCAATGCCTTTTTCAACCAACTCTTCAAATTCTTTTTGTTTCATGTCGGGCTGCCGAGAATCGAACTCGGATCACACACACCCCATGCGTGCATACTGCCGTTATACTACAGCCCGATAATAGTAGGTTTTTAAAATTGAGCGTGGACTACCACTATCCGATGGCCCGCTTTGCGGGATTTCAAATCCCGACACCATGCAAATTTCTTTTTGCGCTTCAAAGGTCAATCCCATTGTCGGGGTGCCGGGAATCGAACCCGGGTCTCACACTCCCGAAGCGTGTATACTACCACTGTACTACACCCCGACAATGGGATTGACCCCACACCGTGTATGTGAGTCATTCACATCTCACCATGAGCCGGAAGAACACTCACGCGAAACCATCATACCAAATAATCTCAAGCTTATACAATCCATTAACCCATAAGCAAACCCTTCTTTTTGAGTTCTTTTCTGATGGCCTTATAATTCGGAATCGTGCTTGCGACCAAATTCCAGAATTTTTCTGAATGATTAAATTCTTTCAAATGACAGAGCTCGTGCACAATAATGAGGTCCTGTACTTCGGGTGTCAAAAAAAGAATCCTATAGCTAAAATT
>JANLHI010000007.1 GCA_024654525.1 Patescibacteria group bacterium | reverse complement strand
ATTTTGATAGTAATCCCAATCCACCAGTCCTTTTTGCATGACAATGAGTGGTATGTTGCCGTAGTATGAGGCGAAAGCGCCAAAGGTGCTGTTTGAACCAATAATGATATCGAGGGAAGCGAGGAGAAACAGATCGGTTACCGCATTGCCTTTACTTACTATAGTATTCAGACCGGAAAAGTATTTTTCATCAATCGGACCGTCAGATGTGATAACGAAACAAGTTTGCTCCTTATTTTTTCCAAACACCGAGAGATACTCCTCAATAATTTCCCGTATGCGCTGTTGCGATATAAAATAAGCGCCACCGCGCCATACCTCATAATCCCCCTGGCGGATATGTATTCCGACGATCGTTTGGTAGCGGGTTCGCAGATCTTTTATCTGGGAAAGAGCGGAAGAGTCTATGTCTTCCCGCGGCCGGAAATATTCTCTGATTTCTTTACGATATTTTTCAAGACCTACAGGGTTTCTAAAGAGCCAGCTGTCAAAGTAAATATCCCTTTCTTCTTTTTCAAGTTCACCCAATTTACCAGGGGACTTTTTTGTTGTTGGCGGCAGATAATACGGTTTATTGTTCGCATCTTTATAAGAAATACAACGGTTACCGAAAAACCACAGTACCGTATGTGCATACCAGAAATATAGTTTTCTCCAGATCTTTCGACGCGGCGCGTTCTTACGGGCGGTGTAGCTGGTAAAAGGATTGAAGAAAGCCGCCTTGAAGAGGGGGTTCGGCGCGGGCATCGTGAAGTAATTTCCGTATTCAAAGAAAGACGGGTTCTCCAGTGCATAGCCACGTTTCAGAGTATACGCATAGATACTGGCATAGTTCCAGAGCTGGTTCGCCAATTCATTGCCGGAGGTTTGAAGAATGACAATTTTTTTCATACCTTTTTAAAGTAATATAGCCCGGTACCAAATCCTTTTTTTATATCATAGGTATCATAGACTGTGTTTCCATAAATATATTTCTCTTCTTCCAGTTTCAATCCATCAGCTAGCTCTAGTACATAATCTCGCGTGAATGCCCGATGCGCATTAAAGTACACCTTGTTTTCTCTATCCACGGGAACGGATATGTATAAAGAACCGCCAGGAGAGAGGACTCGGATTAATTCCTTGAATGCTTTTTCGGAACCAAAGGAGTCCAATGAGTCGCCGTAGCGGCCAAGTCCTACGTGTTCTAGTACGCATATTGAGCTCAGTGAAGATATTTCTCCATCTTTGAACGGAAGATTGAGGATATCGCCTTTGATAAACGATAAGTTTTCCAACAATAAAGGAAGCGGTCGAATATCAACCATTGTTGTAGGGGTGAATTGCGAAAGTATGCCGACCATTCCTATTTCTGACCCAATATCAAAATGACGCGGCGGTTTGTTTTCAAAGATTTTTTTTGCGCACCATGCGTCTTGATAAAAATAAACAGGGTCAACGGGGGTTGTACTCGTCTTGTCATAGATGCGCGGGTACAGATCCTCAGTTTTTAGGGAAAAACGCTCGTTAGTATTGATCTTCTTATAGCGGCGATAGTCAGCAATATAGTGAGCAAAACGCCTTATTTTTCCAAGCAATCCGTAT
>JANLHI010000006.1 GCA_024654525.1 Patescibacteria group bacterium | reverse complement strand
GGCGGTATTGTTGGGTTTTCTCGACGGTCCAACGCTCGGATTTATGGTAATCGGTCTCTATGTCATCATCCAGCAATTTGAAAATCACCTTATCTACCCCTTGGTGGTGCGCAAAGTGGTCGGTGTTCCGCCACTGCTTGTTATCTTGGCGTTGATCATCGGCGGACAACTCGCCGGTTTCCTGGGAATTCTTCTCTCAGCCCCCATTGCCGCAGTGATTATTGAGTTCACTAACGATATCCAGAGAGAAAAACAGAAGCTTTTAAACCACGAAAAGTAAAGATATAGCCTACAAATTTCATATGAACGTAATGCAATTTGGAGGCTTTCGTTCTGTTTATAAAAAGCCCTGTGAAAAATACTTTTTACATCACCACAACACTCCCGTATGTAAACGCGGACCCGCATTTAGGCCACGCGCTTGAATTTGTACATGCGGATATTATTGCGCGTTACAAGCGTCTCTTAGGACAAGGGGTATTTTTCAATATTGGTACGGACGAGCATGGGCAGAAAGTGTACGAAAAAGCGCTCGCCGCGGGAAAAGACCCGCAAGCGTACGCAGATCATTATGCCGAACGCTTCAGGCAATTCGCCGACTTGCTCGCTATTTCTTATACCAATTTCATACGCACCACCGATGCGCACCACAAAGAGGCCGCAGGGGAGTTTTGGAAGCGCTGTAACGCAAACGGAGATATCTATAAAAAGCTCTACACAGTGAAATATTGCGTAGGGTGTGAGCTCCCAAAGACCGACTCCGAGCTTCTGGGAGGGAAATGTCCCATACATCCCACCACGGAAATTGAATTACGAGAAGAAGAGAACTACTTTTTCCGTTTCTCAAAATACCAAGAAGCGCTGCTTAAGCTTTATCATGACAATCCTGACTTTATCTTACCCCCTACGCGCCGTACGGAAATAACAAAATTCGTAGAGCGCGGACTGCAGGATTTTAGTATTTCACGACTCAAAGAGAAGATGCCGTGGGGAATAGAGGTGCCTGGAGACGAAGAACACGTAATGTATGTGTGGTTTGACGCGCTCGTAAACTATGTTTCCACTATTGGGTGGCCCGCCGACCTGGAGAAATTTGAAAAATGGTGGCCTGTGGTGCAA
>JANLHI010000018.1 GCA_024654525.1 Patescibacteria group bacterium | reverse complement strand
ACGGGCGACATTGTTTTCTTAGGTGCGAAGCAACTTAGAAAACAAGAAGTGCCCGTGTGGTGTGGTACGACTTTATTTTCAATGTGTTTATTATATCACGCGGGCGAATAAAGATAGATATTGCTGTGGATAAGTATATACAGTAAAGAGTTTACTATATATTCGCCGTAATGTTATATATCGGTACCAACACGGAAGTAAGAAGAATACCCACTCCGAGGCCTAGGGCAACGATCATCACCGGTTCTATGAGCCCTACTAAGGTATCAACTGAATTGTCCACTTCACGTTTATAAAAATGAGCGAGTGTCTTTAAAATATTACCCATCTCCCCCGTTTCCTCACCAATCTTTACCATTTGCGTTAAAATTCTTGGTATTTCAGGATGCCCTTCCAAAGAACTGGAGAACGAACTTCCTGATTTTACCTTCTCGCCAACATCCACAAGAATATTTTTATACACATCGTTGCCAACCACATTAGAGGTAATCTCTATGGCGCGCACAATTGAAATGCCGGAACTAAGCATGGTGTGCATATTATCCGCAATGCGCGATAAATAAAGTTTCTGATACAGTTCGCCGATATAGGGCGTATTCAACCGGGACTGCGCAAGTATGATGCGCCCTTTTTCCGATTGACTAAACTGCCACAAGAAAAACCCCCCTATGATAAAGAGGACGAGGAAAAAGAGACCGTATTGAGTTAAGAGATTGCTGATTACCATAACAATCTTTGTGTATATGGGAATCTCTTGTCCTGTTTCAAGGAGAATCGCAGAAAGGCGCGGTATCACCAGTGTCAACATGAGCACCATCACAATAGCAAAGGTGGCAACTACGAACGCGGGATAAATCAGCGCGTTTTTTGTTTTTGAAGTCAATTCATATGACCGGTCAAGGTAGTCGGCAAGGTACAGAAACGTCTCGGTCAATTTTCCCGATTCTTCACCCGCCTTCACCATGTTGACGTAAAAAACAGAAAATACTTTCGGATGTCGGGAAAGCGCGTGCGACATGGAAACACCGGTTTGAATATCGTCAGC
>JANLHI010000017.1 GCA_024654525.1 Patescibacteria group bacterium | reverse complement strand
ACCTTTCCAGCTATTTTATGGTACGGTAATGAGTGACAACATGACCACTTCCCATAAGAAGTTTCAACGTACCAAAGAAGATTTTACGTGTGAGCAGTGTAGCTTTACCGTGGAGGGTAATGGATACACCAATCATTGTCCGAAATGCCTATGGAGCAAGCATGTGGATGTGAACCCGGGGGATCGCGCCGCCACCTGCGGTGGCACCATGGAACCGGTCGGGGTAGAAGTGGGAGGCGAAAGACACAGTATTGTGCATGTGTGCACGAGATGCAACTTTGAGCGGAAAAACAAGGTTTCAAAAGATGATGATTTTGATACAATTCTCACATTGCTCGGGTTTACCAGATAAAATATTCATATGACAAAGAGAAGGTTGGAGTGCTGTGTAAGAGGAAGGGTGCAATTGGTGATGTATCGCGACTTTACAAAGAGAAACGCGAGAAGACTCGGGATTGTTGGTACTGTGCAAAATATGAATAACGGTTCGGTGCACGTGGTCGCCGAGGGAGAGGAAGACGCCTTGCGGAAATTCCTCTCGCGCCTCCATAAGGGACCGATCTTTGCGCGGGTGGATAAGGTGGAGGAGACATGGAACAAGGCAACGGGAGAGTTCAAAACATTTGAGATCATCTATTGTGATTAAATATGCATAAACAAGAAAAGAATATTCCAAAGTGCATCGGTATTATTATGGACGGCAACCGCAGATGGGCGCGCAAGCGCGGGTTGCCGATATACGAAGGCCATCGCGCGGGATATAAAAAATTAAAAGAAATGCTCACGTGGGCAAAGGAAGCAGGGGTGAAGACAGTGATTGCGTACGCGTTTTCTACGGAAAACTGGAATCGGTCAAAGCTGGAAGTGGGGTTTCTCTTGAAACTCTTGCGGAATGTTCTCGTGGACGAGGTGGAGGATATCAAGAAAGAAAAGGTTCGCGTGCGGTTCATTGGTGACCTCTCCAGGTTCCCGAAGGATATAGAAGAAGGGATACGTAAACTAGAGGAAGAAACCATGGTGCACAAAGAGAACACTCTCGTGCTCGCGATTTCTTATGGTGGGCGGGCGGAAATCGTGTCGGCGGTGAAGAAAATTGCACAAGAGAAAACAAAAGAAGAGATTGGGAAAATGACCGAAAAGGAATTTTCAAAATATCTTTGGACCAAAGATATGTCTGACCCGGATCTCATTGTCAGGACAGGTGGGGAAAAGCGTCTCTCCAATTTTTTGCCATGGCAATCCGTCTACAGCGAATTTTATTTCACTCCCACTCTCTGGCCCGCGTTCCTTCGTAGGGAATTTGATAAAATTCTTGCCGAATTTGCGAAG
>JANLHI010000011.1 GCA_024654525.1 Patescibacteria group bacterium | reverse complement strand
ACTCAAAGGTTTTGAAGAAGCCGAAATGCGGGACGCGCGAAGCGCGTCCCAAGGATTCCCGCCGATTTTCCCCAACGAATTCATAATTTTTGGCGCGCTGGCGCGCACTAATTTTTCGCCAAGAAGGAGGTGCGAAATCAGAAGCAATTTTGACATAGTATTTGCTTTGATACAAAAATAATTTTTGCTATAATGACTTTGCGCCCACATAGTGATTGCTTATTTTAATGGCCGTTTTTGGGCCACTTTGAGCAATCATTGTGGGCGCCCCAAGAGCGGCCATTTAAGTTTTCAAAATTATGAATAATATATCTACGCAAAAATTCTTTTTGTATGCTCGCAAGTCAACTGATGTCGAGGACAAGCAGGTTTTAAGTATTGATGCGCAACTCACCGAATTGCGGGAATACGCCACTCGGGAAGGTATTGAAATTTCCGCCGAATATATTGAAAAGCAATCAGCGAAAGTGCCAGGTCGTCCGATATTTAACAAAATGATTAAGGAAATTGAAACTTTCGGCGGAAACATCCTCGCATGGAATCCCGATCGTCTCGCCCGCAATTCGGTGGACGGAGGCAAGGTGATTTATCTCCTCGACATGGGGAAACTTGCGAGCATTAAATTTCCAACCTTTTGGTGTGATAACACTGGTCAGGGTAAATTTATGCTCAATATGGCTTTCGGTCAAAGCAAATACTATGTAGATTCTCTTTCCGAAAATACGAAACGCGGACTTCGCCAAAAAGTGAGAATGGGTATATTCCCGAGCCAAGCGCCAGTGGGATATTTGAATGATAGTAGAACAAAAACAATCGTGGTGGAAAGGAAAAAATCTAAAATTGTGCGCTTGGCTTTTGAGCGATATGTGAAGGGTAATCAACGGCTAGAAGACATCGCAAATTTTTTGGCGAAATCCGGCGTTACTACAAGAACCGGAAAGAGAATCTCAAAAACCAAAGCGTCTTTTATTTTGTCCAATCCTTTTTACATCGGACTATTCAAATATGGTGGT
>JANLHI010000010.1 GCA_024654525.1 Patescibacteria group bacterium | reverse complement strand
AGCAGTGCCGTTTCCATACCGCTCGGCGCGAGCCTCCTTTCCATAATGGAAATGCCGATCATGGACAGCAAACAACTCGCAAAAATGATACCAATCGAGGCGCGAAAATATATCCCCGTTCCAATATCCGAAGTAGTGCTTGATTGGTGGGTCGTACCGAAACATTATGACAGTGTGGACGACAGTTCGGCAGACGGCAGTGTTAAAGAAGACGAGCGAAAGAAACGTGTTGATGTACTCGTGGTGGCAATCCACAATGAGACTGTGGATAAGTACCGAAGTATTATCCAGGAATCCGGCCTTAAAAATAATTTTCTGGAACTGGAAGTATTCAGTATGGCGCGCGCAACCTTTGGGAACAATACCGCGCCGGTGATGCTCCTTGATTTTGGAGCCGGAACCACAAAATTGGCGATTGTTGAGTATGGCATTATACGAAACCAGCATATTATCAATCGTGGTTCCCAGGATATTACAATCTCCATTTCAAAATCATTGGGTGTCAGTATTGAAAAAGCTGAACACTTGAAAAGAGATATTGGACTGACGGGCACGGGTGCCGACGCAGACATTTCTAAAGCCGCTTCATTGACACTTGAACATATCTTTTCCGAAACAAATAGAGTATTATTAAATTATCAAAGAAGGTATAATAAAACCATAAAAAATGTTGTGCTTACCGGCGGCGGAGCTTTACTGAAAGGATTGCATGATTTTGCAGGCAGTAATTTGGAAACCGAAGTATTGTTTGCCGATCCGTTTTCAAAAGTAGAAGCGCCCGCATTTCTTGAACCGCTTCTGAAAGACGCAGGTCCGGAATTCGCAGTTGCCATCGGTTTGGCCCTCAGGAAATTACAAGAACTTGGGTAAATATTGATAATCCGCATTGTCCATGCCTCTTAACGAACCAAAACAATCGTTCATTCCCAAAAAACCCCTTACGCCAAAAAGCGGGCGTGATGAAAACTCCAGAGGAATCGTTTTTAGTATTGCTGTGCTCATCTTCATACTCTCTTTGCTCGGGTCCGGGGGCGTGTACGCATACGGGAAACTTATTGAGAAACGCATCACGGACAAGAGCGACTGGCTTGAGCAGGCAAGAGGAGCTTTTGAACCGTCACTGATTACCGAAATGGAAAGAGTGGATACGCGTATCAATATGGCGAATGAAATTCTTGCCAAGCATGTCGCGTTCTCGGAATTTTTTAAGATACTTGAAGAATTGACGCTACAAAATGTTCGGTTTAGTCGATTTGATTATTCTTTTATTGACGGGGCGCCGAAAGTTATACTTGAAGGAGAGGCACGGAGTTATTCATCAGTCGCGCTCCAGTCAGATATTTTTGGTGATAATAAGTATTTGAAGAATCCAATTTTTTCCAATCTCGGACTTGCCAAGGGCGGGAATGTTACCTTCAATCTTGAATTAAATTTGGACCCATCAGTTATGTTATATAAAGAGTCAATCAAACAGTAATATGTTACGATTTTTTATACCAATTCTTCTTTTTGCCGCATCCGGAACCCTTTTCTTTGGGTATATTGATCCTACGTACAGCAGTATTCGGGAACGAGCCCAAGAAGAAGCACTCTTTGACAGCGCGCTCAATAACACGAAAGAATTACAGGCGTTACGCGATGAGTTGCGCTCCAAGTATAATACGTTTTCCACCTCCGACCTCGACCGTCTCGTGAAAATGGTCCCGAATAATGTGGATAATGTACGCTTGGTGCGCGACATTGACGGGATTGCGTCAAAATACGGCATGTCGTTGTATAATACGGTGGTGGGAGTAATAGAGACGGACACTTCGCGCGTAAGCGTCTCTGATAGTAGTGGGTATGGTTCGGTGCTTCTGACATTTTCCGTTACCGGCCCCTACAAGACGTTTTTAAATTTCCTGAAAGACCTGGAGAAAAGTCTGCGTATTGTGGATGTGGTGGAAGTTACGTTCGTTTCTTCGGAAAAAGATTTGTATGAATATCGAATTTCCCTCCAAACCTATTGGCTTAAGTAGTTATCATCAATATGGGTGAATTATTAAAATACAAAAAAATAATCTACATTGCTATGCTCATCCTTGTCGGATTAGTGGTGTATAATTATTTTTTTAAGCCGGAAATAAACGTTGGTCCGGTCACGTCTGACGTTGCGTCACCGACAGGCAAGCTTGCTGTTGATAAAGAAATATTGACACTTTTGGGAGATCTGCATTCGTTGGTATTGGATAACTCAATCTTTAGTAGCAGTGCGTTCAAATCACTGGAAGACTTTAGTCTTCCTGTAGAAGATGAACCAAAAGGACGAAGCAATCCATTCGCGCCGATTGGAGTGAACGTCGTTCCCCCTCCTCTATCGCTGAAGGATGAAGAAACACAAACAACTCCTCCGGCAACGGGAACATTCCCGGAAGATTTCTTGGAAGAGGACATCGTTTTTTAATCATCAACGGAGACCGTTTGGGGTGATTGGTAGGTGATACAATACGCGACAGTGTCGCGAACAATAATGGCTTTTTTAGATAATCTTGTAGAAAAAGGAATAATCAAAAGTAGCGAGATCAACGCTATTTTGCGCGAAACGAAA
>JANLHI010000009.1 GCA_024654525.1 Patescibacteria group bacterium | reverse complement strand
TTCCACCAAAGGAAACTATGAATTCCAGCACTACAACTCCACTGCGGATGTGATGTATATCGATGCCACGAATGACCGGGTTGGGATAGGGACGACGGGGCCGGGAGCTCCACTGCATGTGTATAGCACGCAACAAATTCCTGTCATTGTTCAGAATCCTACTGTAGCGACCGATGCCACCGCGGATTCTAGGATTGAAGTGAGGAACAACAATAATGTGGTGCAGCTGTTTGCTTGGCAAAACCAAGGTGCTCGTATCGGGACTCGTTCCTCAACAAATGGTTCAGGCAACGTGTTTTTCACGACCGACGACACCGTTCAAATGACCATCAAAGACACCGGCTACGTCGGCATCGGGACGACGGCGCCGGCCAACGAGTTTAATCTGCTTCGGGCAAACGCAAGCGGAGTAAATGCCGTGTTTGACAACTCCACCAATTCGTCTGGGGCGCACATGGGAATATGGAGCCGTGTCGCCGGGATATCCGCTGGTGACCCCAAATCACTGTATTCAATAACTGGAGGGACTACATGGTCAATAGGCGCGGATAATTCAGACAGTGATTCGTTGAAAATCGCAGCAACAACAGATTTAGATAACTCCACAGCAGTCACAATTTTAACCGGCGGCAACGTCGGCATCGGGACGACGGCGCCGGGGACTTTCCTTACTTTGTCGAAAGCTTCAGCAACAAGTTTGGGATTACTGGAAATCCATCAACCTACTACTTTAGGCAACGAGCAAAAGACGAAAATTATCTTTACCGACACGACAGGTGGCGCGGCTCAAACATATGCTGCTATAAGCGGAAGTTATGTGAATGCTCTGGACACTTCAAGATTAGACTTCGGGAATTTCTATAATGCTGGAACGCATTACACTGCCACCAGTGATGCAGGCATTGTCATGACCCTTTTAGGTTCCGGCAACGTCGGCATCGGGACGACGAATCCTGTCAGAAAATTCCAAATCGGAACAGGTACTTTAGGCAATGACGATTCGATAGCGACTATTACTGGAAGTTTGAATGTAATAGGAAATGTTAGGGGATGTGATAGCGCCACGAGTGATTGTGCTAGCATTTACCATGACGGGACGGATGGGCGCATTGATACGGTATTTAATGGTAATGTAAATTCCGGACTTAAAATAAGAACCTATAATTCTGCATGGGTAAATGCACTGACAATTACGGGACCCGGCAACGTCGGCATCGGGACGACAGGGCCGGGGACGAAACTTGATGTCGCGGGAATCGTGCGTTCAAGTGGTGGCTTTACCGCATTACCTATAGCACAGACGGTCAAAGGTTTAACGTGGTCACGGATAGTGGACATTGTTCCGGTGAGCGTGACCGGAGCTTCATTCATTGTGAACATATCAGGAACTAGATCCAATGTTGTTTGGAACTCCACATGGCAGGTAACCGCGGGGCATTCGACGGTAGGAAATCTCACGTTGCTTTCATCTACCGATTACACGCAATCAAGAGTACGGTTGGTGGTGAATGGCGATGGCGATGGTTTTTTGGAATTCTATGACCAAGGTGCCGGCGCGGTTTCTGGAACGGATCAAACGATATATGTGTCCGTCAACAATTTTCTCGGCTCCTCTGCGGTAATTAGTTCTTTCCAGGACGGGACAACTACCACGGGGTATACGGTAAAGACGGAAGTAACGAGTACTGCAGGTGGACTAATTTCCCAGGGTACCATAACCGCGGGTGCTTTCAGCGGCCCTCTCACTGGCGCTTTAAGCGCATCGTACACCTCTGCGGGTGTCTTCGGTTCCAACTCCACCAAAGGAAACTATACATTTGAACATTACAACTCCACTGCGAATGTGATGTATATCGATGCCACGAATGACCGGGTTGGGATAGGGACGACGGCGCCGGGAAATACACTCCATGTTGAAAAAGCAAGAAGCGACACTATTTCATCCGCAGCTGCCGCATATAGATTAGGCGGGTCTGATGTATATTTATTCGGCGGTTCAAAGTCAAGTTCGCCGTATTCGGTTTGGCTGCAAGCGTTTCGTCCGTCTGACGATTCAGCCTTCCCATTAGCGTTAAATCCAAACGGCGGCAACGTCGGCATCGGGACGACGGCGCCGGGGTATAAGTTGCAAATAGATGATGCGGTGGAGAATACTGGAATTAGAAATGTTATTGCTCTAAGAAATCCAACGAATAACATCGGACAAACCGCAATCGCATTCTCATCCGACGCAACTTATTACAAAGGAGGTATTAGTTTCAAGCGTGATAGTGTAAACGGAATAGGAAAATTTATTTTCTATGTTGATTCCAGTACGGATGCGGCGAATTACGGTATTGGCGACGAAAAAATGGTAATAACAAACACCGGCAACGTCGGCATCGGGACGACGGCGCCGGGCCAAAAATTGAGTGTTGTGGGCGGTAGCGAAAATGTTTTTACATCTAGCGTAACAAAAGCTGCCGGTGTTGACGCTCAAATAAACGGTGTTGGTGGACTTGATGTTGCTTTTACTGGAGATGGAGCCGTAGGTGTAAGCGGTGCTTATAGTTATTATGGTGCAAGGATAAACAATTCCTTCGTAAGCTCGGACAACACTGGAACGGCTACAAATATCGGTCTACAAATCGATGTGTCAGGTGGCGATAACAATTACGGGTTAATAGTAGGGAGCGGCAACGTCGGCATCGGGACGACGGGGCCGGGGAATAAGCTACACGTGTATCAGGCACTCTCCAACCCTGCGCAGACGGAAGAAACGGGTATACAACAGGAGTACGCGATAACGGGTACTGATACGGACTATATCAAGGCCCTCGACGTGTACAAATACAAATATAATATCCCGAGCGGTGTTACTGCGAATGGCTACCAGATTGGTATCGCATCACAGGTGTTTGTAAGCGATACAAATTTTTTGGGTACGATTGATGAACAATATGGTATTTGGTCTCGTACTGGTATTAATGTGGCAGGGGCAAGCGGTGCGCGAACGATAAACAAAGCTTTCGGCATCCGTCTTGAAGGTTTGACTGGGGCGGGAACAATTACCAATCATTATGGGGTGTATCAAACTGGGACGGGGACGAAAAACTATTTTGAAGGCAACGTCGGCATCGGGACGACGAGTCCCACCACTGCAAAACTCGTGATAAGTGGTAATGTAAGTGGCGTTTCAATTGATGCGGGAAGTCAGCGAATTGCGAACGTGGCGACTCCGGTAAACAACGCCGATGCGGCAACGAAACAATATGTCACGGATGCGGTTACTCTTGCAGTGGGTGGTGTCTCAACCTCAACAGGTGCCTATGTCTTAAAGACCGGGGATTCCATGTCCGGCAATCTCAATATGGGGAGTAATAACATCACTGGGGTAAATAAATTGTATGTAACCACCATTGACCCGCTCTACCAAATCGGAGATGCAAAATATGCGACGTATGTACCCAACTCGATCGGACAAATCACCTCTGTTTCCGGCAAACTCAATCTATCGAGGTTTAACCTCAATAATTCGGATGAAGGAGCCAATTCTCTTGCGAGAGACGTATTGACCGCATCGATTGATTTCACAAGTGCCTCCGTTGGTTCTGATCTCTGGCTTTTCTGGCAAACCATCGCGGAAGGTAGAGATATGAAGGCTATCACCGTAAGTCTTACTCCCGAATTTAACGGACGCGCGTGGTACGAGATCCGTTCCTCCGTGAAGCAAATTGTAGTGTATGCTGAATTATCGAGGTTTAACCTCAATAATTCGCTACCCACTACGTATTCGGTATCGTATCATCTGACTGCGCCAAGGCACGATGCTTCCGAATGGCCGAATTATGTTCCCCATGAAACAGAGAAAGGTATTTTGCTGAAAGCAAGATAATTCAAAATAAAAATATTAAAAAAATGAAAAATAACATTCGCTGGCTGGCGGAAAAAATGCAAAAATGGAAGGGTCGAAAAATGTAAATTTTGCATTGCAATTTTTATCTTTAATTTTTAATTTAAAATTATCCTAATGATTACACATCGTCACATTTGGCTTTGGATAGTGGGTGGTATTGCAGTCGCGGCAGTGTTGATTTATTTTTCTCTCTCAAACGGAGTGCTCACGAATTTCCTCGACAATTCTCCCTTTTCGCAGGGCTCATCTGATGGCAAAGCAGGGAGTACGGCCGGTGAATCCGCAGTTCCCATCGCTCCACAAGGGGTTTCTTATGATCAGACGGAATCTACTTTGCAACGGCAAGATGTGGTGGTAACCGGTACGCCGGAGGTTCCGGGGCAGTCGCTCCCTGTTTTGGGAGATACTATTCCAAAGTCCGCAATTAAAATTTCCATTGTGCGGGGCGCGGGATTTAGTCCCTCGAGTTTTACGGTAAAGGCAGGGGAAACAGTAGTGGTAAGCATTACCGCCGATGAAAACCGGAGTCACACCTTTGTATTTGACGAACCTTCTCTTTCTTCGGTTGCGGTGGGTGTGGCACCGCACGAGACGCGTGTTATCACCTTTATCGCTCCCGCAAAGAAAGGGGATTACATATTCCGCGATAATGTGTTTGGTGCTACGGAAACAGGAAAGATGATAGTGAAATAAATCTTAAAATTTAAATATCAAATAACGAATTTCAAATAAAATCCAAAATCTAAATATCACGGCATTTTTCTTTGATTTTGATTTTTGGTCATTTGTGTGGCATTTGAACTTTGACATTTGAAACTTTTGTCATCACATGCGTAAAAAAAGAGCACTTTCACCTCGCGTTACGCATGTATTGACGGGCATTGGTATTTCCCTTACCTCATTCCTTTTGGTGCTGGGGGTTTTTCTTGCCGCGATTACCATAGTAAAGCTGATTCGCGCGTATATCGAATCGCGATTTGACGCGGTGATCGAAACGGCGCAACACGCAACGAATAGTATCCCTTTGAATGAAGAGTTGTCTGTCGGTGTGCAAGGAATATTTGAAGAGGGAGACATGCCCGAACGACTGGAAAGTTTAGAGGGGATTTCTGACCTCACTTTCGCTTCTTTTTCCGATCTTTTCTCAAGCGACGCGGCGTTGGATAAAAAAAATACCACTATGCATCGCGATAGTGACGCAACGGCGTTTCTTTTTCGACCAAACACAGAATGGAATGAGCGACAAGTTGTCGGCGATGAATCATCGAGTATACATTCTCAATCTTGTATTCAAAGCGTGTGTCTTGAAACAAAAGGAACCGTGCTTGTCAAAGACGGTGGCATCATATCACTCCCGCAATTTTCCGAGAGCGATGGTTCGGTATATAGCGTATCTGCAGACGTGATTGGCGATGTGTGGGTGGTGGGTATTGTACGGGCGGTGCTTCCTGATGCAGTTGCGCAAGAAAGAGGGAGGTATGCGGGATACGTTTATTACTACGACGGAAAACAATTCACGCCAATTTTCGAAAATGGAGGGAGGGCATTTGTTTCCGAATTTCTCGGTACATGGGGATTTGGCGGTATTTCCGAAGATTTTCTCGCGGTGTATGGTGGGTATGAAGGTAAGGGATTCCGTATTCGTGGTGGTAGTAGTAAATTCCGAATTTCTGACCTCTCTTGGCTTTTTGGTGTGCGCATTATGCAGGGTGGCATTACGCCCGGGATTATAAGAGTGGGAAGCGGTGTTGCTACGACGTGGTATATGTTCAATAAGGAGAGAGCTAGTCGTCCGCGTCCGATATTCCTCAAACTTTTCCAAAATGGCACGGAAGAAATTGTAGGCGAAGCGGATCTCCTTGGCACCGCCCCTCAGCAGTTTTCATACCTCACCCTCACTAAGGAAGTCGGACTTCCTAATTCATACTCGCTTGCGGTGTATGCAGAATTGAAAGGAGGAAATTCCTCATCATGGTTATTTCATGATAAAGGATTCCAAATTCCTTCCGGACCTGTGATTATTCAATCAAACAATTTAAACAATTATGAAAACGCAGAAGTTCCGCACATTCTCCGCATTGATTTTCGTGAATTTTCAGCAGGAGATGCCTCAATCGCACTTGAAGTGAAAAACACTACAGACGGGGAATGGGAGTTAATAAAAGATCGCAGCGAAGGACTTTGGTTTAAGAATTCTCACGGCACAGAACTCTATTGGAAGGCGACAATAACTCCAGGCAACAATCCTTATCACACTCCCTTTCTTGGTATTCTTGATCTTGACTACGAAGTGAAGCGATTGAATTATTGAGGTTTAACCTCGATAATTGGTTCGAGGGTGAAAGGTTCCAAGCTTTCAAGATTCATATTCTTCAGCCATGCGGCAAATTCGCGTTTGTAGTTTTCTTCGTTTCCTGACATTTGCAAAAGAAAGTTTCGCTGAGTGACGGAGGGAAAATTACGCTTCCCTATGTAGTCCGGAAAACTACTCCATCGATAACTTTCCAGAAATCGGAATGCTCGTTTATAGTCTTTAATTTCTTTTTCTCGCCATTCAGGCATGACGAGGTCGAGTGGGTTTGTGTGAATGTAGTAGGGGAGATGAAGAAGGTGTGATTCATCTTTTACTAATTTTGTCTTGTAGGTTCCTTGGAAAAGGGATCCAACACGTTTGTATATTTTATTAAAATAGACTGTATAACCAGTACCGAGTTTTTGCATAAAAAGCGAGATTCCATTATCGACCTTTTGCCGAACGAGGAGGTGAAAGTGGTTGGGCATAAGGCAAAATGACATAAGCTCCACGAGGAGCTTGCGTGGTTGCCGTTCGATTTTACGAGGGGTAAGGGGCATAGTGCCGACTTCTCTCGCATTTTTAATATGGTAAGTCAAATTAAGTACCGCTTCGCGATCGTTAAACTCAAAGAGGTCGTGAATGAAGCGAAAATAATCAGAATCGGTGAGAAAGATATTTCGTTTTTCTACACCGCGATTGTATAGGTGATAAATTTCCCCAGTAGAAGGTTTTTTTCTCGTCATCAATTATATGATAAATTATTGAGGTTAAACCTCAATAATTGTGTTGTCCACAGGGAGAAAAAATGTAATGCGGTATAATTATTTTATGGAAGATAAAAAACCCTTAGTGGTTGGGATTGTGGGTGTCATAGTAGTAATTGTCATTGCGCTTATTGCAGTGTCGTTGAAGCAGGGTAGTACTGTATCGCCTAGGACAGGTGGGGTTGAGGTAAAAGGGGAAGACACATTCCGTCCCGAAAACGAAAACGCGCTTGGTACGGTAGAAGGGGGTACGCGTGAAAAAGTACAAGAGAAAATTGCAACGCCGGAAGAAGGGGATACTGCAACTCCCGCAAACGTGGCGGTTCCTACCACTGTGGTGGATACGGGGAAGAGTTCATTCCGTCATTTTGATATTGCGGTGACCGGAAATAATTATAATCCCTCAACGATCGTAGTGAACGAAGGTGATGTGATTGATATCAGCTTAACGGCCGAAGACAAGGACTACAACATCTTTTTCCCTGACTTTGGGGTATACAAAGAAGTGATAAAAGGGCAGACGGGCAAGCTCCAGTTTCAAGGGTATCCTTTCGGGCAATATAAGTTCGTCTGTGATGAATGTACTCCTTCTTTTGAAGGGAAGCTGATTGTGAACGAGAAATAGTCAGAAGGATTATTTTAAAGATAAGCGTGATAATAAAAATGAAGCCGTCCGGAAGCGGGCGGTTTTGGTTATATATAAAATAAATCCTGTGTTATTTTTTTGCCCCCTTCCTTTCAAGCGCCATACCCCGCTTTTCTAAAAGCTGGAATTCATCGCGTCCGACTTTCTCCTTGAGTTCATTGCGAATGATATGGATCTCTCCATCAACTTTATCAAAACGCTCATCAACTTCTTTAAATTTCTCAAAAGCCACCTCGAACTTGTAGTTCATTTCTTGATGCAATCCCCCGATCTCACTCGAAAGTTTTTCATGAGTCCGATCAATTTTTTCGTCCAGATTTTTGTTTCCCTCTGCCAGCAGATCCAGCTTCCCGTCTATATGCTCAAGGAGCATTCCCACTTGAGAGTCAGTGAAGATTTTTTTACTTTTTTCCCCTCATATATCTTCAATGTATCTCTCCTTCACGGAAAGTCGATATTACCACAAAAGTTTATATCCTTTCTTCTTCGCCAATCCCGAGCGTTCGCAGCGCATGAATTATTGAGGTTAAACCTCAATAATTCGTTTGTGTCGGAGCTGACCACAACCCCTTGTCCACAGATGCCGGATGTGCCAATTGTTATAATAAATTCATAACCTCGTGCAATTTTTTTTCACCGATATAAATAAGAAAGGGGAGTGTTTTCGTGGGGCAATATTGAAAAATCGTTTCGCATGGATTTTTGATACAAGTCATTTGAAATTTGGATTTAAAGCACTTTCTTTTTTTGTATTTCTACTCCTTACTGCTTACTCCCTATTTCCTACTCCCGTGGCGGCATCAACACTGGGTAGTGGTTCCGCCACCTCTTCTCTCGGGAATATACTCTATACGCAAGGATATGACATTTTGGGCGCGGGAAGTATTACCGGTACTTTGGGTGCGCCATATATTTCTTCGGGCGTGTTTGGATTAAGTTCCACCAAGGGGAGCTATACTTTTCAGCACTACAACTCCACTGCGAATGTAATGTATATCGATGCCACGAATGACCGGGTGGGCATCGGGACGACGAGTCCGGCGTTTAAGTTGGACGTGCAAGGAAGCATGCGCATCGGCGGTACATTGACCACGCACCCCATCGGCGAATTATCCGCTTCAACAACACAAGCAAAGCGATATGAGGTTGCTCGCTTGGGTTCTGATCAAGCTAACTGGGGTACTACCCCTTCGGTATTTATTGACCTGTACGAAAGATATTACAGCACCGGTGGACATAAAAGATACGAAGTCAGATTCGGATATGGAGACGCGGGATCAGTAAGACTTTTGGAAGCGACAGGAGGGGGAATTCTCGACGATGTGCGTGTACAGGTCGGACCAAGAGTATTAATATCAGGCAACAATTACTATTTGCCGGTATATGTGGATGCAGACTATTACTCACAATGGAATGTAATAGTTACCTCTAATTCCACCGAAACTACAAGTGATACACCAGCCCCTAATACTGCAAAATTCTATGAAAATCCCACAGGTAGTAACATCGCAAGTTTTGCAGAAACGGACACTGTGTATCACGAAGCAGATAAGGATTTTTTTGCCGGCAACGTCGGCATAGGGACGACGGGGCCAGAAGCGAATTTACATGTCGAAGATACTGAAGGTACAGGAGCCTTCATGGTGCAAAGAAGTGGACAAGAATTACGCATTCTTGCGGGTTCAAAGTTGACTGGTTCATGGCCCCCAACTGATGAATCATTAACTATGACAATCCAAGCTAGCGGGTCTTCTAGCGGCAATATTGCGTTTGCAACGGGAAATTCCGAAAGGATGAGAATATTAAGCTCAGGCAACGTCGGCATCGGGACGACGGAGCCGGGGGCACCTCTCATGGTTTCTGGTTCCAATCGAGCCTATATTGACTGGCAGGAAACTGATACAACGAGTCGATGGCGCTTGGTCGTTCGCAATGATAACGGTTTCTTCGCAGTTGAGGACGTCACTACTGGAACATCGCCGTTAACGGTTACCAAAACTACCGGCAACGTCGGCATCGGGACGACGGCGCCGGGGGCGAAGTTAGAAGTGAGCGGCGGCGGCGAGCTTGCACGCTTCACAAGTTCGGGAGGAGCCGGTAGATACATCCGGTTCCAGGATTCAGGCAGTACTAAATATAATTTTATCACAGGTGTACAGCAGAATGTTGACAACGGCTTTGAGATAACTCCGTCGACTGCAGCGGGAGGATCAACATTCTCGACACCGGCACTGGTTGTTGCAGGTGCCACCGGCAACGTCGGAATAGGAACGGGGGGGCCGGCAGATAAATTAGAGGTAAACTATGGATCAGAAGGACGTGTAAGATTTGGGGATGGAACAAATAAGATTATTGTTGGTTTGTGGGATACATTAAATAATAGAATTGAAGCTTCTGGAAAACCATTATTTATAACCAGCTATGATGGAGATATAACTTTGGGAATAGATGGTGCAACAACTAATTTTGTAATTGATGATGCAAACGGCAACGTCGGCATCGGGACGACGGCGCCAACTGCGGCGTTGCATATTACGTCAGCATCCGACACTACACAGCGGTTAAATCTGTTAGGTCCGGGAAGCACCGATACCACAGTTCTTTCAATAACTCGCGGCAGTGGTTCACACAAAGGGAGTGCTATTTCAATCGGTAGTGCAAACTATACTAATGGAGCAGATCCAACACACCAGTCGTTCTTGCAAATGAATGCGGGTGCATACAGTGGCGCAAACACCAACTATATTACTGCCTACGACAACAGCGGTATCGATTTTCAAGTGCGAGGTGATGGAAATGTTTTGATCGCAGGTTCTCCGGTGTCATATCCCATTTCTTTGCCTGCAACGGGCGGTAGTGCGCAATGGGTAAAGCTTGGCACGCTTACTTTGGCGCAAATAGGGAGAAGTGCAATGGTAAAAATTGTATCGAATGCGGGGCATAATGCCGCAATAAGTCAGAACTTTGAGGCATATATTCGGCTCAAGACGAGTAATTCGAGTAGTGTGAATGGAAGTGGATTTGCAGGGGATTCATCGTTTTACTCCATGGGACAGAATGGCGCGCTTGGTCCGGGTCAAGTGAAGTGGGTAGCGAATGCCGCGGGGATAAGCGCTACTGCATATGATTTATATGTACAACTTCCGAATTACACCGGAGCGGGGAGTTATTACACCGTTGAAACTGCCAGTGGATCGTGGGCGCATAGCGGTGCGACTGGGCAAGTAGACCCCGGGAGTGACAGTACCACGGTGCTTGCGGCAACGAAAGATTTTCGTGTAACTGGCACTATCACTGCGGATGCTTTCTCCGGCCCCCTCACCGGCACCTTGAGCGCATCGTACACCTCTGCGGGTGTTTTCGGTTCCAACTCTACCAAAGGAAACTATGAATTCCAGCACTACAACTCCACTGCAGATGTGATGTATATCGATGCCACGAATGACCGGGTGGGCATCGGGACGACGGGACCGGAAGGAAAACTCGACATTGTGATGGGAACCGGAGCCGGCATTGCGTGGACCGCCGGGCTAAACCTTGTGAATGGCAGCTATAAATCTCATTTCATCCAAGACTCAACCACATTACGAATAAGAAACAATGCGAGCGGCGGGATACAGTTCAATACTACAGGAGGAGGATATATAGTCACCTTTTCAGACGCAGGCAACGTCGGCATCGGGACGGCGAGTCCGGTTCCAAAACTGCATTTACAATATGGAAGCGGCAACTATGGCGCCGACTCCACCTCCGGATTTATCAATGAAGCAACGTCCGGCAGAGGCACACAGCGTATCAGGAGCACCACGGACAACCCCATTGACTTTATGTTTGATGTCAACGGAGCGGCACGATGGGATCTTTCAGCCAGAGGTTCAGCAGAGGGATATCCATTGCATCTATATGGTCAGGGTACCACTCCAAGTTACGGCTCTGTCTCGGGTCCCTATGTGACAGTTTTACAAGGCGGCAACGTCGGCATCGGGGCGACGGCGCCTCTTTCTCGCTTGGAGGTGTACCGTAATAGCGTAAATTTCTTGCGGTTTGACGGTGGTGGAGGCGCAACCAACGGCAATTTTCTTCTTATGCAGGCTAGTGATTACTCCGATGCTTCTCCTCTTGTTGCTTTTACGACCACTCACTCGAACACCGCCAGAACCAACAATTTAGTTCGCATACATTCCAATGAGACCTCGAATGGCAGTTTGCCATTGCGTGTAACAGTACAGGGCACTGTGGCATCTCCAACCTACGAAGCACTTGCGGTCAATTATCAAGGCAAAGTCGGCATCGGGACGACGGGGCCAAGCACTTTTTTACAAATCGTGGGTAGTGATAGTACGACGACGGGCTTGGAGGATGCACAATTTTTGAACATTCGGAATAATGACGCTACTGCCAACAATTATACTGCTATAGGGTTCAAAGATTCTGACGGTAATGATGCGGCGATGCTTGGGGTTCAGCAGATAAGTCATGTGACCAATGAAGCTGATTTGGTATTTGCTCCCCGAGTGGCATCAGGAAATATAACTGAGAGAATGAGAATCAAAGGAAACGGCAACGTCGGCATCGGGACGACGGGGCCTGGGGCGAAGTTGGAAATAAATGCGGGCGGAACAAATGTGTTGAAGTTAGGAGTCATCAGCGACTCCACAACCTATAATGCTATTTCTCTAAATGGAAATATTTCAGATAGTGGAAAACTTGGTTTTGCTGGTGGTGGAGGGTCAGACACTAATCTTTATTATGATGTGCCTGCAACCGGTAAACACCAATTTCGTGTAGCCTCGGCAAACAAGGTCGTGATAGACACGAACGGCAACGTAGGCATCGGGACGACGGGGCCGGACGGCAAACTGCACATCGCCCCCAGCGCAGATTTTGATTACAAGGTGAAATTTATCGGCGTGCCCGGAGGGTATCGC
>JANLHI010000008.1 GCA_024654525.1 Patescibacteria group bacterium | reverse complement strand
TTCGTTCAGAATCGTAGTCCCCTTCTCATCAACCGCTCCGATCGCATATTCAGGGGAAGAGGGGTGGCCTATCTTGCGCACCGCGATAATATCAAGCGGCAATTTGAGCGCCGTGGCAATTTCATAGCCGGTAACAACTCCGCCGCGCGGCAATGCTAAAACAACCGCTTCTTTTCCGCGGTATCGTTCCAGTTTCTTTGCGAGTTGCCGCCCTCCGTCTTCCCTATCGGTAAACATGGATTTCCTATTATTACTTTGAAATTTGCTTCCACAGCCAGACACCGACAAGTACGAGATCAATAAACACGACAAGCCATACGAGACCGCCCAGGATCCCAAACCCTGCCATCGCCGGACCAAATCCATACATCATATTTTTTTAATTATTTAAACAAGCTAGTCTAATAATCAGCCATGCTCTGCATGTCGATTCGACCTTGGCGCTCTAGAGTGTGTGAGTATTCTGCATCATCCATTCCGAGCGTCACCCGGCAACATACGATACATAGTCATATATACTATGTTCCTCGTATTTGCGGAAGTCAAGAACACACATGACTCCATTTCCCATTTTTTTTCATCACTATTTGATACCACAACGCGCCTTGAGTTCTTTCAGATCATCATCTGTCAATTTTTCGTTCGTGCTTGTATTAAGCCTGTACATAATAGATTGCGGATCCTCTACGTGTTGAAGTCCTAGCGCGTGGCCAAACTCGTGTGCTAAAACTCGCACCAGTTTATCGCGGTTGCTGAATTCGTAAATATTTATCTCCTGCTTGCCGCCAATCTCTTGATAATCTCCTTCGGTAAATTCTTCGCCGCGCGATGCGCCAATCTCGTTGTACTTTTCCACGCTTAGATTAAGCGAAATTACCAAGCGATTGAGCACTACCACCAACGAATTGATATTCTCCACATCTTCATGAAGATCCACCTCGAGTTTTTGTATTTCCGCCAGCTCCGCTTGCAGTGCCGTTTTTTCCTCTTGAAGCTGTTCATATTCTTTTTTCGGAGCCCCGCCTTTCTTATTCCAATACTGTACTTCCTGGTCGTAAGAATCTTTCTTCTCTGTGAATAAAGCTACGCGCGCATCGTAATCTGCTTTTGCTCGGGTGTATTCCCTACTGAGCGCTTCATATTTTGCTTTCAATTCATCATAGGAAGCTCTGTCTTCCTTTACCACAATACCAAGACTCTCTAATTTGTTGGTCGCCTGCTGACGATAATCGTAGATAAGGTTTACTTTTAGTTTTCCAGACTCTTCATAAATAAAAAGTTCTTTCCCAATGGGTTCCTCCCACACAGCCTCGGCTTCTTCAATCGCGCTTAAGAAAGCTTCTCGGGAGAGGCCAAATCTGTCATCGAACGAACCAAGTGTGTACGTGATCGGTTTTTCGCATGGGTTATAGAGAAAATAAGGCGTAAGGAGATCCTTGATTGGTTGCTGAAACGCAAAGACAAAAGCGCCAAGGATA
>JANLHI010000005.1 GCA_024654525.1 Patescibacteria group bacterium | reverse complement strand
ATTGCCCGTGTGTCCACGGGTGTGTCGCATTCGTACTGACATTGCTTATTACTATACACCATATAAAAAAAGAATCAACCCTGAAATCAGGTTGATTCTATTACGAAGGCCCTCCGTCAAGGTTTCCTTCGTTACTTCATAAAGGGGCAGGATGTGAGCAAGATCTCATGCTCCCGGAGCGCATAGGCGATATTCTTGGAATCTTTTGCGAAGCCGCTTTCCTTGAGCGCATGATACAACGCAAGTTTGTGGGAAAAATGGAGTCCGTTTTCCTTCTGAAGCGCGAGATTCACACTCCACCACCCTGGCCTTCCCGTCTCTCCACGAAGGCCGGTTTGGCGAAGAACACCTTTCCATGTATCTTTCACAAACCAAAAAGTATGCTGTGTTCCTTGTTTTTTGAATTCTTTGGAAAAACCGGCAACGCGCGTACATTGTTCGAATGAGATAATAAGACCTGTCTCTTCTTCTACTTCGCGAACCAGTGCTTCCTTTTCACTTTCCCCTTTCTTTATACTTCCACCGGGAAGTGTAAATTTCGTGGGCAGTTCTTCAGTTCGAGGTTTCAGGTCCGGCAGTACGAGCACGGCTGTGTCTCCCCCACACGAACGTAGTAATATAGCGGATATTGAACCATACCCCTCTCCTCGTTGCATGATTATTCCTCCTCTGGAGAAGAAATTGTAGAAATTTTTGTACTTAAACTATTTGTATAATACCACTGTAATACAAAATTGTCAATAAAAAGAATAGCGCTCCTGTGGGAGCGCTATATAAAAAGAGATTCGTTGCTTAATTGCCTTTACGACCGTACTCGCGTCTTTCGCCGTAGTGTGTCGGCGAGGGACGACCGTCAATGTGCCCGGGTGGGAAATTACTACCAGCTTCCGCTTCCGTTGTCGGATTGGCCAATTCTTGCTTCATCTCAAGAACTGCCGCCGCGTTCAGTGCATCGCTTCTCTCTTTGTTCATCGTTCACCTCTATGTGCTGTGGCGATTGAAGATTGTATCTATTTTTTGAAAAACTCAAAAGAACTGCAAACAAAAACGCGCGAATGCGTCGTCTTCAATATGGTACATAATTTCTTACCTTAAGACAATCCCCTTGAGGAAACTCTTCCGATGTATGGGAGAGATGCCGTATTGTTTGATGCGCTTAATGTGTTCCTCTGTTCCATACCCCTTGTGTCGGGAAAAAAGATACTCCGGGTAACGTTTC
>JANLHI010000004.1 GCA_024654525.1 Patescibacteria group bacterium | reverse complement strand
GATTTCAAAAACCCTTGGCGAATTCTCTCGGAAACCCCTGTCGCGTCGCTTTGCGACGCTCCGCATTTTGGCGAAAACGGCGATTCTATTTTTTGGCTGCGGGGCCTGGATTCGAACCAGGGTGACATGATTCAGAGTCATGTATCCTACCGCTAGATGACCCCGCAAATTTGCCTCTAGAGTGTATCGTAGACCCTGAATTGTATCAACTTATTACAATGTTTTCCGTGCAAATTATTTATTTTTTTAACTCGTTATGCTATAGTGGTCGGGTTCGGAAACCCCGTAGAAGCGGGAGTTTGCTATATTATAGATAGCAAATAGTAGCAATACACTAAAAAGTTAGTTTGAAACTTGGGTTATCTTAAATATGCATACAAACAAAACAAGTTCTTTTCGGGGTGGGTTTGTGGTGATGGAGGTAATACTTGCAGTGGGAGTTATTGCCGCACTTACGGGTTCCGTAGCGGCGGTGTGGAGTTCGCGTCATTCATTCCCGCAAGCGCGAGATTTGCAACGTGTGGTGGACACCGACACGATTGCGAAAGCGATTGCAAAAAACGTGGCGGCACATGAAGGAGAATTTGAGTGTGATGCAGGAGTGATTGCCGAATCGCCGAAAGTAATTGCGTCAACGTCATATGACATTGCGCCGTGTCTTGTGCCGGAGTATCTTCCTTCACTTCCGTTTGATGCAATAGCGCCGGATGCATATTGGGAATCAGTTACGGATTACAATACGGGATACACAATAATGCGAAATGCATCAAGCAAGAAAATTATTATACGTGCGCCTTTTGCGGAG
Source organism: Patescibacteria group bacterium (assembly GCA_024654525.1). GTDB lineage: Bacteria > Patescibacteriota > Minisyncoccia > UBA6257 > 2-01-FULL-56-20 > VGJV01. The sequence goes on along the minus strand of JANLHI010000004.1, from coordinate 22,821 downwards.
TTGGGAGACACTATTTCGGCAAGCAGATAAGACAAAGAGGAAGAAGTAAGGAGCAGGGAGCAAGAAACAGAAACCAGGCGCGGACAATGTGATAACATTCGTCCGTTTTTGTTTTCGCCTGTTTTCTACCCCCTTTTTATTAATTTTTAGACCCAAGTTGTTCCACAAGTGCAATCTCAAGCGGAATAGTTGCAAAGGGACTGTAACGCATTTCGGAGTACCCTCGTATAAGCGCACGGAGCAGAGATGCGGTTGATTCGCGTTCGGCGAGCGGTGTAAGGGATTTTAACGAGGTAAGTTCTTCTTGTGTAAAATCGGCATGATACGCTTTTTCAAGTGCGGGATTTAATGCAAGCGTAAGCGCACGGCGAAGATAATGAATTAGGTCTTTGGTGAAGTCCGTCATGTTGTGTCCTTCATCGGAGAGTGTGCGGAGAAAGGCGAGCGATTCGGCAAGTTCATTCTTTAATATATGAGATGCGAGGGTGTGTACTTTCCGAAATCCGACACGTCCGGTAAGCTCTTCTATTACTTTTGCATCAATGTGCGAATTCCATCCCGCCGCTTGATCAAGGAGAGATTCCGCATCGCGTGCGGAACCCTCGCTTGTCGCGGCAATCAATTCAAGCGCATCATCGTCTATTTTTATATGTTCGATTTTCGCAATATGCGCAAGTTTTTTTACCAGTTGTTCTTTTGTAAGTCTTTTAAAAAGGAATCGTTGTGTGCGTGAAATAATCGTGGGAGGAAGTTTTTCGTATTCGGTGGTGGCAAGAATAATTACTGCATGACGCGGAGGTTCCTCGAGTGTTTTAAGAAGTGCATTCCACGCGGCGGAGGTAAGCATATGCGCTTCGTCGATGATATAAATTTTATGAGAGCCACGCGCGGGCGCGGTGATAATGCTTTCTTTCAGATTGCGAATTTCATCAATGCCGCGGTTTGATGCGGCGTCAATCTCTATCACATCAAAAGAATTTTGCGTATCCACCGAAATACACGCGAGACACGTATTACACGGTTCGCCGGTTTCTCCGAATTTCAAATCAAGTTTTCTTTTTTCGCAATTCAGCAATTTTGCGATAAGACGCGCGGTGGATGTTTTTCCCGTGCCTCGCGGTCCGTAGAAAAGGTATGCGTGTCCGATTTTCCCCTGGCGTGCCGCACTTTTAAGAAGCGCGACGTTGGTGTCCTGTCCTAGTATGTCATCAAGTTTTTTCGGTCGATATTTACGGTAGAGCGCCAGTGCCATATTTTCGTCATTATACCCCGAAGACGGTAAATCGGGGAGTGGCGCATATTGCAGGTGAGAGGTACTATACTACAATCAAATATTCCTTATGTATCAGCTTGCGCTTGAAAAATTCCAAGGTCCTGTTGAAAAACTGTTAGAGCTTATTGAGGGAAAACAGCTTGATGTTACGGAGGTATCGCTTGCGCAGGTTACCGACGATTTTTTGCGGTATCTTGAGACACAGGAGCATGCATCGCCCGGCGTTCTTGCTGATTTTATTGCGGTGGCAAGCCGTCTTATTCTTATCAAGTCGAAGATGTTACTTCCCGATTTGACGCTTACCGAAGATGAAGAAGCGGATATCAAAGATCTTGAACGGCGTGTATTGTTTTACAAGTTGTGGCGTCCTGCGGAAAAATGCATCGCGGCGGCATTTATGGACACATCGATACTTGGCAGTCGTCCATATTTTTTAAATGCGGCGGTGGCGTTTTATCCTCCTCCTGATCTTACCGGTGCCATGCTTGCGGCGGCGGTGCAGAATGTGGTTCAATCGCTTGAGTCATATACGCGAGAGAAAGAGACGCTCAAAGAAACAATCATCGCAATAGAAGAAAAGATTGCGGAAATCATTACGCGGCTTACGCAGGGAGGTACAATGAGTTTCCGCGCGGTGGCGGGGGAACAGCATATAAAAGAAGTGGTGGCGCTTTTCCTTGCGGCGCTCCACCTTGCCCGCGAGGGACGTGTAATTCTCGAACAGAAAGAAAATTTCTCTGATATAATAGTGACGCATGCGACTCGTGAAAGGGCCTCGGATGCACCATTACAGTAATCATTATCAATGACCGAAAACGCATCAACACACATATTGGCACGGCTCGAGGCACTTTTATTTGTGCACGGAGAGCCCATTTCCCGAACGAAAGTGGAAAAGGTTTTGGGGATCGCCGTCGAAGAACAAGATGCGCTTCTTGAAGCATTTCAAAAAGAGCTTGAGTCCGATGCAAGGGGACTTTCTTTGCTCCTTACGGGAGATCAGGTGCAACTTGTGACAAAACCGCAATACGGAGACCTTCTCCTTTCTTTCATGAAGGAAGAACTTTCCGAAGCGCTTACTCCCGCGACTGTGGAAGCGCTTTCTATTATTGCGTACGGTGGGCCCATATCACGTGCGCGTTTGGATTTTGTACGAGGAGTAAACTCCGCGTTTACCGTGCGGACATTGCGTGTGCGCGGACTTGTAGAGAGAATGCCCGACCCATCATTGCCACACTCTTTCTTGTATGACATTACCGCCGATTGTCTGCGTCACTTGGGAGTGACACGCCGTGAAGATCTCCCTCGTTTCGAAGAATTTAAAAAACTGCTTACCACGTCAACAACGCAACCGGAGACGAATGAAAACGCCACTGCGATATCATCATGATTATTCAAGGAGAGGCGGTACGAATCATTATTGTTACTACCATCGCGTTTGCGGTGGCGCTTATCATGACACCATTTTGGGCGCGCATGCTTCGACGGGGAAGTTTTGAGAAACAAATCCGTACCGGTACGGAAACGCCGGTATTCAACGAACTGCATACGCGCAAAGCGGGAACGCCGACGGGGGGAGGTGTCATCATTTGGTCAACGGTACTTGGGTTAGCCATTATATTCGGACTACTCTCGGCTTTTTTCCACGGGGTATGGGACTATTTCAATTTTTTAAATCGCGCGGAAACATATTTGCCTCTTGCCGCGCTTACGATTGCGGCGCTTCTCGGACTGATTGACGATTGGTGTGGAACTCTGGGAATTGGAGGTGCGCCCGGCGGGGGACTGAAAGTGAGGCATAAACTTATTATCTACACGCTTATCGCGGCGATAGGTGCGTGGTGGTTTTATTTCCGGCTTGATTGGGACGTACTTGCGGTGCCATTTTTTGGAAATTACAGCATCGGATGGTGGTACATCCCAATTTTCATGTTCATCATCATCGCATCCGCGTTTTCCGCAAATGAAACAGATGGACTGGATGGACTTTTGGGCGGTGTATCGCTCTTTGCATTTGTGGCGCTTACCACGGTTGCGTTCACTCTTAATCGTTTTGATCTCGCCGCATTCGGAGGAGTAACTATCGGAGCGCTTCTCGCATTTCTGTGGCACAACATATATCCGGCAAAGTTTTTCATGGGGGATACCGGATCAATGTCGCTGGGTATTGTAATCGGAGTAATTGCGATGCTTACGAATACCACGCTTCTTTTGCCATTTTTTGCGATTATTCTTGTGATTGAGTCGCTTTCGGTGATTATTCAACTCACCTCAAAAAAACTTCGGGGTAAAAAGGTATTTCTTTCAACACCGATTCACCATCACTTCGAAGCACTGGGGTGGCCGGAGTCTCAAATCACCATGCGGTTTTGGATTATCTCGATTGTGTTTGTTGCATTAGGACTTGCGTTGTTTTTCATCTCGAAGACGTTTAGTTATTAGTAGTGGGGTGAGCATTTGGCCTTATTCGGAAATTCAATTTTCCAATACCAATTGCAGTCGGTTTTTTTGTTATATATATTGCGAGGGGGATATTGTGCTATGATGAATCCATTATGAACAATCTTCTTAAAAAGGTTGTCGGAAGCGCATTGGTCGCGGCGCTTGCGATAACCGTTCTTTTCACTCCTTCGGTGTCCCGCGCGGAGTCCGACTTTGAAGCGCTTCAATCGCAAGTAAGGGAGTTGCTTGCGGAAATACAGGCAATGCAACAGAAACTTGATTCGTTTCAAAATGGCACACAGGCATCTTCTTCTAATGAGAATGAGAGTGCGGTAGATAGCTCCGAGCGATTGGCATGTTCAGAGTTCCGTGTGAATCTTGGTATAGGAAGTAGCGGTGCGGAAGTGTTTGCAGTGCAGACCGCGCTCAAGAATGAAGGACTTCTTACCGATAATCAGGTAACCGGACAATTTGATGAGAGGACTACTGCTTCCGCCGTCACCTCTTTCCAAGAAAAATACGCATCGGAAATACTTCATTCTTATAACATACGCAGTGGTACGGGATACGTGGGTCCCACAACACGCGCAAAACTCAATGCGCTCTATGGATGCAATGCACAGAGACCCGTTTCACAAACTCCTCCGCCTGCCTCACCCGATTCTGTAACTTCAGTCATCGACACCTCGTCTCGTCGTGGGCAAATCCGAGAGCTTTTTCGTACGCTTCTCAATCAGGAAGTGGATCCCAATGTGTTGAGCTATTGGGATAATTCCGGATATGGCATCGACTATATCGGCAATTCAATTAGAGCATCTTCAATATCTGGTACTTTGCAAACGACTATCTCTACTCAAAATCAAACTTTGCAAAACACCTCTAGTACTTCTGCGGGTGTTCCCTCCATAGTTCTCAAAGCAAACAATGTTACCGGTGCCACTACAGTTCAATCGGGAGATATAGTAAGACTCTCATGGACTTCAGCAAACACTTCATCATGCTGGACATTCGGATTTTTCCCTTCAATCGGAGGTACGAATGGAAACGGGACGATACAGGCAACCGCAACAGGCACCTATAGTGTGGGGTGTTCCGGCACAAACGGACAACAAATAACAAGTTCGGTAACGGTGTATGCGACAACCGCTTCTTCAGGACAGGTCGGAATCGGTACTACCGCGTCGCAAGTGGGTATCGGAACCACATCGTCTGTGGTTTCCAGTAGTGGAAACACTCGGAGTGATCAGGTGAGAAATATTTTCCGCACGCTTCTTAAGCGCGAACCCAATCCCAACGAATTGAATTATTGGGTCAGTTCCGGATACAGCTTGGATTACGTGAGTAATTCAGTGAAAGGATTGGGAGAGTATCAAGCTTTGCAAAGTACTTCATCGGGAGGTCAGTCTGTTTCTACGGTCAACACCACCGCTTCTTCAGGACAGGTCGGAATCGGTACTACCTCGTCGCAGGTGGGTATCGGAACCACGGCTCCCATAACCACTGGCAGTTCTTCCTTAAATACTTCGAATCAGCGTCCCATTATCACTGCGTTTGATGGCCCTTCTCATCTTACCTCGGGGCAAAGCGGAACGTGGAGAATAGGCGGATATGATCCCGATGGAGCAACTATGAGATTTTCAATTACCTATGGAGATGGTGCATCGTTTGCGTCAGAACGAACCGTATCGCAAAGTTTTCCACTTTCAGAAAACGTATCGCACACCTTCCAGTACGGCGGTTCGTACAGGGCAGTGCTTGAATTAAAAGACAGTGATGATGCAGTGACGCGCAGAGAACTATTGCTCACCGTGGATGGATCACCCGCGTCCGCACCCGCAATCTCATCAACCACAATATCTCCGGCAACTTCTACGAACAAAGCTCCGGAGTTTGGATATATGGTAAACATTCCATCAGCGGTAATTGCGGGACAATCGGTGCAGTGGACGGTGGTAGGACTGGATCCTGACGGGTCGCAACTGAAATACACGGTGCAATGGGGTGACGGGACACTAAATAGTGAAGTAACAAGTTACGGGAGTTACGGACAAAACATAGCAGGATCATTCCCTCACGTATTTCAAAACGCTGGATCGTATACCATCACGTTTACGGCACAGGATGTGGGTGGAGCCACATTCATGAAATCAGCTCTGGCAACGGTGTCTCCCGCGCCGCAACCAGTTACTGCGGTACCACCCTCAATCACCGTCCAAAACCCGGGTTCATATTTTGCAGACGGACAATACACCGCATTTTCATTTTCCAGTACGGGAATCTCGCAGGTACAAGTGGCATGGTGTTGGACGGGATCATCGGGCGAAGAATGTTATGCTCCAAGCGGATCCGTGTTCGCAGTTACAGGTTCACCTACCACTCTTTCATGGATAGTGTCGCCGAATGATCCATATGTAGGAAAATCGGGGTTACAGATTAAAATCTCTGACATAAATTCAAATGTATCGGGTTATTCCGGTGTATTTAGTGTATTTCCTCCTTCCTCAAGCAGTGCCGCATCGAACTCGCAACTTGCAAATACGCTCGATACAATGAAGTCGCTCCTTGAATCCCTTATGCAATCGCTTCGCTAAGGTATGACAAAAACATAAGGTTTAAAGACCCTCTCCCCTACGGAGGGGGTTTCGGTTATGATGAGGTGAATTCCATGATTAAAAGTGTACTACCGCGTGTAGTAGTGCTCCATAATATACGGAGTGTTCATAATGTTGGTTCTATTTTTCGTACTGCGGACGGCGCAGGAGTTGAAAAGATTTTTATGTGCGGTATAACTCCCACACCACTCGATCGTTTTGGGAAGTACAGGAAAGATTTTTCAAAGGTGGCGCTTGGTGCGGAGAAAAAAATGCCATGGGAACATGTGGCGCGCACGACAGTGTTGCTTCGGCGTCTCCAACGGGAAGGGTGGCATGTGGTTGCAGTGGAGCAATCACCGCGTGCGAGAGATATATGGAAAGTGTCATCAAAACTTCGAAACAAAAAAAGAATCGCAGTAATTTTTGGTGCGGAAGTGGAAGGGTTATCGACATCCATTCTTCATATCGCCGATGCTATTGTAGAAATTCCCATGTATGGAGAAAAAGAATCGCTTAATGTATCGGTTGCCGCGGGAATAGCGCTTTTCGGATTACGTGCATGATGAAAATGATATAGTAGAGGGGAATTATACAATGCCGAAACAGATGCAGTGGTTGCCTATATTTATTTTTATAGTCGCAGTCGGAATATCCATATGGTGGTGGCGGGGAAAACATGCGCCGGCGAATGTGGCGATGCTTGCAATGGGGTCGCATCAAATCTTTGTGGAGGTCGCGGATACGATTCCCCTTCGGGCGCAGGGACTCTCGGGGAGAGACGGTCTTCAGGACGGACATGGTATGCTTTTTGTTTATAAAGATGCGGGGAATTATCCGTTTTGGATGAAGGATATGAAATTTCCTTTGGACTTTGTGTGGATACGGGAGAATAAAGTGGTGGGTGTAACGGATAATGTGCCAATACCGAAGGGCTCGATTCTTTCTCTTCCGGTGTATTATCCGCCCGAGAATATTGATGCGATGCTTGAGATACGCGCGGGAGTTGCCGCCGAGCTCGGTATCCGCACGGGAGATATGGTAGAATTGAAGAAATAAACGTTCTGAAAAATTCGCATTACCAACAGTATGAAAAAAACACGAGTTGCAATTAACGGGTTTGGAAGAATTGGACGACTTTTTTTTCGGCAAGTTTTTTCTGCAGGAGATAGGGCAAAGTTGGAGATTGTTGCGATTAACGATCTTGCAGGTGCAAAGAATCTTGCGTACCTTTTGCAATACGACACGGTCTATGGCAGGAGCGGTATGAAAATAAAGGTAAAAAAGGAATCTGAAGCGTTCAAGCTTATTGTCGATGGAAAAGAAATTTCGATGTTGCAAGAGAAGGATCCCGTGTTGCTTCCGTGGAAAGCAATGAATATTGATGTGGTGGTGGAAGCGACAGGATTTTTTTCATCATATGAAAAAGCAAAAGCACATCTTGTTGCGGGAGCGAAACGTGCCGTGATTACCGCGCCTGCGAAAGATGAAGACGGCGCGGATGGAAAAACGGTGCTTATGGGGGTGAATGAAGGGGAATTCGCGAAAGTAAAAATCACCTCAAATGGATCATGTACCACCAATGCATCGTCCCCCATTATTCAGATTCTTTCGGAAACAATAGGCATTAAAAAAGCGATATTAAATACCGTGCATGGGTATACCGCAACACAGCATATTGTGGACGGTCCGGAAAAGGGAGATGATTTTCGCCGAGGGCGTGCGGCGGCGCAAAACATCGTGCCTTCAACTACGGGCGCTGCGATTGCGGTAACACGCGCCATTGCTTCATTAAAAGGTAATTTTGATGGCATAGCCATGCGAGTGCCGGTTCCCGCGGGTTCGGTTGCGGATATTACTTTTGTTGCAAAACGGAAAACAACCGTAGAAGAGATAAATACAATTTTTCGGGAAGCGGCAAAAAGTCCGCGATGGAAAGGAATTTTTTCGGTTACGGAAGATCAAGTGGTATCATCCGATATTGTGGGTGAGCCGTACGGCGCAATTGCGGATCTTGCATTTACAAAAGTAGTAGATGGAGACCTTGTAAAAGTACTTTCATGGTATGACAACGAGGCGGGATATGTTGCAACACTGGTGAGGCATGTAGAGGGGGCGGCAAAAACGATCTAAAAAGATTTGCACAATTTATTAAGTGGTGATACCATAGAGTTTCTAAGTACGAAGCGGGCTCCTCGTGATGTTTTATGGCATTTACACATGGGGAGTCCGCGCCCTTTGTCATGAAAAAGAAAAACGCTATCCCACTTGATAAGTGGGATGGGAGTACTGAAAACGGGGAGGTAACAAAAATCCGTTTTCAGTTTCGTCGGATGTCGACGGCAGGGAGCGTGCGTCTGTTTTTAAGAAGGGAAGTGCACCCTGGCCGGTATTTCAAATTACGGACATGTCACGGGTGACGTGTTCGTTCGCAAGGGAGGGCTGTGTTGCAGGAATGCGACCGGCCCTCTTTATTTTTTGCAAGGTATATAATTTCTATTTTGGTATACTACAAGTATCATGGTGATTTATTTTGGCGCCGATCATCGGGGGTTTGCGCTTAAGGAAAAATTGAAAACTCTTATCCATGGCAAAGGGTATGAAATTGTGGATGTGGGTGCCGCATCATATACGGAAGGCGACGATTATACCGATTTTGCCGGTGAAGTGGGCAGGAAAGTGAGTGTAACCGCCGATCAAAGCCGGGGAGTGTTGTTGTGTCATTCCGGAGCGGGAATGGATATCGCGGTAAATAAATTTAAAAACATACGTGCGGTGCTGGGATTTTCCCCCGACCAAGTTTATGATGCGCGTCACGACGATGATGTGAATGTATTGGTACTTCCCGTGGATTTCATCGACGAACCGACGGCGCAGAAAATACTCGAAGTGTTTCTTGCAACGCCCTTTGCAAGTGATGAGCGTTTTATACGTCGCATCAAAAAAATCGCGGCACTTGAGGAAGAATTATGTAAATAAAAGAGCGAGTCTCAAAATTTCACTTTCCAATATTTTTGTTCAATGCAAGTTATTCCTTCTATAAATTGTCCGGATGTAGAATGCGCGCGCGAGAATCTTCGTGTGCTCCAAGGAGTGGCGGAGTGGGTGCATCTTGATGTTGCCGATGCGCGTTTCACGTTCAATAAAACATGGGGTGATCCGCTTTCTTGGCCGATTTTCGGGAAAGTATTCAATCTCGAAGTACACCTTATGGTGGAAGAGCCGGATCAGGTAATCGAAGGATGGATTCATGCGGGAGCCAAGACCATAATAGTGCATATTGAAGCGCTTGAAGACGAGCGGTTTTACGGACACGGCAACGATCCGATTCTTACGCTTAAAAAAATGCAGGCGTTGTGCGCTTCGCAGGGAGTGGTGCTCACTTTGGGTATACGCTCGGAAACCTTTCCCGAGCGCCTCCGTCCTTACATGGGAATTGTCGAGCGATTTTTGGTGTTATCGGTGCATCCCGGTCTTGCGGGGCAAAGTTTTTTGCCAGTTTCTCTTGAGACAATAAAGTGGATAAGAAAAGAAGTTCCGCATGCTACAATTGAAGTCGATGGCGGTGTTAATTTAGAAACCGCAGTGCAAGTGAAAGCAATCGGAACAGATGTGGCGGTTGCGGCAAGTTTTATATTTTCGTCAGGGATGAGTCCGAAAGAATCGATTGAAAAACTTGCACGTATCTGATTCACAAAACGACATAGTGTTTCATAAATAAAGAGAGCACTCTCAATAAGAGATGGATCTATTACACGAAAAAACACTTCATTTTTTGGAACTTACGGCCAATCGTCTTCGCGAAGACGTGATTCGCATGGTTTCAGGTGCAGGATCGGGGCATATTGCGGGACCATTGGACATCGCTGATATTATGGCGGCGATGTATTTTTATGTATTGCGACACGACCCCAAGAATCCGCATCTTCCGGAGCGAGATCGTCTCGTACTCTCGTGCGGTCATTATTGTCCGGTACTCTATGCCGCGCTTGCACGTGCGGGATATTTCCATATCGACGAGTTGAAAACGCTTCGAACGCTGGACTCACGTCTCCAAGGACATCCTCATCGGAACGCGCTTCCCGGAATTGAAACTACATCCGGTCCGCTTGGGTCTGGAATTTCACAGGCGGCGGGCATCGCGCTTGCGGCGCATCTTGACCGGAATGGTTCGACTACTTCGGCACGATCAGGGCAAGCGAGCTCGCCACGAGGAAAATACCGCGTATATTGCATTGCGTCCGACGGAGAGCATCAAGAGGGGAATACGTGGGAGGGAATTATGTTTGCGGCGAAACAAAATCTTTCGAATCTTACGGTGATAGTCGATCGTAATAATATTCAAATTGATGGATTTACCGAACGCGTCATGCCACTCGAGCCTTTTTCTGCCAAATACGAGTCGTTTGGATGGCATGTGGTAGAAGTGGATGGGCATAATATTCCCGCATTTATCGGTGCGATTGCAGAGGCGCATGCGATTTTCGAGAAGCCCACGGTAATTATCGCGCATACCATTGCAGGGAAGGGAGTGAGTTTTATGGAGCGTGATTATACGTGGCACTCGAAGCCGTTCAAAGAAGGAGAAGCGGATACGGCAATAAAAGAATTAAAAGAGTCACGGGAAAGAATGGTGGTGAATCACGAAAATAAAGATTAAAAGAATAAGATGATCAACAACGACGCGCATCTTTCGGAAAAATTATTTGCGGATGACATCCCGCAAGTGCCGACTCGGAACGGCTATGGCGAGGGGATTGTACTTGCGGGTGAGGAGAATCCAAACGTAGTTGCGCTATGCGCGGATCTTACGGATTCTACGCGAGTTGATGCATTTAAGAAAAAATTTCCCGAGCGATTTATACAGATGGGTGTTGCGGAACAAAACATGGCAACGGTTGCGGCAGGATTGGGAGTGACGGGAAAAATTCCATTCATTTCGTCGTATGCGACATTTTCTCCTGGAAGAAATTGGGAGCAAATTCGCACGACGATTTGTTATAACGATGCAAACGTAAAAATAGCCGGGCATCATACCGGGGTTTCCGTGGGTCCCGACGGTGCAACACATCAAGCCACGGAAGACATCGCGATAATGCGCGCGCTTCCCAATATGCGAGTCATTGTGCCGTGCGATGCGATTGAAGCGCGGAAAGCGACAATGGCGGCGGCGCATATCTGGGGACCGATATATCTCCGTTTCGCGCGTGAGAAAACACCGGTGTTTACCACCGAAGAAACGCCTTTTGCGCCGGGACGTGCGCAGATATTGTGGGAATCAAAAAAGCCCGAAGTGCTCATTGTGGGGTGTGGTCCCTTACTGTATGAGGCATTGTGTGCGGCGCACGATCTTGAAAAGGAAAAAATCGGTTCAATTGTGGTGAATTGCCACACGGTAAAACCACTCGATGAAAGAGTCATTGTGGATCTTGCACAGCGGACGGGCGCGGTGGTAACGGTGGAGGAGCATCAAGTTGCCGGAGGACTGGGTGGCGCGGTGGCGGAAGCGCTTGCGCGTCATAAACCGACACCAATCGAGTTTGTGGGGATGCGTGATACATTTGGTGAATCGGGTACCCCCCAAAAACTTTTGGAGAAATATGGCATGGGAGCAAAATATATTATTGCGGCGGTGCATAAGGTATATAAGAGGAAGAAGTAGCCAACATTACGGGGTTTTGACATAGAGCGAGGATTGAGGTACAATACACCCGTTATTTGAAATTTTTTTAGGGAGGGGACGGCAGAGACGATGAAAATCGTGAAGCGTGATCATGTTGAAGCTCTGTCGTTTCCCCTCCACTTTTCGGTGGCTAACTCGTGCAATATCCTCCTGCACAGTTCCCAGGCCGCCCCCCGCGGGCCCTTGCGAAGGGCATGCGAAGAAGAAATCACGCGCGTGTGCGCATGAAGATCCTATCTTCCCGCGGGTAATTTAAAGAACGCTACATTCCAGACGGAGTGTAGCGTTTTCATTTGACCGAATGAATTGCGAAGAGGTATAATTCTTTTGCAAATTTCCAATGTGGGAACGCGAACAGCTAGAAAAAACAACAAAGATAAGAGGTTGACAATAGACAAAAGGGTTCGCGTTCCCTATAAATTTTTTCGGGAGTAAGTGAGAGTTTTATGTTCCATCATTAGCTCAAATTAGAGCACTCGGCTGTTACCCGAGAGATTGCAGGTGTAGCATCTGCTGATGGAACGCCAATTTATTGCCACCGCGACATCGCTTGTCCGGTGGCTTTTCTTTCGCTAGACTGGGGCGTATATGACGCGACTCTCTACATTCCAAAAATTTTTTCTTGTTCTTTTTCTTACCACGGTATTTTTGTGGACTTTTAATCAACTTAAGGAATCCGACAGTTTCTATCATTTGAAAACAGGGCAGGTTATATGGGAAAGCGGGTCGGTGCCTCATATCGACATTTTTTCATTTACCGCGTATGGTGCGCCATGGGTAACGCATGAATGGCTTGCGGAACTTTCATTTTATGGAGTATATTCGCTCGGGAATATAGCCGGTTTTTCTCAAGGAGGATTTTGGGCTCTTATCGCCTTCGTGGCGCTACTTGCATCATCCACGTATTGGTTACTGATACTGACGGCATTAAGAAAGAAAGCGAATGTGTATATCACCTGTGCGGTCGCAGGAGTGGTGGGTTCTCTTACATTCGAGCTTTGGATTCCCCGACCTCAAGTATGGGCGTTTTTTTGTTTCGCAGTATTTCTTTTCCTCCTTGAGGAATTTATGCGTACCCGGCATGTCGGAGTGCTCGCGGGAATAGTGGGAGTGATGTGGCTTTGGGCGAATATGCACGCCAGCGTGCTTCTCGGTATTACCCTGCTTTTTGTGGTTGCATTGATAGAGCGTGGAAAGTTTCATTTTCCCATATTGGGAAACGCACTTTCGAGAAGGGATGTGGCGTGGCTCTCCGGTGCGGCGTTTGCGAGCGCGGCAATATCTCTTGTGAATCCGAACGGGTATCATATTTTTATTTATCGCGCATATGTGGAATCGGCGGTGCAACAGCTCGGTATTCTTGAGTGGAAATCCATACTTGATTTTGTATATCAATGGCAAGCGGGCACATTTCTTGCACTACTTATCGTGTCATGCGGCATAGTGGTGTGGCGCCGCGGGATTTGTGAGGAAACAAGGGATATCTCGGAAGTTGCAATCATAGGTGCGGTTGCGCTCCTTCCTATTATTTCCATACGTCATGTGGGACTTTGGCCTATAGTGGCGATTCCTTCGATTGCGGTAATTTTCTCTGAAATGGGAAAAGAAGGAGGGATGCGATTATATCGTCCATGGGTGGTGCGTGTGGTGGGTATAGCGATTATTATCGCATTGTTTTTCCGGCTGACGACGTTACCCGGTGAACCGTTTCGACGCGATACATTGCCCGTGGGTGCGGTTGATTTTATAGAGCAGCACCATCTCACCGGACCAATCTTCAATCTTTACAATGAAGGAGGATACCTTTTGTGGCGTTTATGGCCGAAGGAGCGTGTATTCATCGACGGGAGATCGGAAGTGTTTGCAGGGAAGCCGATTGATGATTTATTTCGGATAGTGGGAAGACGTTCGGGATGGGACGGAGTGTTGCTTGGAAAATATCACGCACGCATTGCGATGTTGCCGTATCGTCCTTCTTCGCTTGCAAAAGACACGGTACCGCTTTCCTTTGAGCTTGAGCGTCGAGGGTTCCACCTGGTGTATTGGGATGATATAGTGATGCTTCTCGTGCGTGAAACGCTTGCGAATAAAGATTTTGTGCAGGAATACGGTTTCCGAGTTATCCATCCTTTCCGTGATCCTCCGACGATTCCGGAAGAGGAGCTTCGCGATGCGGCGAAGGAAGTGGAGTCACTTCTTAGACGTTCACCCCGATCATGGAGTGTGCAAGAATATGCAAAACGATTTTTAGAGAGCGCGGTTGTAGGTAAATAAAGAGGAGAATTTGTTCTTTTTCATGTATACTGTTGGTATCAGTCATGAATTATCAGTCTTGCGTTATCAGTTTTATATATTTCAATGTCTCAAAAGTATAATCTCATTTGTATTGGCGATGTGGTGATGGATGCGTTCATTCAACTTCATGAAGCATCCGTGCACTGCAATTTAAAGAGTGAGCATTGTCAGCTTTGCATGTCGTTTGCGGACAAGATTCCCTACGAATCGCTTTTTATCGCTCCCGCGGTGGGAAATGCATCGAATGTCGCAGTGGGCGCTTCGCGCTTGGGGCTTACCACGGCAATACTCACTGCAGTGGGAAAAGACCGTTATGGAGAGGAAATTCTTGATGTATACAAAAAAGAGAAGGTAGGGACTGAGTTTGTTCGTGTGAATGCGGGGAAGCCCACTAATTATCATTTTGTACTTACATTTCAAGCGGAGCGCACAATCTTGGTGAAGCATGAAAAGTTTGTATATGCGGATCCCGCATTACTTGATAAAAAAACCGACTGGATTTATTTCTCTTCGATTGCGGAGCACACGCTCCCGTTTCATCGGAAGGTGGTGGCATATTTGGAAAAACATCCGAACGTACGCATGGGATTCAACCCGGGGACATTTCAGTTGCGGTTCGGAGTAAAGAATCTAAAAGGGATATATCGCCATACGTATGTGCTTTTCGTGAATCGTGAAGAAGCGGAGTATATGATTGGCGCAAAAGAAGGAGTTGATATTAAAAATCTTTTTGACGCGTTGCATAACATGGGTCCTAAAGTGGTGGTAATTACCGACGGACCAAAAGGCGCGTATGCTTCGGACGGTGCATGCCACTACTTTATGCCGATGTATCCCGATCCGAGACCTCCGGTTTCACGTACCGGCGCGGGGGATGCGTTTTCGACAGGGTTTATGAGCGCGTTGATATACGGACTTCCGGTCTATGATGCATTGCGATGGGCGCCGATTGAGTCCATGCATGTGGTGCAGTCTTATGGCGCGCAGACGGGACTTCTCTCTAAGCGTGCACTTTTAAAATTTTTAGAGAAGGCGCCAAAAAGTTATAAACCGAAAGTATTGAAATAAATTTCTCCAACCGTTCACCTCTCCTTGGAGGATTCGCAGAATACCACGTTGCCTCATTTCTGTGCTTGTGTGCGAGGCGTTTGGGGGTATAACAAAAAAAAGAGGGCTGCGCAAGGTTTCATCCTTGATCGCAGCCCCTTCGCGGATTTCTCCGCATTCACCTAACCATCTCTCGCGCTCCGACTAAAGCTAAATTAGAAAGGAACATTTTCAGTATACGAAGAGGGTATGAAGTGTCAAGGGATTATCCACAAGGGGAAGGTGCGTGCCCTTTACCTTCATAGAGTTGCCAAATATAAAGGTTTTTGTTATCCTGTTCTCTACATATGGAACTTAATGCGGAAAAACGCGAACAACTCGGAAGGGCGGTAAAAGCGGTGAGAGAATCGGGAGGTATCCCGGCGGAGCTTTATGGACGTGGCATTCCGAATATTCACCTTACGGTGTTGGCGAAGGAATTCGTAAAAGTTTTTAAAGAAGCGGGTGAAAACACCGTGGTACAACTTGTGGTGGGTGACGAACGTTATCCGGCATTGATACACGATGTAAGTAGGGGATATCTTACCAACGAAGTGGATCATATTGATTTTTATCAGGTGAGGATGGATGAAAAGATTACCGCAAGAATTCCTCTCGAATTCATCGGTGTGGCGCCGGGTGTTCGGGATAAGGGCGGTGTTTTAAACAAGGGGGTTTCGGAAATAGAAGTAGAGGCGTTTCCGGGGGATTTACCGCACAGGTTTACCGTGGATATTGGCGTTCTTGATGATGTGGATAAGAGTTTATACGTGAAAGATATTGTAATCCCGAAAGGAGTGGAAGTACTTGCGGATATGGATATGGCGATTGCAACGGTAACACCGCCGATGGCGGAAGAAGTAAAAGTGGAAGAAGTCGCCGCGCCGGATCTTTCAACGGTAAAAGTGGAAACGGAAGAGAAAAAGGCAGAACGGACGAAAGAAAAAGAAGATACGGTATAGCCGCGAAGCGGTTTCTTCTCGAAAACATGGACATTAGAAATGCAGGCGTTATGCCTGCATTTTTTTTGTGGTACGGAACAGGGTATAATAAAAGCGTATGGCATATCCTCAGCCAAAAGTATTCCAAGACATCGGACCAAAACGCGGACGGGCGTTCTCTTCACTTGCGCCGATCATTAATTTACGCTCGGGATATAAACGTTCTCGTGGTGTAATTACGGCTTTTGCAAAAATATCGGCGGTGGTGCTGGTATTTGGGTGGTATTTTTTCGGAACCGTGGTGGCTCCCACGATAACACTTCGCGCTGCGGGGACGGTGGACGCGGATGAGCGTGCGGCGCTCGAAGCGCAACTTAAAGATCTTGAAGGTCAGATTGACGGTTATGAAAATCAAATCGTAGGGTATCAAAAGCAAGGGAGTACCCTTAAAAACGAGATTGGGACGCTCAACAGTAAAATCGCAAAGCTCAATCTTCAAATTCAGGCAATCACGCTTACGTTGAAAGAGTTGGATAGGAAGATAGACGAAACAAGTTTTCAGATTCAATCCACCGAATCAAGCATTGTAAGCCATCGTGATGCGCTTGCAACGCTTATGAGAAATTTGCATATGACCGAGCAGGAGAGTCTCGTCAGTATTTTCCTAAAAAATCCTCGCCTTTCGGATTTCTTTGCCGACTTAAACGGCGTATTGGTGCTTCAAAATAATGTAAGAGTGACAATCGAACAGATTTCCGATTTAAGGAATCAGCTTGAGGAAGAACAAGGGCAATTGATAATTGCTCGTTCCGATGCGCAAACCGCGAATATATATCAAGAGGTACAAAGGAAAGCCGTAGACAATGCAAAAGCGGAGAAGAATCGCTTGCTTACGGTGACGAAGGGACAAGAATCGAAATATCAATCATTACTACAGCAAACCAAAGTGGACGCGGCTAAAATTCGCTCAAGAATATTCCAACTTCTCGGCGGAGGAGAATTAAGTTTCGAAGATGCGTACCAATTCGCGAAACTTGCATCAGGAGCGACGGGAGTAAGTCCCTCTCTTATTTTGGCGGTATTGGATAGGGAATCGGCACTTGGACAAAACGTAGGAAGGTGTAGCTACACCACCGCAATGAGCCCTTCAAATAGACCGATATTTTTGAAAATAGTCGCGGATTTGAATTTGAATCCGGATTTAATGATGGTGTCATGTCCTAATCGTGATGGTGCGTACGGAGGGGCGATGGGCCCTGCACAATTTATCCCGTCGACATGGAATTTGTATAAGGACAAAGTTGCAAAAGTAACAGGGCATACGCCGTCACCGTGGAATAATGCAGATGCGTTTGTGGCGACCGCGTTATATCTCAAAGATGCGGGTGGTGCGAGCGATTCAATCACTGCGCAGCGTACCGCTGCTGCGCGGTATTATGCAGGGGGAAACTGGCGAAGATATTTATGGACATATGGCGAGGCGGTAGTGAGTCGTGCGCGCCAGTTTGAGAAAGATATCGAATCGATTACCAGCTAGTGAGTCGCGCGCCGGTATAGTTGGGGCGATCTGGAATCGTGTGATTCCCTCGGAAAGGAGGGTGTTGTATTTTTTTCGAAAATCAATTGACAGCATATTTCTTATACGGCATCATTAGAAGCAATGAATCCTAAAAAATTTACTCTTCCGAATGGTATTCGAGTCATACTTGCTCCTCAAGCACAGAGTGTCGCGGCGACGGCATTGATTCTTGTTGAGGCGGGATCGGAATACGAAAAGAAAAATGTGAATGGAATTTCTCACTTCCTTGAGCACCTCGTGTTTAAGGGAACCGTAAAACGTCCCCATGCGGGAATGATTGCTGAAGAGCTTGACGCGCTTGGTGCGGAGTTTAATGCGTTTACCGGACAGGAGTACACGGGGTATTGGGCAAAAGCGGAATATCGAAAACTCCCTCATATTTTTGAGCTTATTTCCGACCTCTACCTCAATCCTATTTTCAATCCTCAAGAAATCGAAAAAGAGCGCGGTGTGGTGATTGAGGAGATAAATATGTATGAAGATACACCAATGCGAAGGGTGCAGGAACTTTTTTCATCCGCAATGTATGGTGATCAGCCCGCAGGGTGGGACATTGCCGGGCGGAAAGAGGTTATCAAGAGACTCGGGCGTGAGGATTTTATAGAATATCGTTCGGCGCATTATGTTCCCGAGGCGACTGTGGTGGTGGTAGCAGGAAATTTCAATCTTAAAAAGATGACCAACGAAGTGAAGAAAGCGTTTGGATCGATTCAAAGTGCATTGAAAGTAAAGAAGCCGAAGACGAAAACGGGACGCCCGGCGTCGCGTGTAGTTACTAAATTCAAAGAATCAGATCAGTCGCATCTTATTATAGGAGTTCCGGCATATACCGTATTTGATCGTCGGCGCCATGCATTGGAGGTGTTGGGAAACGTGATTGGAGGAGGTATGAGTTCCCGCCTCTTTCGAAAAATTCGCGAGGAGCTTGGCGCGGCATATTATATTCGTGCAGGAGCGGAATTGTTTGCCGATCACGGCCATTTTGCGGTTTCCGTCGGTGCTGACCACGCAAAAGTTCCGACAGTGGTGCGTGCGATTCTCGATGAGTTGCAACGTGCGTGCGATGAGCCGATTCCCATAAAAGAACTTTCAAAGGCGAAGGATCATCTTATTGGGGGATTGCTCATTGGCCTTGAGACATCCGATGAAGTGGCGAGTTTTTACGGAGGGCAGGAAATTATTACGAGGAAACTTGAAAGTACGGAAGAAATCGTTCGTAATGTGAAAAAAGTAACGGCAGGAGATATTCAGCGTGTTGCAAAAAATCTTTTCCGGCCGGAGCTTGTATGTCTTTCCGCAATCGGACCATATCGAGGATCCGGCTCCTTTGCGAAACTTTTACGCAAATAATACGTTGTAAAGTATATTAGGCGTACGCATATGGAAAAGAGAGTTATTGAGATATCGTGGGCAACGCTATGGCGGGTATTGGTTTTCGCCGTGTTTGTGGTGGCACTCTATATTGGGCGCGAGGTTGTTTTGGGACTTTTTCTTGCGTTGGTAATATCTTCCGGGCTTGAGGTAGTGGTGAATGTACTTGAACAAAAGGGACTCCCGAGGACATTTGGCGTCATTCTTGTGTTTCTTGTATGTCTTCTCGCGGTATCACTCCTTATCTACACCGTCATTCCGTTTGCCATCGTCGATCTTAATAGTGTCTTGGTAAATATTGGGAATTCTGCTTCAAATTCATGGATTGGGGTGCTTATTACTCCGGAAACGTCTCATTCTTTGAGTGATCTTGCGGATCAGGTTTCGCGCGTATTGTTTGCGGGTGATGTGTCTCCATTCGCGATATTTTCCCGTGCAATGGGAAATGTGGCACTTGGACTTGCGGTAGTGGTAAGTTCGTTTTATTTGAGTCTTAGTCGTGACGGAGTGGAGCGATTCATTAAAGTGGTATTTCCCCCAAACTATGAGGAGGCGGCATTGCGTATTTACCAGCGTTCACGTCGAAAAATCGGGTTTTGGTTTCGTACGCAGATTCTTCTTTCGGCGCTTATGGCGATATTTGTATGGGGAGCATTGCTGTTTCTTGGCGTTCGCCACGCATTCCTTATAGGAATTCTTTCCGGAATTTTCGAGTTAGTGCCCTTCGCGGGACCCATCGCCGCAGGTGCGATTGCGGTGCTTTCGGCGTTTACCACATCATCGTCGCTCGCGTTCTATACTTTATTGGTATTCATCGTAATTCATCAATTTGAAGCACACATGCTGGTGCCGCTGGTGATGAATAAAACCGTGGGACTTCATCCGGTAATTGTGATTGTGGCAATCCTTATTGGTGCGGAAGTGGCGGGGTTTTGGGGAGTTCTTATCGCGGTTCCTGCCGCCGCGGTGTTTCAGGAAATCATTGAAGATTGGTCGTCTTCACGACGGGGGAAAGTTGAGGGGTGATTGCGTCGCAGTGAGTTATTGGGTATAAGTTATCTGTGAAACAAAATAAAAAGTTTTATATTACCACCACGTTGCCGTATGTGAATGCGGCGCCACATATCGGTTTTGCGCTTGAATTGGCTCAAGCGGATGTGATTGCGCGGTATCAAGCCTCCCTCAATAAGGATGTTTTTTTCAATACCGGAACGGATGAACATGGGATTAAAATTTATCAGAAGGCACAGGAGCAAGGAAAAACACCGCAGGAATTTGTGGATGAAAATGCGAGTAAATTTCGAATGCTTGCCGACATATTAGGAGTGCAGTATACGAATTTTATTCGCACCACCGATGCGAATCATAAAGTGGCGGCAGCTGAGTTTTGGAATCGGTGCGTTTCCAATAAAAATAAGAACGGAGAACCCGATATTTATAAAGCAAAGTATCGAGTAAAGTATTGCGTGGGATGCGAGCTGGAAAAAACGGATTCTGATCTTAATGAGGGGCGTTGTCTGGTGCATCCATCACTGACCATAGAAGAGAGAGAGGAAGAAAACTACTTTTTCAGATTTTCCCGTTATCAAAAAAAACTTCTTGAGTTATATGATACGCATCCTGATTTTGTTGTTCCCACGCATCGCCTTGTAGAGATACGGAATTTCGTTGCCGCAGGGATTCATGATTTCAGCATCTCACGTCTCAAAGAGAAGATGCCGTGGGGAATTTCCGTGCCTGGTGATGAGGCGCATGTAATGTATGTGTGGTTTGATGCGCTTATCAATTATATTACCGCACTTGGATGGCCAAAAGACGAAGATAAGTTTGAGGAATTTTGGGGTGTTGAAGGATCGCCGAATGCGTTCCAAATTTCAGGGAAAGATAATCTTCGTCAGCAGTCTGCGATGTGGCAGGCGATGCTTATGTCGGCAGGTCTTCCTTCGTCACGAAAAATATTGATTCATGGGTTTATTCTTAGCGGAGGCGCAAAAATGTCGAAAACGTCGGGAAATGTTATTGACCCCGCGGAGCTTATAAAGAAATATGGATCCGATGCGGTGCGATACTATCTTTTGCGGGAGATATCAACGACGGAGGATGGCGATTATAACGAAGATAAATTTAAGGAGCGTTATAATGCCGATCTTGCGAACGGGCTTGGTAATTTTACGGCGCGTGTACTCGCGCTGGCAGCACGCGAGAAAGAATTACTGCGTCCGCACGATGTGCCAAACGTCATATTCAATGAGATAAAAATTTCACGACAGGCAGTAACAAAGAAGATGGAGGAGTTGCGGTTTAACGAAGTACTTGTTGCAATATGGGAATTGATTGCGTTTGGAGATGCGTATATGAATAAGGAAGAGCCATGGGGTATTAAAGAAGAAGGGCAACGCAAAAAAATTCTTTTTAATCTTCTTTCTTTGTTGAGTGAAATAGCCGAATTGATTGAACCGTTTCTACCAACAACAGCACACAAGATAATTGAATCGATGCAGTGGGGAGAAGAGAATGAGTCCATAAAAATAAATCGAGGTCCCGCATTGTTTCCTCGCTTGGAATAAGAATCAGAAATCAATAAGCAAGGTTCATATAGTAAGGCGCTTTTTTAATTCATATGCACTATTTTGACGCTCACACCCATGCTCACTTTTCTGCATTTATTGATGATTCAAAAGAAGTCATCGATCGCGCACTTGCTACGGGAGTGTGGCTTATAAATGTAGGGACTCAAAAAGACACTTCGCGTCGCGCGGTGGAAATCGCGAACGAGTATGAAGAGGGTATATATGCCGCGGTAGGGATTCATCCTGTGCATACTTCAAAATCTCATCATGATGAAGACGAGCTTGGCGGAGGCGAAGCGGCTAAGGCGTTTACGAGTCGTGGAGAAGAATTTGATCATGATTATTATGGAGAGCTTGCACGTGACCCGAAAGTGGTGGCGATAGGGGAATGTGGGCTGGATTATTATAGATTGGAAGAAGGGAGTAGGGAGGAAGGAATAAGGGAAAAGCAGAAAGAGGTATTTATACGACACATTAAACTTTCGCAAGAAATAAAGAAGCCGTTGATGATTCATTGTAGGAGCGCGTTTTCCGATTTGATCAAAACCCTTTCTTCCCACTCATTACTTTCTTCTCCTGGAGTGGTGCACTTCTTTTCCGGTACGCTCGACGACGCGAAGCATCTCCTCGACATGGGTTTCTCTTTCACATTTGGCGGTGCAATCACATTCCCACCGAGAAAAAACGAAAAGGTGAGTGCATATGATGCAATAGTGAGAATGCTTCCATTGGATAAGATTCTTTCAGAAACTGATGCGCCGTACGTGGCGCCAGTGCCATATCGCGGGAAGCGCAACGAGCCGATGTATGTGGTAGAGGTGGTAAAAAAACTTGCGGAATTGAAAGGTGTATCAGTTGAAGAAATGGCGAAAGTTACCTTCGAAAACGCAAGAAAGGTTTTTAAAGTGTAAGGGTAAAATTACATAGCCAACGGGAATGTCCGTGGTGCAACTTCGCGTATAGCTCAATTGAGCTATACGCGAAGTTGCA
>JANLHI010000003.1 GCA_024654525.1 Patescibacteria group bacterium | reverse complement strand
GTGGAAAACGTATTATATTTAGAGCGCAATTCATCGCGTAATGCTTGTAATTCTTTCGTGTTGTTGAGCGCGCTGTCAAAGAGCGCTTCTTCTTGGGTTCGTTCCCGAATACTGCTATACGTAGGATCAATATACCCAAAGAAAAGGGTTCCCGATGCGGCAAAAAGAAGAATTGGTATAAAAAATCGTAACATACTACTGTTTGATTGACTCTTTATATAACATAACTGACGGGTCCAAATTTAATTCAAGATTGAAAGTAACATTCCCACCCTTTGCAAGTCCGAGATTGGAAAAAATTGGATTTTTCAAATACTTATTATCGCCAAAAATATCGGACTGTAGTGCGACCGATGAATAACTCCGCGCCTCTCCTTCAAGCATAACTTTCGGCGCACCATCAATAAAAGAATAATCAAATCGACTAAACCGAACATTCTGCAACGTCAGTTCTTCAAGAATCTTAAAAAATTCCGAGAATGCGACGTGCTTGGCAAGGATTTCATTCGCCACATTGATGCGCGTATCCACTCTTTCCATTTCGGTGATCAGTGACGGTTCAAAAGCTCCTCTTGCCTCCTCAAGCCAAGCGTTCTTGTCCGTGATACGCTTCTCAATGAGTTTCCCGTATGCGTATACGCCGCCGGACCCGAGCAGAGAGAGTATAAAGATCATCACGGCAATACTAAAAACGATTCCTCTGGAGTTCCCATCGCGCCCACTTTTTGGCGTAAGGGGTTTTTTGGGAATGAACGATTGTTTTGGTTCGTTAAGAGGCATGAGCAATACGGATTATCAATACTTACCCAAGTTCTTGTAATTTCCTGAGGGCCAAACCGATGGCGACGGCGAATTCAGGACCTGCGTCTTTCAGGAGCGGTTCAAGGAATGCGGGCGCTTCCACTTTTGAAAACGGATCGGCAAATAATACTTCGGTTTCCAGATTACTGCCTGCAAAATCATGCAATCCTTTCAGTAAAGCTCCGCCGCCGGTAAGCACAACATTTTTTATGGTTTTATTATACCTTCTTTGGTAATTTAATAATACCCTATTTGTTTCTGAAAAGATATGCTCAAGTGTCAATGAAGCGGCCTTGGAAATGTCCGCGTCGGTACCCGTACCCGTCAGTCCAACATCTCTTTTCAGGTGTTCGGCTTTTTCAATACTGACACCCAATGATTTTGAAATGGAAATCGTAATATCCTGGGAACCGCGATTGATAATATGCTGATTTCGTATGATGCCATATTCAACAATCGCCAATTTTGTGGTTCCGGCTCCAAAATCGAGGAGCATCACCGGCGCGGTATTGTTTCCAAAGGTCGCGCGCGCCATACTGAACACTTCCAGTTCCAGAAAATTATTTTTAAGACCAGATTCCTGAATAATACTTCGGTACTTATCCACAGTCTCATTGTGAATTGCCACCACGAGTACGTCGACACGCTTCTTTCGCTCGTCTTCCTTGACACTGCCGTCTGCCGAACTGTCGTCCACGCTGTCATAGTGTTTCGGTACGACCCACCAGTCAAGCACCACTTCGGATATGGGGACGGGGATATATTTTCGCGCCTCGATCGGTATCATTTTTGCGAGCTGTTTGCTGTCCATGATCGGCATTTCCATAATGGAAAGAAGGCTCGCGCCGAGCGGTATGGAAACAGCACTGCTCTGTGCCGTCACATTTGCCTCCCGAAACAAATCCTTGAGCGCGGTGCTGATCTTTTCCACCGAGAGACTCGTGGCCTGTCCGACCGCGAGA
>JANLHI010000031.1 GCA_024654525.1 Patescibacteria group bacterium | reverse complement strand
GCGATACCCTCCGGGCACGCCGATAAATTTCACCTTGTAATCAAAATCTGCGCTGGGGGCGATGTGCAGTTTGCCGTCCGGCCCCGTCGTCCCGATGCCGACGTTGCCGCCGTTCATAACAATAAATCGAGTGGAGTTTTGCCCTTTGACATGAAATGCTCGGCCACTTCCACTGCTTGTTCCCTGTACATCCACCAACAAACCTTGATCCGAATTATTATTCCCCCCCGCAGTATTTTGCTTCACTAACAACGTGGGATAATTCGTCGCGGCAGTTTGTTCTATGGTGGTCACCGCAGGAGAAGTATCTCCTGCTTTTTGCACATGAAGCCCGTAACTTGGATTCGTCGTCCCGGTCCCGATGCCGACGTTGCCGGCTGCGCTTAATCGCATCGTATGTATTCCATCAGAAGCATTTGGGAAAGATGCGACATTGTTGGTGTAAAAATCCAGATAGCCCCCCGTAGCAGAATGACCTGCACGAATTTCATTTCTTGCATTATTCCCAAAAGTCATTATTGACTCAGCCCCCGTGGTTAAACCCCAAGAAGAAATGTATGAAGTAATACCGTACGAGGTACTATCTAATTTTAATTGTGGCGCAGAAGCTCGTAAGTCTAAGAGAGCTTGAGGACTTGCGGTTCCAATCCCCACACTCCCGCTGAAATATCCCCCCCCATATACCGAGAGTGGTTGTGGAATACCAAGGTTTGAAGAAGTGGCAATCGCAAGGTTTGTAGGAAACGCATAGTTCGCGGAAACGCCTCCATTAAATACCGAGGGAGCGATGTGATCCGCGCCCACAAATCCTATAAAGTTTCCCGCAAGAAGAGGGCCGTTTATGAACGCAGGACCCCATATAGTGAGTCCTTTCTCGTACGTGGAGTTCGGCGGTTGATAATAGTTAGTACCATACGTACTATTGGTACCCGTTTGTCCACCGCCTATTACCACCGAACCGTCATTCCGAATAGAGAACACCGCAGGACAAAATTCCTGTCCCCCGGAACATATAGGGTTTACCACTTTAAATGCATACCCAAAATTATCAGTGGATGAAGTGATGATCAAAAACTTTGCTTCGCTAAACGGCGTGGAAGTTCCCACGCTGAATCTTCCGCCACTATATCCAAACGCACCCGAACCGATACCGGGAGCGTTAAGGGGACCGTCAAAGGCTTGCGCCAAAGGCGCAGAAAAAAGGAGTAAGGAAAAAAAAGTAAAGAGGAAAAATGCAAATATTAAATTGGGAATACTATGACTGCGCAAAAATTTCATTGTTGCAACGCGAACACGCTCCCCTTTCTTATTTGTATCGGTGAAAAAAAATTGCACAAGATTGTATAATTATTGTAACAAAACACCACAACAAAACACTGTGGACAAGACCCACAAGCAAAAAATGGAGGGAAAAATGGTGCAAAAATTGAAAATGCACTAAATCCAAATTTCAAATGACGAAAAAATGACTGAAAAAAAATCCAAAAAAGATTAAATTACGAATGAGAGATTCGATAAATCCCCTACACAAAAATGCCACGGCGTACGCCGTGGCATTGCAGTCTCTCTTTCGAGTATTCTCTTATTGTCCATTCCCTTCCAGAGAAGGTGCGGGAGTAATTTGTCCCTGCGGTGCCACCTGTTGCTGTTGCTGTTGCTGGCGAACCGAATCGGGATTGTCTATCGCAAAAGCGACTTCACTGGTCGCACTGATAGGCGCCCAGAAAAGAATCTGCTTCGGATTCAGATATACATCTCCTTCGGGTCCCCAAAACACCGAGCTGAAAGGCGCGAGTGCCACTTGAGGATTATTCTCCTTATCCACGCCCCTCTGCAAAAACCATGCTTTTGTAAGCTTCGGCTTCGGGAACCAACTCAACTTTCCAAAGTACACATCGCCACTTACGAGAAACACCGCCGTGTATCCGGATGATCCTCCCTGTTTCGAACCTGATATAAGAGAACCCATCCATACACCCACAAGCACGAGTACAATCACAACCACTACAAACAAAATGGCAAAACGTTTAGGCATTGATGATGAATTATATGTTGACGACGATTTACTATCATTGACCCCCACGGAAACGTCGGGGTGAAGCTGCTGCTTCGGCTCGACTTTTTGTTGCGTTTTGGAAATTTTATAACGAGGCATGTATTGATATCGCAAGTAGCAAGTAATAGAGAGTAGAAAATTGATTTCGCATTTTACTACTTATTCCCTGTCACTCACTACATTACTTATTTATTATGTTCCTTTCGGGACAGTTACGATTAAGTGCCCTTTGGGACCGATTTCAGGACCTCCGCAACTTACACAATAAAAAAGGAAATTTCCCTGTCCGGTTGCACCGAATTCCAAATCCTTAGTGACTCCCTTTGGGAGCGGAAGCTTAAACCCAAAATCGGCTTGAGTAAAATCGTAATCCTTATCCACCGCAGTAAAGGTAAGGTGTATCGTATCCCATTGATTCACAATAACCGTATCGGGAATAAATTTTCCTCCATTTACACTAATACTGAAACGCCGAAACGTTGCGCTTTCTGTCGGATTTGAGGGCGCAGTCGTTTCGGGAATCGCCACGTTCACAGGCGCATTTGCAGTGTGAGAATCGGGAACCACCACATTCAGCGGAGCTTCCTCACGTGTGCGCAATACTCCCGCTTCTGACGACTGGCTCCCCCCCGAAGAAGTTTCGGTACCGACTCCTCCCCCACTCCTGCCTTGACGCATTGAAATCGCAATGACCGCAATGATGATGACTACAATGATTCCCGCCGCCCCAAGTATGAGAGACTTTCTATCCAACATGAGGTTATTCTAAACTAATTTTTTTTCACGCAAAGGAAAAGTTGTCCACAGCTACTATTGAGAAAGTATCGTGGTGCAGGAATGGAAAGGAAAAAATAGGGTAACATGATATACCTTTTAGCGCGCATACTTTTCGGCATTTTTATAACCTCTACCGCCCCCACTTCACATCACGTACAGTCCAATCATGGCTACCACAATTTTAATATCTCCAGCTGACTTTGCAATTTTAATAGAGCGATCTTCTATCAATCGCATCCCATTCTTTTTGTCATAAATAAACGCCATGGCGTTTATTTATGACAATTGGAGGTTGAGGGTGAGAAATAACACGGCTCGGAACGTTGTTGTTCCGAGCCGTATCGGAATCAGAATCAAATGCGATACTGAGAAATTAATATTTCTCTTTTCTGTGAAAGCGATGTTGCAGTCATTTCTATTTTCCATATCTCTCGATATCACCAGACCTATCCCATGGCGACATACTCGGTGTGATGGGTGTCTTTTGTAGATTTGAAAAATACCCATCACTCGCCCTGTTATGTTCTAAAGGGATTGGCGGAGATATCACCTGCTCCTATTTTCCATTTTCTATTTTCTAATAAATCGTTCTCCACGCATAGGTATCCCCGGAATCTTTTGCACATACCGCTACCGCATCCTTTACACCGGCTCCGGATTGCGTGACCCAAAATGTACCGCGCTGGGAAGAATCGCATGTCGGTCTCGAATCGGTCGTGTTAAGACGCGCTCCCCCCTCTACCTCAAGTGTTTGCCCGGGACTTACCACACCAATACCCACATTCGAACCGCTGAAATAAAGAATGTTATTTATCGAACGCCATACCTGCGAAGAAACTCCCACGTCATACGTTGCGGTAGTGGAAGGAATCAGGTTTGAATCGAACGTCGCCGCCGATACGCGTGCAACCGCAGTATTGAGCGTTTGTGTAAAAGATTCCGCCAAATTCTGACTGTTATACCCCACCGAAAGCACCATGCTTACCGAATCATGCGCAGACGGATGCGCCCGTTTCGTAAACTGAAGATTCGACACCGACACGCGATCCGACGTAAGCACTTCCGGAGTACCGTTATCCGTCTGCTGGAGATACACCACGCCACCCGAAAGATATATATAAAGAGGATCGGAAGATGATGCCACCATACGAAGTTTGAGCGTACTCGTAGGACTATTTTCGTCCATATCCACCACACTCGACTGCTCGACATAATACTGCACCGTTTGAATCAAAAATTGACTCTGCTGATTTACCTCCGCCGCCGCCGTTTGACGCACTTGTACGCGCGTAATCGACACAAGAATCGCCAAAAACGATATCACAATAAGCGTGAGAATGCCGGAAAAAATAATGAGCTCGAGGATAGTGAAGCCCTTTCGTAAAACGCGGGGAGAACGAGTAGAAATACGAGGCATTAGATTTATTCTATCACATCATTCTTCGAGAACTTAAATGCTTTTGTGCCACATTTTCATAATCTCTTACAACCCTGAGGATAACTCGCTATATTCACTATGGCGTATATATTCAAACTTATACTAATCTCTTATTGCATATCCAGTTCCACACCAAAACCATATGCTATTCACAAATCTACCTTCTCCTCGCCACTTGCTACTCGCTCTCGTTTTCAGAATCACTCAACACGTCGCTTCACTCCTTGAAAACTCTCGGCTCTTAACTGCACGTTCCTACTTGGGAGAATCCTCCCGTCCTCCCCCGACCCCCTTCCTCGATTTTGGGGTTACCCAAAATCCCAGTCGCCACTTTCCTCCGAGCATCAAACGCGTTTGCGCTTCAAGCGCGGGCAACGCGCCGAACACGATAAGCGTGAGAGGCATTAAAAGCCATTCGAGAATCAAGATGGACATATGTCTTCGGCGAAACCATGCCGGGCGAGGAGGCAAAAGCGATATGCTCAACACCACTGCGGTCACGATTCCAATCATCGCCAAAAACATAAGTATACGAGTTACTTCGGGAATACTGTACGAGAGGAGCGTGGTGCGAAATTGATTCCCTCCGATAAGCGTCGGCAACCACCCAAGAAAAAAAATAATAAGGATATTCGTTGCCCATGAATGGAACCCTTCAACCACATGAAATGTCCAATATCTTCGTTTTGCGCGCGGGACAGGAATACTCTCATTATGTGGGCGGAAAAAACCATTTAAAATATAAGGGACATTTTCCACTCCCCACCCCCACCGCCGCTGTTGAAGATATATATTGCGCATGGTTTTCCAAAATCCCGAAGCCACATTCGCATCCATCATCACCGGAAAATGGAGTGGCTCCACTCGAAAATCTCCACCGTAATGGAGATATGCCTGCCAAAAAATCCGCGAATCTTCCGATACTACATCTTTATGCCAGAACCCCACATCGAGAAGTACCGAAAGTGGCACCGATTGCGATGAGAACGTAGTAAGCCGTTCCGGACGCGCCTGTTGCATCATCTGCCAAAACGTAGCCGAGAACGCAACCACTCGCGCCAAGAAAGGCGCGTGATAAATATTATTGGTAAATAATGGAATGGGCTGGTAAATCGCGTGATGCGGATCCGGCACACTCACGAATGCATGCGTAAGCCGTGCAAAATAATCCGGCGGCGCTTGCGTGTCGATATCAAATGCGGAAACCAAAATATTTTCATACAACCGACGCGCATTGATTTCTCCATGTTGAGACACATGAGCAAAACTTTCGGAATTCGCATTACGCAACACCAACGGGTCTACAAGTAATCTCTGCGCTTCGCGAGTCGCCCACGCGATATTAGAACCTTTTCCCGAAAGCTCTCCTTCAAGATTCGCAGGATGCGTAGTGATTAAAAATCCTCCGAACAATCCTCCGAACTCGGACTTGACGCGTGCCACGGTCTCACGCACCTCTTCGTATGCGCGCTCCTCGGTTGCAAGTACCACAAGAAGCCGCTCTTTTGGATAGGTGGTCTGCACCAAACTTTCAAAACTTTCCCGCACTACTTCGTAGGGCTCACGATATATGGGAAAAATAATAAGATGATACACATCAGACCAATGATGAATAACTAATGAAAAGTCCTTCTCCTCGTTATCAGTTATCTTGCCATAAGTTACCGGCTCTAATTCTTTAAGTTTCGCAACCCAATCCACTTTCATATTCGCGCGCATTTTCCGAAACGCCGCCCTCATATGAATAGAGAGATACACTGACTTTAAAAGCCAGTAGACATCGAAAAGCACCACAAAAATACCCACTGCGCGAGGGAGAAAATATGAAGCAATACCAAGGAAAATAAAGGTTCCCCATGCAAGAAGTCCGGGGAGTAACTCAAAAAAACGAAGCATAATAAAGAAGCTAGTTGGTAGTTGGTAGCTAGTAGGTAGTATGGGGTAGTAAGGAGGTAGGAAGCAAGTATATGCAAAAAACTCCCCTTTGAATTATTGAGGTTTAACCTCAATAATTAAAGTCCCGATGAGAAAAAAAGCTTATCAAGCGAGAACATGCCACTGCCCAGTACGATAAGCGATGCCACTACTCCCAAAAGTACCAGGTCATATTCCCATCCACTGACAAATTTTTGTCCTTTTGTAACTTTCCAAATAATAATGATGATGAACTGCACACACAACAACGCCGCAATAAGCTCCGTAGCAAACCCGACCAGCAACGCAATACCTCCAAAAAACTCGAGAATGGCAACCGCCGGCCCCCATAATTTTCCCGGTTTGAAACCCATACTCTCAAAACTCACCGCCGTTTCATGCATCTTCCTAAACTTTGGCCATCCATGCACCACAAACACAATCCCCGCAATTACGCGCAATAACAACAATCCCCAATCACTCCAAATTCCTAAAAGAGGAAACATAGTAATAGTAGTTAGCTAACCACATATAACGTATAAACACAATGCGCAACTATCATAAAGTATAGCATGAAAAAAAAGACGAATTGAGTAAAACAAAAAAATTAAGGAAGGCGCAAGGGCCCTCCTTAAAAATGGATAAATTCTGCGAGTCGCCACCACTTACACATGGTGATGCCGTGACACTCCGTGATGCAGTGGGCGCCCATCATTATGCGCAATCTCCGCAGAAACCTCGTGATGTTTCCGCGTATTCCATTCGGAAGTCCTGCCGTAGGCGTTGGCGTCAACTCTCCGTTCGGATTTGGATAGAGGCGCATCGGCTTTTACTTTTACAATTACGCGCCGCTCATCTGGATAAAAAAGAACCAACTCAAATACCTCATTGACATTACATGCCACGTTCCAGCCATGCTCCCCCAGTACAAATCCCGCCCGACGGGCAATCGTGTATGACCCCGCATGATCACTAATCCCCTTTATCTCCGTTCCATTCACCTGTACCACCACGGTGAATCCGGTACTAAGCTCGGTATCGACCGATACGTTACCATTCATACTATTCATAACAATATAATCCAATATTGAGTTTTTATACCACATTCGCGTCCGTACACGCGACCAGCTGGAAAAAATACTACTCTCGCTCACATAACAATACAAGAAAAACTTGCGATTGCCTCGTGAAAACGGTATAAATGCAACGTACCACAATAATTGGCCTCATCGTCTAATGGTCAGGACGGCGCCCTTTCACGGCGCAAATAGGGGTTCGATTCCCCTTGGGGCTACAGACAAAAGAAAACTCCCCTTACGGGGAGTTTTCTTTGAATTATTGAGGTTTAACCTCAATAATTAGCCCTTCACCACCACCTCGCCCGCAATCAATTCTTGTAACTGATACAGGGAACCTAAATCGTTGTCTTTTACAAACTGACTGGATACGGCGATTGAGGCATCCGCTTCTTCTTTGGAATTAAACAGTAATACCGAGACGATTATATCGTCTCCCGACTTGATAACATGATAATCAACAAACCCCGGCAATTTGGAAACAACGGGAAGAAACGCGGTTCGCGCATTCTCGATTGTTTTCTCCACTGCATCACTGCGAAACTTTTTGATTACGATATACATGGGTATATGAAAAAATTAATTATAGTGAGTACATTCTATACCATAATAACCCCCCACGCAATAAAAATTTGCGAATTCGCCCATAAACCCTTATACTAAGGGCGTTTTTACAGAACATTCATGACAGAAGCTATTACACAAAATGCCGACATGCCTCCTGCAATTTCCGAAACACACACGGAAAGCGCGGAAGGAAGCGGCATTCATATTTCCATAAAAGCGGAGGAATTGTTCCATGTGGGAGGATTTCCCGTAACAAATGGACTTCTCCTTTCGTTTATCATTCTCATTCTCGCAAGCGTAGGAGCGTTGATACTTTGGAAAAAAATCACGCTTATCCCGGGAAAACTTCAAAATCTTGCGGAGCTGACACTTGAAGGGATTCTTTCGGTCATGGACAATATCCTCGGAAATAGGCGCGAATCCGAACGATATCTGCCCCTTATTGCCACCATATTCTTCATCGTACTGTTTTCGAACTGGTTCGGACTCATTCCCGGCGTAGGATCCATCGTACTGCACGGACATGAAACAGCTCCTCTGTTTCGGGCACCTTCAAGCGATTTGAACTTCACGTTAGCGCTTGCGATTATTGCCGTCGTCACCGTCAACATCATCGGAGTCGTCGCAATCGGCGTGGGAACGCATATCAAGAAATTTTTGAACTTCAGCTCCCCTATCGGGTTTTTTACCGGTATCCTTGAATTTATCTCGGAAATTGCTAGAATAATTTCGTTCTCATTTCGTCTTTTTGGGAATATATTCGCGGGGGAAGTACTTCTCACCGTGATATCTTTTCTTATCCCTTACATTATCCCACTTCCCTTTTTCTTCCTGGAAACATTCGTGGGATTTATCCAAGCATTTATCTTCGCAATGCTCACCTTGGTATTTACGGGAATGGCAGTGCAAGAGCATGATGCGCACTAAATAAAACAAAAATATAAAATAAAAAGTCGAAATTAAACAATAATCATATATATCCATGGAAATTGAAGCAGTACGCCTTTGGGCAATGATGGGTGCAATGATCGCGATGATAGGGCCCGCAATCGGTATTGGTATGATCGGTGCAAAAGCAACAGAAGCAATCGGACGAAATCCGGAAGCAACACCAAAAATTCAAACCGCGATGATTCTTGCAATTGCGTTTACCGAAGCAGTCGCAATTTACGTCTTGGTCGTAGCGTTGATCATTCGGTTCGTGTAAGAAAGCAACCATAGCAAGGAGAAAGAAAATATCCGCTGTCCGGCGGAAAAAATAGAGAAATAAAAATTGCGTATGCAAGAGCTTCTTCAACAATTGGGAATTGACTGGCGATTACTGCTTTCTCAAGCAGTGAATTTCGGGTTGTTGCTCGTGATACTCTGGATGCTCACCTATAAACCCCTGCTCCGCATTCTTAAAGAACGAGAAGCAAAGATCAAAGAAGGACTTGCAAAAGCAGAAGAGGCTGAGGTTCATTTGCGCGAAGCGCACACTCTAAAAAAAGAGAAACTGAAAGAGGCGGAAACTGAAGCGCTTGCCCTGATGCAACAGGCGGAAGCGCGGGCGCATACCCACGAATCCAAACTTATTGAAGCGGGAAAACTGAAAGAGGCGGAGCTTATCGCACACGCGCAACGCCTCGCGAATGCGGAAAAAGAAAAAATCGAACAAGAAGCGAAGAGAGAAGCAGTGACGCTGGTAAAGGCTGCGCTTATCAAAACCGTCGAGTTAGACCCGAAAACGATTGACGATGCACTGGTTGCAAAAGCAGTCACCCAGGTCTACGAAGGTAAAAAATCGTAAGCACAATGAAGTATTCCCCCAATCACTACGCAAAAGCATTCTGCGCCGCCGTCGCGGAACACCCGCATCAAGAAAATAAGTTCATAAAGAATTTTGCCGATCTCATCATAAAAAACGGTAATCAGCATCAGGGATCAAAGATACTTGCCGCAACCGAGAAAATACTTCATGAAACACACGGCACCAAAAAGATCACATTTATCAGCGCACGTCCGCTCAAGTCACTTCACACCTCGTTTCGCCATTTTCTCCACGCACATGACACCATCGAGGAGAAAACGGACGCTACACTTATCGGTGGTGTAAAAATGATTATGAATGATGCATTGCAATTTGACGGAACATTAAAACGAAAGGTGGAAAAATTATTTTCCGACCAATGACTTATAACTTATGACAAAAAGTCGTTATAGGTTATCAGTCATAGGTCATTAGTTATTTTAGTTATTACCATGTCACACGAAATAATAGAAAAACTTAAAAAAGAGATAGAGGGATTCACCGACGACCCCAAATGGGAATCAGTGGGACGCGTCACTGAAGCGGGAGACGGCATCGTAAAATTCACGGGACTTCGCACCGCGATGAGTCAAGAATTGCTCACTATTGAAACTGACGGAGGACCACGTCGCGCAGTGGCGTTAAGCCTTGAAGAAGAAACCGTGGGTGCTCTTCTCTTGGACGATGCGGCGGACGTAAAAGCCGGCGACACGGTGAAAGGCACCGGCGAAGTACTTTCTATCGAGGTAGGACCCGCAATGATTGGTCGCGTTATCGATCCTTTGGGAGCCCCCCTCGACGGTAAGGGCCCAATTTTCAAAGAAGGAGACGAACGAAAACGATATCTTCTTGAAAATCCATCACCGGGCGTTCTTGAGCGTGAACCGGTTGATACACCTCTCCACACCGGAATCTTGGCGGTTGACTCCATGATTCCCATCGGACGCGGACAACGAGAACTTATTATCGGCGACCGTCAAACGGGAAAAACCGCCGTGGCGCTTGATGCTATTCTGAATCAAAAAAATGACGGTACTCGCAAGACTCCCATCTGTGTCTATGTTGCTATCGGCCAAAAAGAAGCGAAGATCGCAAGAATAGTGGCACTTCTCGAAAAAGCGGGTGCAATGAAATATACCGTGGTAGTTTCCGCTCCGGGATCATCCCCTGCTTCCGCGTGGTACCTTGCTCCCTTTGCGGGATGCGCAGTAGGAGAATATTTCCGCGATAAAGGAGATGATGCTCTTGTCGTGTACGATGACCTCTCAAAACACGCATGGGGATACCGTCAGATATCGCTTCTTCTCCGCCGTCCGCCCGGTCGCGAAGCATATCCCGGAGACATTTTTTATCTCCACTCACGACTTCTTGAACGCGCCGCACGCCTTTCCAAAGAAAAAGGAGGGGGGTCTCTTACCGCACTTCCCATTATTGAAACGCAACTCGGCGACATCACCGCGTACGTTCCCACAAATGTCATTTCTATCACCGACGGCCAAATCTATCTTGAGTCAAACTTGTTCTATCAAGGAGTCCGCCCCGCGGTAAACGTAGGACTCTCGGTGTCGCGTGTGGGTTCCGCCGCACAAACCAAGGCAATGAAGAAATCAGCGAGCGGACTTAAGCTTGCACTTTCCCAATTCCGCGAACTTCAGGCATTCGTTCAATTCGCCTCCGATGTAGACGAAGCAACCCGTGCAAAAATCCGCCGAGGACAAGTCATCACGGAAATATTGAAACAAGATGACCAACAACCACTTCCTTTTGAACAACAAGTGGTGCTTCTCTATGTCACTCTTCAAGATGCGTTCAATCACCTTGATCCTTCGGAAGTAAAGGCGGCAAAAGATTCCTTTATGGATACCATCGAAAAACTCCACGAAGATGACATCTTAAAACCGATACGCGAAGTAAACGACATAAAGCCGGAAGTGGAAGCGCGAATTAAAAAAGCGATGGAAAACATCAAAACTACCTAAACTAAAAATCCAAGTATCAAAAAAACAATTCGGATTTTGAAATTTTTACGATATGTTCCAACTCATCAAACAACGCATGAAGGGAGCGCAAAATATCTCCCAAATAACCAAGGCAATGGAACTTGTCGCGGCGACAAAAATGCGCCGCAGTCAAGAAATCGCGATTCATTCACGACCCTATGCGTACACCGCACTCGACATTCTCCGCACCGTTGCCGCACTTGAAAAGGAAGAATATACCCCCCCGCTTTTCACCGAACGAGCCGTAACACGCACCGCTATTGTTCTCATCACCTCCGACAAAGGACTTGCCGGTTCTTTCAATAGCAATGTCATAAAAAAATTCGAGCAATTTGTACGCGAAGAAAAAATATCCTCGAAGGAAAACTATGTATGCATTGCCGTGGGGAAAAAAGCGCATGCATATCTTGAGAAACAAGGATATACCATATTGCAATCGTTTGTACGCGCAGGCGACTTTACCACTCCCGAAGAGACACGTCCTATCGCAGAACTTCTCGGGAAGCTCTATTCGGAAAAAACGGCGGACCGTGTACTCGTCTTTTCCACACACTTCCGAACCGCACTTGCACAAGAAACAATTGCGCGAGAAATTCTTCCCATGCGTGCCGAGATGCTTACGCGAACCATTAACAATATTGTACCGGAAAAGGGAAAATACTCGGAATTAAGGAGCAAGGGACAAGAGACGGAGAGTAAAAGAAAAAGTAGGAATCTCCTTATTGAGCCCGCTCCCGCGGAAGTATTGGAATCAATAAGCGCACACCTTCTTCATATGGAGCTTTATCATCTTTTTATGGAAGCGAATGCATCCGAACATGCCGCACGAAGGATGGCAATGAAAAACGCATCCGAAAATGCAGGAGAACTTGTGCAAACGCTCACTATCACGTATAACAAATTGCGACAGGCCGCGATTACAAAGGAAATCACGGAAATCACGGCGGGAGCGGAAGCACTCGCAGGATAAAAATAGAATTAACACAATAAAGACTATGCAAAAAGGAAAAATAGCGCAAATTATCGGGCCGGTGGTGGATGTGGAGTTTGATGCGGAAAAAAAGTTACCACTCATTTATAACGCGCTTGAAGTACACCAAGACAACCGTACCGTGGTACTTGAAGTTATGCGCCACCTTGAGCCGGGAAAAGTTCGGACTATTGCGCTTCAATCCACCGATGGACTTAGACGTGGTGCAGAGGTAATAGACACCGGCGCGATGATTTCCGTTCCAGTAGGATCTGATGTATTGGGAAACCTTTTCAACGTACTCGGCACTCCCCTGGGAACTCCCACCGAACAATTTGCAAAACGCGGCGCAGAAGGAAAACGATCCCCTATCCACCGACACGCACCACCCTTTACCGAACAATCCACGAAAGCGGAAGTGTTTGAAACGGGTATTAAAGTTATTGACCTTATCGCACCATTCATAAAAGGCGGAAAAGTGGGACTTTTCGGTGGCGCCGGAGTGGGAAAAACAGTGCTTCTCAAAGAACTCATTCGCAACGTTGCCGAGGTTAACAAAGGAGCATCGGTATTTGCGGGAGTCGGTGAACGTACCCGAGAAGGAACCGACCTTTATCTTGAGATGAAAGAAGCAAATGTACTCGATAAAACCGCGATGGTCTACGGACAGATGAACGAAGTGCCGGGGGCTCGCGCGCGCGTAGCACTCTCCGCACTTACCATGGCGGAATACTTCCGCGATGAGGAGCATAAAGATGTACTTCTCTTTATCGACAATATTTTCCGATTCTCTCAAGCGGGACTTGAAGTTTCCACGCTTCTCGGACGTATGCCTTCAGCCGTGGGATATCAACCGACACTCGCCTCGGAAATGGCGGAGCTTCAAGAGCGCATTACTTCGACCACAAAGGGTTCTATTACCTCCGTACAGGCGATTTATGTGCCTGCGGACGATATTACCGACCCCGCACCGGCAACCACGTTCAGCCACTTGGATTCAACCATCGTACTTGCCCGAGCACTTACTGAAATCGGCATCTACCCCGCCGTTGATCCATTGGCGTCCTCTTCAAGTGCGCTTGATCCGAAAATTGTGGGGCGCGAACACTATGAAGTCGCCCGCGAAGTGCAACGCACTATTCAACGCTATAAAGAACTTCAAGACATTATCGCGATTCTCGGTATCGAAGAACTTTCCGATGCCGACCGAAAAACCGTGAATCGAGCACGGAAAGTCCAGCGTTTCCTCTCTCAACCTTTCTACGTCAGTGAAGTCTTTAACGGTGTCCCCGGAAAATATGTCCGCAGGGAAGATACCATAAAAGGATTTAAGGAAATACTCGAAGGAACACATGATCACCTTCCCGAAGATAACTTCTACATGAAAGGAGGGATTGAAGACGTAACTACGGAAAATAAAAAGTAGCACTATAGAAAACAGCATGAAACTTTCTGTATATTCTCTTAAAGAAATTCTTTTTGAAGGTGATGCCTTATCGGTAACATGTGCGACTGATGGCGGTGAAATTACCGTCCTCGACCAACATGAACCGCTTATTGCGACCTTTAAACCCGGCATCCTAAAAATTATTGACACTGAACATAATGACCACTATATTCCGACAGGAAAAGGATTTATTGAAGTAACTGCGGAAAACACCACGCGAATATTGGCGGATGAAACACCGCAAGTAACCAATAACTGATGACTTATAACTTACATCGGTTATAGGTTTCATGCATATTTTCGGAACAGAAACCTCGTAACGCTCCACTTCGGCGGAACTACGGGGTAAGAGTGATAATTTCCGGTTTTGGATATTTTGAATCGTTTTATCAAATAACATGCGTATCCTCGGAATAGAAACCAGTTGTGATGAAACATCGCTTGCATTGATAGAAGCGAAAGGGACACCCCACAATCCCCACTTTCGTGTCATCAAAAATATCGTTTCCTCTCAAATCAAAATCCACGCGCCCTTCGGCGGTGTGGTACCAAATCTGGCAAAGCGAGAACACCTCAAAAACCTTCCGCTCCTGTGGAAAAGGATTAAGGAAAAAGGAGCGGGAAAAAAGGAGAAGAAGACTTTAGTTCCTACTCCTTATTTCCCACTCCCCGCAATCAATCTTATCACCGTAACCGTGGGCCCCGGACTCGAACCGGCATTATGGACGGGAATCACCTTCGCGCAAAAACTTCAAAAGGAGTACGAAGAAATGAGTGGGAAGAAAGTTCCGCTCGTGGGAGCAAATCATTTAGAAGGACACGTATACAGTTTCCTTCTGCCAAAGCAGAATTCGAAATTCGTTGTTCGTAATTCGGATATGTTCCCCGCAATTTCGCTATTGGTAAGCGGCGGACACACCATTCTTCTCCTTGTGAAAGACTTGTATCATTGGAAAAAGATCGGCGAAACACGCGATGATGCCGTAGGAGAAGCGTTCGATAAAGTTGCGCGAATATTGGGATTTTCTTACCCCGGCGGACCGGAAATCGAAAAACATTCCGCACAAGGAAATCCCTGTGCAATCGAATTTCCCCGTCCCATGATCGACCAAAAAAACTACGACTTCAGCTTTTCGGGATTGAAAACTGCAGTGCTTTATTTTTTGCGGGAGAAAAAAAATGGAATAGGGAATATCGAATATGGAATATCGAATAAACCCACATTCAAAATTCGCGATGTCGCTGCTTCCTTCCAATCCGCCGCACTTGACGTCCTTGTCAAAAAAACTATCCGTGCCGCAAGGGAATTCGGCGCAAAATCCATAATGCTCTCCGGAGGCGTCGCCTCGAACAAAACACTTCGTAAGATGCTTCAGCGCGAGGCAAAAAAAATCGGAACGCAATTTATTGCTCCCGAAAAAGAATATAACACCGACAACGCCGCGATGATTGCCGTTGCGGGATATATGTCCATCCTCCGCAAAACCCCCAGAAAGAAATATAGGCTGGAAGCGCAAGGAAACCTGAATATATAAACCCATCCTACCTCCCTGTCATAAATAAACGCCATGGCGTTTATTTATGACAGGTATACACACCACATCTTCAACGCAAATATTAGGAGATATGAAATATAGTTTTGAGATGTAGTGCGTTATCTATCTCTTCTGCAACGATTTGCCGCACATACGCCCTCACTTCGTAAATCTCAATCAAAAAATCAAGTTCGTCGTTGCAAGAATAAGGAAATATGAAAATGCTTTTTTGGAAAGGATAAAATCCAAGACGCAACAAGTGAGATCGCAAAGCGTCCCGTGCTCTTTTTTGTTCTTTTGGTATATCGAAACAAACAATTCTCCACTTTTTATCCCACCGTATCGGTCGCTTTATAGAGAGCGTATCAAGGTTAAAACTCAATGCCCTACGCGCTCCCTGCTTCGTAAGTACCATGTCCACTCTTCCTTTTCCTCTATCTCGAAAATCAATCAACTCACTGCGATAGAGACTCCGAATTGTTTGATAGAGCGATCTTCTATCAATCGCATCCCATTCTTTCTTAATACCTTTGAGAACCTTGAGTTGTTTTTGAGGAGAACTCGCAAGTCCAAGCGCAAAACCCCCTTGCAACAACAGCAATACTTTTTTCTGAATCTTCCCGATACCCCTCGGCATATACACAAGATAACATATCATATTGTCATAAATAAACGCCATGGCGTTTATTTATGACAATTGGAGATTTGAGGTAAAAAAGTAACACGGCTCGGAACATTGTTGTTCCGAGCCGTAGTTTAGATTTTGCTGTTTTCCCTTTTGACTCATAAGGAGCCGTACCCCCGAAAACCACAGACCTAGAAACGGAGAAATCCCCGTGTTGCAAGGTGGCTTTCGCCATGCATCGGTAACATCGGTATTTCTTCCGTTACCTGCCATATGGCACCATCCCATTGTGCATGGTAATCTCGTCCCTCGCACTCCCATGCAAACTCTGCGCCATGAGAACACGCAAGGATTGGGTATTCGATTTCCACCGATTTTCGTGCAGCCTTATTTCCTTCGTGCATCGGCTTCACATCTACTCCCTTACCCAACACCTTCACGCCAGCGTTCCATGAATGGAGCATTCCTCCTCTGCTGTGTTGTACGCTCGTGGTGTTGAGCAACACAATGCATTCCCCCGTAGGGGGAAGTTTACTTCTCTTCATCACGCGAAGTTCATTCCCCACCTCATCCCATTGAGGTGGTTTTGAAGGAAGGAGCGCGAACTCCTCTTTGTACCACCCGTTCTTTTGAGTGATGGGGAAGTCTGTCTTGCTCAAGCGCAAGCAATATTTCCCACATTCAAGACTTCCTCCATGAAAGAATGCGTAACGGCGCTCACGCGCCATTACTTCGGGAATCGCAAATTGCGCGCCCGAAGAATCCAATTTAAACACTTTCATTAATACTTTCCTCCAATTTGTTCCATCGCAAAAACACAATCTCCCACCAAAACATTACACAATGTCCGATGTGTATTCTTGCAACAGAAACATTTATTTCAAAACAGTCGCCTTCAATTGTAAACGAACTGCTTCATAAATCCGCGTGATGCACGCAAATTCATTAGCGCAAATCATACAAGCAAAACTATAGCTTGTCAAATTCTGCGCATAGTGTGAAATTTACTCTAAGAAATGTTCCATGATATATAAATAACCACAAATTTCTCACTTCTATATGGTAAAATTTATGCAATATGCACGAACCACTCGACCCTCGCTATAATCATAAAGCGATTGAAGACGCTATTTATAAAAAATGGGAGTCATCGGGATATTTTAATCCGGACAACTTAGCGACAAAGAATAAGGAGCGAGGAGTAAAAAAAAGCAAATCCCTCACTAAAAATTCCAAGCTTACCTCTTCCGCAAAAAGAGAAGATCCTTTTACGATTATCATGCCCCCTCCGAACGCGAATGGCTCGCTTCATTTGGGGCACGCGGTGTTTGTGACACTTCAGGACATTATGACGCGCTATGCGCGTATGAAAGGCAAGAAAACGCTCTGGCTTCCGGGTGCGGATCACGCGGGTTTCGAAACCCAGGTGGTATTCGATAAGAAACTCGAGAAAGAAGGGCGCAACCGATTTGCGATGGACAGGGAAACGCTCTGGAAAGAAATCTGGGACTTTACCCAACAGAACAAGAAAGTTATGGAATCCCAGCTTCGCAAACTCGGCGCTTCATGCGACTGGTCACGGGAAAAGTTCACTCTTGATCCCGATATTGTAAGAATCGTGTACGACACATTCGAAAAAATGTATCGCGATGGGCTTGTGGAACGAGATGCCGGCATTATCAGTTGGTGTCCGAAACATCAAACCTCCCTCTCCGATTTGGAGATTAAAGACATAGAACGCACCGATTCGTTCTATTATTTCCGTTATGGACCCTTCACCATCGGCACCGCGCGTCCCGAAACAAAATTCGGCGATAAGTACGTGGTAATGCACCCGGATGATACGCGATATAAAGAATACAAAAACGGCGAACAACTTCATCTTGAGTGGATTAACGGTCCTCTTACCGCAACCATCATTAAGGATGAAGCAATGGATATGGAGTTCGGGAGCGGTGTGATGACTATCACTCCATGGCACAGTACCGTAGACTTTGACATTGCCATGCGCCACGGACTCGATAAAGAACAGGTTATTGATGAACGCGGACGGCTCCTTCCTATTGCCGGCGAGTTCGCAGGAATGAAAATACTTGAGGCGCGCCCGAAGATTGTGGAAAAACTGCGACTTAAAGGACTTCTTGCGCGTACCGATGAAGCGTACCGCCATACAGTTCGCGCATGCTATAAGTGCAATACACTCATTGAACCGCAAATCAAAAAACAATGGTTCGTGCGAATGACACGCGCCCTAAAAACACAGGCTCAAAAAACGAACCGCCTGCCCGCGAACAAAATCCACCATCACGGAGTGTCACTCCGTGACATGGCGGTCAAAGCGGCAACATCGGGGAAAATGAAATTTCATCCGACACATGCAAAAAAGATACTTCTTCACTGGATGGAAAATATCCGCGACTGGAACATCTCACGCCAAATCGTGTGGGGAATCCGTATTCCTGCATGGTTCTGCGCCTCTTGTGGCGAAATAAAAGTAAACGCTACTCCGAAAGCGAAATTGTTTTTAGTGCGTCATGGCGAAACGGACTGGAACAAGGAAGAACGCGGGCATGGACATGCAAATCCCCCCTTAAACAACGCGGGCATTGCTTATGCAGGAACCCTCGCCACACGACTCCGCGCATGGAAAATTGAGGCAATTATCACTTCCGATCTTCACCGCGCACGGCACACCGCGGAAATCATCGCGCACGGCACCAACGCACGTATTATTCCCGCACAAGAACTCCGCGGAAGAAATGTGGGAATCGCACAGGGCATGTACCACACCGAAAGACGCGCGCTCTACGGAGACATATTTCAGTCATACGAAAAAGCCCCGCCGGGAGGCGAAAGTTTTAAAGATTTCGAGGAACGTACATGGAGTGCGTTTCGCGAACACCGTACCACGCACCGACATAAAAATATCGTGATAGTGACGCACATCGAAACCATTCACGCCATTCTCAAGCGCACTAAAAAATGGAGTATGGAGCAAATGATTGCTCGTCAAAGCGAGAAGTCAGGATTTACCGAATTCGATATTCTTGATCCCTGCCTGAAATGCAAGAATGATCTTTACGAACAAGACCCGGACGTATTCGACACATGGTTTTCTTCAGGACAATGGCCATTCGCAACACTTTTAGCGTCTCAAGAAACAAAGAATAAGGAACAAGGAGTAAGGATTCCTACTACAAGCAAAGACCTCAAAACATTTTATCCGACAAGCGTGATGGAAACGGGACACGACATTCTTTTCTTCTGGGTGGCACGCATGATAATGTTCGGACTCTATCGCACGGGAGAAGTCCCCTTTCGTACCGTATATCTCCACGGTCTTGTACGTGATAAAGATCGTCAAAAAATGTCAAAGTCAAAAGGCAACGTAATCGACCCGCTTGGTGTCGCCGAAGAATATGGCACCGACGCGGTGCGCATGGCACTCGTCATGGGAAACACTGCCGGAAA
Source organism: Patescibacteria group bacterium (assembly GCA_024654525.1). Taxonomy (GTDB): domain Bacteria; phylum Patescibacteriota; class Minisyncoccia; order UBA6257; family 2-01-FULL-56-20; genus VGJV01. Next base: position 75,272 of record JANLHI010000031.1, on the reverse strand, counting down.
CGATATACTCATCTCCGAGGATAAAATTCGAGGTTATCGTAATTTTGCCACAAAGTTGTGGAATATAGCGCGTTTTATTTTGATGTATCAAAATAAAACGGAAATTCATGATTCCACTCACCCACCCGCGTATCAAATTCCAAAAAAATATAAATTCACCGCAACAGATAAAAAATTTCTTGCGGAAGCGAAGAAAATAAAAACAGAAGTCGGAAAACATATCGAAAAGTTTGAAGTTCACCTCGCCGCCGAAAAGGCATATCACTATGTCTGGCACACGTTTGCAGACACGATCATCGAACATTATAAACCCAAACTCCAGAAAGTAACCCCCCCGCTTGCCGAAGATGGTACACCCGCAAAACCCCACAAGATTCCCAACAAAACCACACGAGAAAAGGCAGAAGTTGCACGCCATATACTCAACTCCATCCTTATGGACTCACTTATCATATTGCATCCTTTTATGCCTTTTATCACCGAATCAATCTATGAGAAAATAGACCCTAAAAACCTTCTCATGACAAAACCATGGTAACGTTTCTCATTTTGTTTTTCGGAATGATCCCCGCGTTCGCATGGTTAATGTTTTATCTCCACGAAGATTTACACCCCGAACCTCGCCGAGTAATACTTTGGACGTTTATCGTAGGCGCGGCGTTCTCGATAATCGCGCTGGGATTACAACTCTTGGTAAATGCCCTTTTCATCCCTATTGAGACACTATCCCCCGCTTCCTCACCGCAGATTTTTTCATTCATCACCATCGCAATCGGACTGATTATCTTCGCAGGAATAGAAGAAATCATAAAATTCACCGCCGCATACGTGTCCGTACATAAAAATCCCGCATTCGACGAACCCGTAGATGCCATGATTTATACTGTGGTTGCCGCACTTGGATTCGCCACTGTCGAAAACATAGGAGTTCTGAACGGTATCTCTCCTTACCACATAAATTTTTTCGGGAATGTATTTGAAACTCTTTCCCTTCGTTTTATAGGAGCTACCTTGCTTCACACGCTCACCTCGGGAATAGTGGGATATTTTTGGGCAATCAGTATCCGTGAATTCAATGCAAAACGCTTTATTGTGGGAGGGTTGGTGATTGCAACCGTATTGCACGCATGTTTCAATTACCTTATACTGATACATGATGAGTTTGCATATCCGGTACTCTTAGTACTCATTGTAGGATTTTTTGTGCTTAATGACTTTGAAAGTCTTAATAAAAAAGCGGTGTAATAATCCTTACGAAAAAAAATATTATCATAACCATGACCGACGACATAAAACACAACGGGGAAGAGCGTGCCGATATGGAGATAGTCCAGGCACCGGAGATAAGTGCGGAGCTCACTAAAGCGGGAGGAACAACAACATCTCGTTCGATAAAAACCAAAACCTCTCAGGACGAAGAACCCGAAGGACAGCTGACTGTTGATGTATATCAAACACCCTCTGAAATAGTCATCGAGTCTACCATCGCAGGCGTTAATCCGGATGATATTGATATTGACGTTACCAACGACTCGGTTACCATCCGCGGAGCACGACAACGAGAACAACAAGTGCTCGACGAGGATTATTTCTACCGAGAATGCTATTGGGGACGTTTTTCCCGATCAGTGATACTTCCGCAAGAGATAAACCCCGAAGAAGCGGATGTGAAGTTTAAAAATGGAATTCTTTCGATACGACTCCCGAAATTGGTGCGGAAAAAATCGAAAAAACTGAAGGTGAAAATGGAATAACGCCAAATCACTCACCGCAGTACCCATGGACTTGCGAAATTGCCCATTATCGGTTATAAGTTATCAGTCATATATTATTACTTACTTTTATGCGACAGTGTGAAAAATGCAACAAAGGATCTGTGATTCGCGGTAAAAGACGCCTTTTGAGAGGGCATTATAACCCCGTAGGGCAAGAACGAAAATATCCGAATCTCCAATGGGCAATAGTGAATGGGGTTCGGAAAAAAATATGTGTTGCATGTATGAAAACAATGCATCGCAAAGTTCACACAAAGAAACCAAAAACTGCGAAATCGAAATAAGACTAGTATCGCGATACTTCTCCCTCTCTCACCCCCACCTATGGGGGTTTCTTTTTTTGTCTAAGCAGTGGTAGAATCGAAACGCTGAACTCGCCTTCGCGAACTAAGCGGGCATTGCCCGCCATAGCTCTCTCCAGCGAGCGCAACGGCGGGCCGTAGTATACCGGCAGTACGAGCGCATGGGGTGCGTTTAGACCGGGTTCGATTCCCGGCGGCCCGACACAATGCTTACTCTTGGCACCGCCATCGGCGGAATTTGTAAAACACACAATCCCCGCGACGCGCTTCGCTTCGTACGCGAGGCGGGGTTTCGCGCGGTGGAACTCTCGGACAAAAACGAAAACGCCCCGCTTGTGCTTACCTATGCGGACATCAAAGATTTCGAGTATGTAAGCTTTCACGCACCGACATTCCCCTACGCCAACGACCCCGCCTCGCGCGAATTGCTTCAAAGGATAGAGAAGATTCATGACATCCGGCCACTTGACTGCGTGGTATTCCACCCCGACACAGTACGGGACCTCTCCATATTCCTCCACGCCACCTTCCCGGTCGCTTTTGAAAACATGGACTGGCGGAAAGCGACGCACCGCACCGTCGAAGATATGCAACGCCTCATGGATTATGATTCACGATTCAAGTTCGTACTCGACCTGAATCACGTGCATACCAACGACGACACGCTCGCGCTCGGCAAAAAATTTTATGATGCGCTCGGTTCGCGCCTTACGGAAATTCATTTGAGCGGATTTGCGGGACTCCATGAGCCTCTTTTTCAAACCAAGCAGGACACCATTATCAATCTTATACAAGATTTTTCAGTCCCCATTATACTCGAAGGAACGGGAGCTCCCGAAGAGCTCCTTCCCGAGCGTCTCTATGTGGAACACACCGCACAAGAAATTATCCGACGACGCGCCCATATGACGCGACACACAAAAAAACCAAGCTGAATGCTTGGATTCTTTTGAGTCCCGTCCGATAGACCCAGCATTATACCAAGTGGGTGACCTGCAGAAATATCCAAGGATATCCCATGACACAGTCTCCCAAATAAAATTATTTGATCCAGTATCGAACGAAATCTATTTTCAGTGTACCCCCGGACATAATTCTTGCAACCTGCGCTCTCCACAGGAAAAAAACTATTTTATCCTTATTCGCTTTCGTGGTATAACATCACCATATTTAACGTATAACACATAATGACATTTAGAACTCGCACACTCCTGTTTTACGGATTCTGCGCCGCATTCGCAATAATAGGTACCATAGCGGTGCTCTACGCGCAAGGATGGCGCGTAAACACGAATCCATGGAGTATCGGTAAGGTGGGCGGCATCTTCATAAAAAGCCAACCCCGCGACATAACCATAACGCTTGATGGGGAATCCGTCACTAATACTTCATGGCTCCTGCAAAACGGAACTTTTATTAATAACCTTTTTCCAAAAACATATCTCCTCACGCTTGAAAAAAACGGTTTTTCCCTTTGGAGTCGTCATGTGGTGGTAGCTCCTTCATTCGTAACAGAACTGTCAAATGTAGTGCTAGTACCAACCACACCGATACTCGACGACTCCTCATCTACAAAAAAATTAATTTCCAACGAAATATCTCCCTTTCCCACTCTTGTTGCAAGCTCCTCGCGTTGGCGCGCGCAAGGGACAAATACTACTTCGACCATATCTATTTCCTCCTTAACCGGCACGCACACCACTTCATCATTTACATTATCTCCCGAAAGCACGCCACTGCACCTCGCATGGAACAACAAGGATATTCTTACTATTCTTGAGACAAACGGTATTCTTAGTACCTATAATCCAACCACGCAAATACTCGAAAAAATTGCGGATGACGTGGTAAATTTTTCATGGAATGCGGAAAGTACTAAAATTGCTGCGATGGAAAACCGATCGCTCGAGATATTCGACATCATACACCAACGCGAAGGATATCATCGTTTTAATCTCCCTCGCGTTAAGCAAATCAAGAAAATAGTATGGTATCGCGATAATTTGCATATTTTTATTGTCTATCCGGGAGAAACAATGTTTCTCGGACTTGACGACTCTAATCTCGAAAACATCCCCATTGTCGCAAAAACAGATCAAGTAACATACGAACCCGAGGAAAATATCCTATATTACGAAGAAGGAGGGGCTACACACGTACTTCAATTCCCTCGATAACACTCCTTCCCTAACCTCTATCCTCTCCACAATGGACAAAAAAACTTCCGGCACATGCCGGAAGTTTTGTCACTATCGTTTTGCCCACTGCGGAGCTCTTCGCGCTTTCTTCAACCCATATTTCTTTCTCTCTACCATTCTTGAATCCCGAGTAAGAAATCCAAACGCATGAAGCTGTATTTTTGTCTCCGGATTATACATCACCAACGCACGAGCAATACCATGCCGTATCGCTTCCGCTTGAGCCGAAGTTCCCCCTCCCAAAACTTTTGCACTCACATCCACTTGATCCTGAATGTTCAGCTTACTCAAAGGAGACCGGAGAATCGCCTGTAAACGTTCAATCGGAAAATAATCGTTCGCTTTCTTTTCATTCACTACAATACTCCCCTTTCCTTTCATAAGACGAATACGGGCAACAGCAGTCTTTCTGCGCCCTACGGATTCCACATAACGCCCCTTGACGCTCTCGCCGGTTTTCTGTTGTTTCTGATCAGTCATAGATAATTAATCGACAAATACGAGATTTTTGATCCTTCGGGGACTCAAGAGATTCTTCGGTAACATTTTACGCACCGCTTCACGCACCACATGTTTTGGATCACGATCCCACTCTTGCTGAAGCGTTTTTTTCCTTAAATGTCCCATGTATCCCGTGTGGTGATAATACACCTTCTGTATCGCCTTCTTCGTAGAAAAAGAAATATCCTTGTAATTCGTAAGTAATACCCGATTATCCCCTACTTTATTCGGTTCGTATGCTGCGGAATCTTTTCCCTGCAAAATAACCGCAATCTTCGATGCGAGATGGCCCAATCTTTTATTATGTGCATCAATTGTGTAATCCATGGCAATAATCAAAATTGGCGATTAAACAAATTCAATCACCGCAGTTGGCGCACCGTCACGCTTGCGTGATTTTCCTAATTTTATAATACGCAAATATCCCCCTTTTCGCTCTTGATACTTTACACCAAAATCACTGCATAATTTTTCAACCACACGTTTATTATGAACGCGTTGCAAAAGCAAACGACGCGATGCAAGATCTCCCGCTTTTGCGATAGTCACCAAGCGCTCCACAATCGGGCGAATTGCCTTCGCGCGCGCTTCGGTCGTCTCTATTTTTCCGGAGCGAATAAGATCGCTCGCGAGATTACGAAGAAACGACTGACGTCGCCCGCGAATTCTATTAAATTTTTTCCCTTTCTTTAAATGACGCATGATGATAAACGCTTCCTATAGCAACAACTACGACAGCCTTTCGTCGTAGTGTATATACTCATTATTCTTCTCCTTCTTTTGACTTCTTCGATTTCTTTTTTACGACTTTCTCATCGGCTACCTCTACCACTTCGGTTGTTTCGAAAGATTGAGGAGTAAGAATACTGCCGATCTTCTCAAAATGATCTTTCATAATCCCCACTGCATCGGCAAGCGCCTTTGAGGGAGCTATGGAACCGTCGGTCTCGATTTCAAGGTGTAACCGATTATAATCGGTGCGTTCCCCCACCCGCATATTGTCCACGGTATAATTGACGCGCAACACCGGAGTAAAAATAGCATCAACCGCAATCATACCAATCGGCAACCGTCCTTCCGCTTTCCGCGCTTCAACGGGAGAATATCCAAGACCCCGTTCCACTTTCAATTCAATATCAAGCTCGGCATCCTTTGCAGTAAGATGCGCAATTACCTCTTCAGGGTTCATCAACTCCACTTCCGCATCGGCTTTTATATCTCCAGCAGTTACCGCCTTTTCTCCTTTCACTTTGAGCAACAACACATGAGGCTCGTCGGTATGCATCCGAAAACGAAGACTCTTAAGATTCAATAAAAGCTCCACAAGATCCTCTTTAACACCGGGAAGCGTGGAAAACTCATGAGGCGCATTCTTTACTTTAAACTCCGTAATCGCAGCTCCCTTAAGCGAAGAAAGAAGCGTCCGGCGGAGCGCATTCCCCACCGTAAGCCCGTACCCCGCAAACAAACCCTCTATTTCAAAAACACCCCGTTTCGCATCTTCGGAAACGGTCTTTGCCACGACTGTCGAACTCAATTGTAATTCATCGTTTGTCATAGAAATTATTCTTCTTAATATTCCTCGCAACCTTTAGATACTATTGATTGATAACTTATACCATAGCTTTCCCTAGCTGTCATCTTTTCAAGAAAGCTCTTGGATGTCTATTTACTGAACGCCTCGACTACTAATTTTACCTCAAACGGAGATTCTACATCGACCGGCAGTGCAACAACGCGACCCTCAAATTTCGATTTATCAAGAGTGAGCCATGCGGGTTCGTCATATTTCCACTGTGGATCCTTTACGTGAAGAAACGCCCCTCGGGAATGCGACGCTTCCTTAATAGCGATGATATCCCCCACCTTCACCACAAATCCCGGCGACCGAGTAATAACCCCGTTCACCATCACATGTCCATGCACCACCGCCTGCCTGCTCGCCGCACGCGACTGCCCCAATCCAAGTCGGAACAATGTGTTATCAAGGCGACGTTCAAGAAGTTCAATCAACTTTTGCGCAGTCGAACCCCGCGCCTGTCGCGCCTCTTCAAAAAGTACGCGAAGCCCGCGCTCGTCGATTCCATAGCTTACTTTAAACTTCTGCTTCTCACGAAGCTGTAATCCGAATTCGGAAAGCGCTTTGGGAAAACGGCGAGAAAGCCCGTGCATTCCGGGACGATGGGGTTTTCGTACAAACGCACACTTCGGAGTCGCACAACGATGCGCCTTGAGTTGCAGATGTTCACCCAATGAACGTTCTCTTTTTTCTTTAGGAACAAACATAATAATTAATAATTTCCTTGTTATACTCTTCGAACTTTTTTGGGACGCGGACCATTGTGCGGAATCGGAGTAACATCCTTTATAGAAACAATATTGCAACCGTGGTTAATAAGAGAGCGCACCGCCGAATCCCTTCCTCCTCCCACACCCTTCACGATAACCTCGATCGCCGAGGGCCATGCAGACCGGAGTTTTTCTCCTAAAGCCGCGATTACCTTTGATGACGCAAACGGAGTCGCTTTCTTCGGTCCCGAAAATCCGAGAGATCCCGCAGATGCCCATGCGATAACATCCCCCCCTGCATTGGTCACGGTGATAGTGGTGTTGTTATATGAAGCACTGATATACACGCGACCGCGCTCAATTCCTTTTACTTTCTTTTCGATTTTCGCCACACCCGCATCACCTTCGTTTTTAGCGACCACAACTCCTTTTTTCGCCGCCTCATCGGCAGACTGCGTGGTTATTTTTGTTCGTCCCATAGTAATATAGACTATTTCAACGCTACTTTTCTCTTACCGCTTCCCGCCGTTTTACGCACATTACCACGTACGGTACGCGAATTCGTTTTGGTGCGCTGACCTCGCGCAGGAAGACGACGCGCGTGGCGAGTACCACGATACACCTTAATATTTTTAAGCCGTTCGATATTGCGCCGTATTACCTGCCTCAATTCCCCTTCGAGTGAATAATTCTTTTCCGCGAAAGATTGAATTTTGTTTATTTCTTCAGGAGTTAAATCCTTCGCCCGCTTATTGATATCGATGCCCACTTCAGAAAGAATGCGACGACTTGCAAAACGTCCCACGCCGTACAAATACGTGAGCGCGACTTCAATGCGCTTATTGTCAGGAATATTTACACCAATGATACGCATAGATAATTATTATCCTTGTCTTTGTTTATGTTTCGGATTTTTACACACCACATGAATAACACCGCGACGTTTCACGTTTTTACAACTCTTACATATTTTTTTAACCGAACTTCGTACTTTCATTTTGATAGTTATATACCCTACAACCTTCTCACTATTCTCCCCCTCCTCCCATCGGGGCCGACTTCTATAAGAACTTTGTCTCCCGGTAATACTCGGATACGATGCAACTTCATCTTTCCCGCAAGATGGGCCAGTATGTCCTTTGAGCTTACCGGAGATGATGTCGCCACGTGCGAAACATCCTCGCTCGCCTTCGCGCGTTTGAGTGCCACACGGAATGTAAGGCCAGGCAACGCCTCCTTCACTATTCCTTCAATCGCTTGCATATCCATCGCGTAATATTATTAAGAAGAAAAAGGCCGCTTGCGCAGCACCGAATATTGTAGGGTATTATAAAGGAGAATGCAAGAGAAGTCAAAATGCGGTATTTTCCGCAAGAAATAAGGGGAAATCACCCTATTCTATATTAATAATAATCTTTGTGGCGTCAGCAGGAACTTGGTGGAGCCAAAATGGCCACAGAGAAAGTTTACCCTCTTTCAACCCAGGGATACGAGACACCGACGATTGTGCGCGCGTCACATCGAGACCCAGAATTGAAGCGCGAAACTCTTCTGGAGAAAACGGGGGTGTGAGTACCGTGGTGGTATCTACAGTGAATGTAACTCGACGGTTCTCGCTACTAAATGAGACATCGCTAAACTGGGGTGAAAACGATTTGAATACCACAAGAAAATCTTTCTTATTTTCGCGCGCATATCCAAGCAATAATGCTTCTAAATCGGCGCTACGAAACCCCGCCGCCGACAACGTAGCCTCTCCGAACACCGTGAACTGACCGTTTGTATCCGTCTTCTCATTTACCGTAAGTTTTTTCACCGTAAACGAATTACTCCCGCTCGGAACCATAAATCCCTGGGGTATCGTCGTAGCAAACAAACTCTCGAGACTCGCTCTAAGTATTTCCGAGGTTTTCGTTTTCGCGGAAGCGACATCCGCAACAGTAGGAACTTTTTTCAATCCCACAAATCCCCCTTTCGCCCCTTCGGGAAGTTCTCCGTAAAAACCTTCGTACCGCGGAGTTCCCTTAAATGCGGGAATGGTAAGTTTTGAAGTAGGACTCACATTATAACTCTCACCCGGCTGATCCGCCACCACGTTTACCGTAATACTCGCGGGAGTAATAATACCGCCTCGCACCACGGCACCGGGAACCTCGGTACGTTCCACGAGTCGGAATATTTTTCCATCTTGAGTTGCAAATCGCGTAGTCGCCACAAGAATTTGAGGACTTGAGCTGTACGCGTTATAGATCGTAAGTTTTCCCTCCGCAAAATCTTTAACATCCTTGCTTCCTGTAGCAATAAATAACTGCGTAACATTCCTGTCTATGCTAAAAATCTCCGCCGGAAGAACTTGCTTCGTGGAATCCATTTTGGATACTGACGCATCCGCAATAATAGTGCCGTTATAATTCCAAGGTGTCTGATCAAACCTCACCATCACCGTCGCGCTTCCAAAAAACGATCCCGTCACCCATATACCACCATACCCCAACAACACAACCGCCACGCCAATTCCCGATACCCACGCAATCGCCTTGATATTCCATGCTCGGGGAGGACGCTCATTGCGAGAATAAGATTCCTCCTGTTTCACTTCTTCACTCTCATTCTCTTCCGACTCTTCATAGGTATTCTTTTCTTCCGGGATAATATCCTCTTTCCCGCGTCCTTTCGAAATACGCCTCACATGCACACTTCCGCGCGAAGAAACTTTTACCTTCTTTTTCTTTAAGGACTCTTCCTCTACAAAATCCCCATCATCATCTTCCGTATTGCGGGGAACAATATCCTGCAATGCATGTTTGTGTCCCAAAAATGGATGCACCGCCACAATACCCGCGGATTTTGCAAGTGCGAGCACTTCATCATCCACTGACTCAATCGTAAGTTTTTTCTCCGCGGTTTCCGCTTCTCTTAATAAGAGATGGAAATTGTTGAGAGAACTACCTATGCGCGACTGTTTGGGTATCACCAATGTGACCTCTCGATCAAGAGTGGATAAAAGACGGTGAGCAACCGCCGATGTAACTTCATTTTTTTCAACAATAATTTTTTTCATTCGTAATAAAGTGTACACACCATACCTGTGCAAAATAGAAAATCCTTCCTATGTATATTGTAAGGCTAAACCGCTATGAAAGAAACAACAAAAAACTGTGTATAAGACACAAAACTCCATTGTCGTCTTCCCGACATCTCTCTTTAACAATACGCCTACTCAATCACTCCGCGAATTCTTCTTATTCCAGCGGCCACCGCCTCCTCTTTTTTAATGGTGAATTCCCCAATCTCTCCGGTATGCATCACATGAGGACCTCCGCAAAATTCTATCGAAAATGCCTTGTCAAACTGCGGATTTTCAAGCGTAGCTGACTTTGGACCAACCGAATACACCGACACACGAGAAGGATATTTTGCTCCAAACTCATGTTCTGCATGAAGCTTCTCCGCATCTTCAAGCACCATCTCACTCCGAATCACCGGCAAATCCTCCGCAATCTTTTCATTCACAATTCGCTCCACTTCTTTCTTCTGTACGTCGGTCATTTTACCCTCGTACGTAAAATCCATACGCAATCGTTCTTGTGTAATATTACTCCCCCGCTGTTTCACGCCATCACCCAACACAATCTGCAATGCCTTAAGTAACAAGTGATGCGCAGTATGCAACCGAATTGTCTTCTCGGATGAATCGGCGAGACCGCCCTTGAACGTTCCCGCGGACGATGTACGAGAAAGGTTTTGATGTTTTTTCATCTCCACTTTAAACTCATCTTCTTTCACTGCGATTTTTCTCTCCTTCGTCAACTCGAGCGTAACCTCAAACGGAAATCCGTATGTCGAAAAGAGTATAAAAGCATCTTTCCCCGAAACAACTCCGTTCTTCGAAATCTTTTCGAATTCACGAAGACCTTCTTTCAACGTCTTTCGAAATTTTTCCTCCTCTTTTGTCACTTCTTTCTTTATGGCTTCACGCGCGTTATATGTCTCGGGATACGCTGTCGCGTACGGCAAAAGGGCCGCATCGACAAGCGTGGCGAATCCCGACTCTTTTATACCCAGTGTATCCGCGTGCCGGATTGCCCGGCGTAGGAGACGACGCACAAAGTAGCCACGCTCGGTGTTTGAGGGTAATACGCCGTCACCGATTAAAAATGCCGTGGCTTTCACGTGGTCCGCCACAATTCGAAACGCCGCCGCGTTCGGAGAACCGGCATCATATTTTTTTCCGGACATTGCCTCAAGCGCATCAAGGATGGAGCGGTGGCAGATCGCAATAATATCGGGAATATTCGCCGCCGCCATCGCAATACGCTCCAGTCCTCCGCCGAAATCCACATTTTTTTTCGGAAGCGGGGCAAACGAACCATCCGATTTCTTTACATATTCCATAAACACGCTGTTCCCGATTTCCAAAAATCTTCCACAGTCGCAATTCGGGTGGCATTGCTCACCGAATTGCGGATTATGCTCTAAACCGAAATCATAAAAAATCTCCGAGTCCGGCCCTCCCGGCTCCCCTGCGGGCATATTTTCCGGCAACCCCGCACGACTCCACCAATTCTTTTCCGCATTGTAAAAAAAGATGCGCTCGCCGTTCTTCATACCACACATATACCCATCATCTTCCGAACCAATAAGCGCCACTCCGGCATCAATGCCCTTTTCTTCAAAAAGCCGCTTCCATATCTCCGCCGATTCCGTATCGCGCGGGAGGTTGTTTTTTTCATCACCAAAAAAAGCGGTTACATAGAGCCGTTTCGGGTCAAGTCCTATCTCGCTCGTTAAAAATTCAAACACCCACGGCAATTGCTCTCTTTTAAAATAATCACCGAGTGACCAGTTCCCAAGCATTTCGAAAAACGTGGTATGGCGATTGTCCCCCACCTCATCAATATCAACCGTACGAAACGATTTTTGCGAGTCCGCAATCCGCACTCCTTCAGGATGATTCGCACCCAAAAGATACGGCACCATCGGCTGCATCCCGCTTCCCGTAAAAAGCGTAGTGGGGTCATTCTCGGGTATCAGCGACGCCGAAGGAATAATCGCATGCCCGCGCGACGCAAAAAACTCCAAAAACTTTTGCCGAATTTCGCTGGAAGTCATATATGGAGTAATCGCGAATAACGCAAATAACTACGTACAGCAAATTTAACACGCAAAAACCAAAATAAAAAGCGGCTGTCTATTTACATCGAGACAGCCAAAACCAACAAATTAGTACCTCGTTTTTATTCTCATGCTCTCAAGGACATTGGAATAGCGCGAAGAGGATATATCGGCATATATGACACCAACCGTTCGGGCACTTCAAAGTACGTCCGCACCGCGTCATTTACCATCTCAATAAGTTCGGAGAATGTGTTCGCTTCGGTAACACAGCCAGGGAATGTTTTTACCTCCGCACAAAATCCGCCGTCCGCCGAACGCTCCACTCTCACGCGAATGGACTTCGGGAAAAGCCCGCGCAAGCGGTTGATTTCCACAATTTGTTTTTTACTGATTTTCACCATGTTTTTATACTACACGCACCCCAAAAAAATCAAAGGCGCCACTCGTGAAAGCGGCGCCGATGAATGTTTCAAACTCTCATTTCTCTTCCGGTTCGATTCCCTCTTTGTGATAGTACTGAAGGGCGGCTCTCGAGTGACGCAACATTGTTTCGTCCAACCCCGCCTTGAGCCCGTCGGCGGTGTCATATTGGATACACCCTACGAGCACAGCCAAATACACAAACGCGAGCACTGGCCAGAGGTAGGGCGAAGTGACAAACGCCACCGCGACAAGCATGGTTGAGAACGAAACAACAAATGCTGCAAACATCCACAATGTCGTCGACATGGCAACACTAATGAGTTTTTTGGGTACGCCCCCAAAACTTACTGAGAACCAGGCACCACCCAAAACCATCACCGGTGCAATAAGCGAACTCACAACTGTCCCAATCGCGTCCGTTTTTGTGTGCAGTAAACCGAGAAAGATAAAAACCATTGCCGTGACGTTTATCCAAAGCGCAATACGGTGCTTCTGTATGTTGTCTTGAATAAAAGCTGCTTCCTCTTTCTCAAGCCTGGCCTTGGTGAAACCTCGGAGAATAGTTTCGAGAAACCAAAGAATCGGGTCCATATATTTCTTTCCTAATCTGATATGAGCAGCGACTTGACGGTTGTTTTTTGGTAATTTTTCGAGTGGGTAATTTATAGCATAAAAAGGATAAAATGCAAGCCACCGCGCATATTTGAGTTCTTGCACGTTAACAACATTCCAACATTCTGGAGAATGTTGGAATGTTGTAGTTTATGAACTTTTCACTTCAAAACTTATAAACTATTACGTAATATCCTTAAACCCTTCGAGTGCCTTCGCTTTGTCGTGATCGCGGATTTTTTCAAGCGCCTTCGCCTCGATTTGCCGGATGCGCTCGCGGGTAACACCGAATGCTTTCCCCACTTCTTCAAGCGTGTGAGTAACTCCGTCTTCGAGTCCAAATCGCATTTTTAAAATTTTCTGTTCGCGTTCGGTGAGATCCACAAGAATATCCTTAATAAGATCGCGAAGCAGTGCACGCGCAGTGAGCTGGGCGGGGGTCGGATTTTTGTCATCAGGAATAAAATCGGAAAGCGTTGAATCCTCTTCATCACCGATAGGTGTTTCAATCGAAAGCACCTCCTGCGAAATTTTTTGAATATGTCGAATCTTCTCGACGTCCATACTCATCTCTGCGGCAATCTCCTCCGCAAGCGGTTCACGTCCCAATTCCTGAATCAACTGACGGCGCATCTGGGTATATTTTGAAATTGTCTCCACCATATGCACGGGAATACGTACCGTGCGGGATTGATCCGCAAGCGCACGCGTAATCGCCTGCCGAATCCACCATGTGGCATATGTTGAAAACTTAAATCCTTTACGGTAATCGAATTTCTCTACCGCGCGTGACAAACCAATGTTCCCCTCTTGCACCAAGTCAAGAATCGAAAGATGTGGGGTACGGTTGATGTACCGCTTCGCAATCGAAACCACCAGTCGAAGATTCGCTTTCATAAGTCGCTGGCGTGCTTCCTCATCCCCCCGCTCGACACGCTTTGCAAGTTCGCGCTCTTCATCTTTCGTAAGTAAAGGAGTTTTTCCGATTTCTTTTAAATACATCTGCACCGCATCCGGCACTTCCCCCTCAAAACTCGTAGCCTTCTCAAGCTCTTCTTTAGTCACCTCGCCTTTCGCGGCATCAATGAGCCCACCCGTTTCCACCACTTTTACACCAGCCTTCTCGAGTCGGTCATAGATTTCTTCAAGAAACGTTACATTTCCTTCTATGTTCGGAAAGTGGTAGAGAATTTCGTTATCAGTCACAAATCCCCTCGGACGCCCGCGATCCACAAGATCTTGTAATGTCTGCTCATTCAATTTTCGCTGTTTCTCGTCTTTCTCTTTTGCGCGAACCGCCTTTCTCTTCGCACGTGCCGCCAAAGAAAGTTTCTCCCGATGCATTGCCACCGGATGTTTTGCCTTCTTATTCTTATTCTTATTCTTGTTTTTATTCTTTTTCGCAGTACCCCGCTTTTCTACCGTACGCTTTTTGGGCGCACGCTTTATCCCTTTCTTCTTTTTCTTTTTTAATGCCATAAGACAAGAGCTGAAATATGAGAACAGTATGCGTTTTTTAAAGAAAAAAATCAACTCTTGCGCGATATCCGCCACGAATACGTCGTTTTACAAAGAAGACATCCATATCACACCTCTTCCGCATTCCGCGAAATCTCACGCAATTCATTAAGCGCCGCTTCCGTCGCTTTCTCATCTCCTTTGGCTTCCGAAAAACGCACCGCCTTTACAAGTTCGTCTTTTCTTTTGCGCGAATACTCTTTTATGATTTCTGCTTTTACCATACGAGCATCTTCATCACTCAACACGTCTTCGCGAAGAAAAACCGTATTAAACACTCCATCCATTTCAGGATCATCACTTGATTTTTTCCCCTCACGAAGAAGTTCGAATGCGCGACGATAAAGCGGAGAAAAATACGCACTGCATGTTTCCGCAAGCGAAAAATCCGCGCACGCAACACTATACGAAAGAATTTTTTCACTCAACAAATCGCTGCGGGTCCGCCGTACTACCGCGACTTCCGCAGTTACGGAGGAAGTCTCTTTGGAAAGCACCGCATCCCCACCACTACGATCCGCTTCTTCGCGAAGCACCGCTTCGCCCAACGCCGTACGGCGTGAAAGTTCTTTAAACCAAAAATCACGAAGCACGGGACTCGTAATCGCGCGGATTTTCCCAAGCACCGAACGGAGCCGCGAGAGCCCTTCGCGGGTTGAAAAACCCGCCTGCGCGAAATCCTGCTCCGGCGAGGCAATGTCACTTATGCCGCCTAAATATTTTTCAAAGTAAAACAATGGCGCGGGTGTTGCGTTCACCACCGCACTCTTCAGCCCTTCGGGGTCGGCGACCGCGAACTCCGCCGGATCTTTTACTCCCTTCAGCATCGCCACTTTCACATGAAAATCTTCAGCTTGCGCCAAGTCTATCGCACGCTCACCCGCGGCAAGACCCGCATCATCATTGTCAAAAGAAAATACAATCTCATCCGCCACACGGCGCAACGTTTTTAAATGATCACCGGTAAACGCCGTTCCCGAACTTGCCACTACATTCGGGATTCCCGCCTGCGCACTCATAATACAATCCATCTGTCCCTCAACAATAAATACACTTTTCACTTCGCGAATCGCATTTTTCGCGCGCCAAAATCCATACAATAATTTTGATTTTTGAAATACCGGCGTCTCCGGCGTATTCACATATTTTGCAATTTCCGCACCACTCGAAGACGCCATATCCGTCCCCACGGAAGACTCGGGGCGAGGCAACACTCTCCCCGTAAAACCAGCCACTTTCCCGAAATGATTGTGAATCGGGAACATTATCCGCCCGCGAAAACGGTCTATGACAAGTCCGCGCTCGGTTCTCATTGCAAGCCCCGCCTGAATGATTTCATCGGGACTGTAACGCCCCACATTGATAAGGTGAAGGGTAAGCGCCTCGGGACCAAGAGGAGCCCATCCTATCTCAAACGCTTCGACAGTCTCCGGTAAAAGCCCGCGCTCCTCAAGATATTTTCGCGCAACCTCTGTTGCGGCAAGTTGTGTACGATAAAAATCACGCGCGTGCGCATTAATATCATAAAGAGAACCTGTCATTTTATATTCTGAAGGATTCACACGCTTCAACTCGACTCCTGCTTTTTCCGCAAGCACACGCAACGCTTCGCCAAACTCCACATTCTCATAGCGCATAATAAACGAGAATGCATCACCCCCTAATGCACATCCGAAACAATGCCACGATTGCCGATCGGGAGACACCATAAACGAAGGAGTTTTTTCCTTGTGAAACGGGCATCGTGCCTTGAAATTCTTCCCTGCGGGTTGGAGTTGGAGGTATCCCTTGAGAAACTCGACGATATCAAGCTTTTCTTTAATTAACTCGACAGGTGTAGAACTCATTTTAGTAGTGCGCTTCGCCCATAAGTACTCCCATTCTATGCCAGATAACAGAAAAATGGCAACCAAGGAATTGGGAAGGTTGCTATTGTATAAGGCATAAAAATAAAGGTAAAATGCGGCATATGCCCCTCGTACTCGACGTGCAAAATCTTTCGGTAGCTCTTGGTGGACACCATGCGCTCTCCAATGTCAGCTTCGGGATAGAAGAGGGCGAAACACTTGTCATCATCGGACCAAACGGCTCGGGAAAAACCGTACTCTTGCGCACGCTCCTTGGCATGCTTCCCTCAACGGGGAAAATTGAATGGAATCCTTCAGCAAGAATCGGCTATGTGCCACAAAAAATAGAAGCGGATCGACACCTCCCCATTTCCACCATTAATCTTCTTCGTGCGAAAGCGAAAATATTAAAATTTCCTGATTCTGATATTTTACATGCACTGCATAGCGTAGGACTTACTACTCGGATTGCACAAATTCCCGTAGGACATTTATCGGGAGGAGAATTCCAAAGAGCACTCATCGCGTTTGCACTCTTGGGGAAGCCCACTATTCTTCTTTTCGATGAACCCACGGCAAGCATCGACAAACCCGGAGAAGAACAAATTTACGAACTTCTTCACCGACTACAAGACGAGTATCGTCTTACTGCGATTGTCATTTCTCATGATTTAAGTTTCGTATACCGCCATGCCACAAAAGTACTCTGCCTTAATAAAGTAAATGTCTGTTTCGGAACCCCGAAAGAAGCACTTGATATACATATGCTTGAAACACTCTACGGCGGACCGCATAAATATTTCCACCATCTTCACGATCATACTCACCATTCATGATACCTCCTTCTTTCTATGCGATAACGCTTGCCATCTTCGCCGCTGCCGCAGCAGGGCTTGTGGGATCTTTTGCACTTATGAAACGAACCGTGCTTGCGGGAGATGTAATCTCTCACATCGCAATCCCGGGACTTGGCCTGGCACTTATCTGGAATATAAATCCCCTTGTAGGAGGCGCAACAACTCTTCTCATCGGGACAATAATCATTTGGCAACTTGAAAAGAAAACATCGTTGTCGTCGGAAGCCGCAATTGGAGTTATATTCTCAAGCTCTGTGGCACTTGGAGCACTTCTTATCAATTCGAATGAGGAGTTGATTGATGCGCTTTTCGGAGGATTCGGAATACTCTCGTACGGAGAATTCACATTCGGAATCGTTGCAAGCATGTTTGTTATCGCAACGCTTTTGATACTCCGCCATAAACTTATCATCGGACTCTTCTCGGAAGACCTCGCAGTCGCCACAAAAATAAATACAAGAATACTCCACCTCGTGTTTCTCCTTGTCTTCGCGCTCACGGTTCTTTTGGGACTACGATTTCTTGGCGCGCTTCTTGCAGGATCACTCATTATCATCCCCGCATCCGCCGCACGTCAATTTTCACATACACTTGGAATGTTTCTTTCTCTTTCTATGCTTATCGCGGTACTCTCGGTAGGAATTGGTTTTGCCGTCGCTTCCATATACTCCCTCTCAACCGGCCCCACGATAGTAATGGTTGCGGCAGTATTTTTTATATTGTCACTTGCAAGAAAAACGAAATAGAAAAACCAAGACGCTCAACAATCGCGTATCTTATAGGATGAGATTATCAAATAGTATGTCAGCTCCAGCCCGATAATATCTTTATTGCGAGGGTAAGGTATTACTATAATACTCGCCTCCTTGAAGACCGCTCCCACACTAGGTACAATCCATAATGTTCTGCAAATAGAAAGGTGCGCAACGAAAGCGGGATTAGTACAGTGGCAGTACACGACCTTCCCAAGGTTGAAACGAGGGTTCGATTCCCTTATCCCGCTCAAAAAAGCTTAACCGCTATACCCATCTCCTCCGTCATCTTCCACAAGCGGCACAAAACTAAATCCGTGATAAATTCGAATATTAAAGTCGCTCGAGGTAATCTTCTCATGCACTTCGATAGTATCGTCAACCGGCGCCACAATACGCCCACCAATACGCAATTGTTCTTTCCATGCAACGGGAACTCTATGTGCCGATGCGGCGGAAATAATTCGATCGTAAGACACGTGTGATGCGTTCCCCTTGGATCCGTCTCCAAGCGCAATCTTTACGATTCCCCGTTCTATCATGCCGTATTTTGCTATATTTCTCTCCGCCATTTTTTTAATTTCCGAAAGACGTTCCACCGCAATGATATTAGGAACATGTTGCAATAAATCAGGGGGGGTACCTTCGCTCACTACATATCCCAGTAGTGTGGTTTGCCAACCAGACCCCGCTCCTATCTCAAGAATAGTATTTCCAATCTGCGGCATCAAAAGCTCGAACATAAACGCCACGGTGAGCGGTTGTGACATCGTCTGTCCAAGCCCTATCGGTAAAGGATAATTTTCATATGCTTCTTTCTGCAAGTAATCAGGCACAAAATCACCCCTATCGACGTTTTGAAACGCACGGATAAGTGCCGGTGTATGGAGACACCCTTGTTCAATAAGTTCTGCAATCAAATCCTCTCGCGTCATACTATAAATATAAAACCCCTTCCTTTTTTGATACCACAAAGACTAAAATTCTCAAATATCTCGCGTTATTGCACCGGAACACCCGCACCTTCTTCGTGAATTTCGACATCACCAAATCCTCCAACAAAAATAACAATGCGCTTTTCTTTCTTCGCCGACACAAGCCAATCATCCAAACGTTCTCCACGCAAAAACAGATTTCCCGTAAGAATTTCGCGTTCCGCCTGTGGCACAAGAATTACATCGCGAAGCTCTTCGGCAGATGTGCCATAGAGCACTTTTGCCGCTTGTAACAATTCGGTATCGGACATGAATTTATCAATACGATCCTTCACTAACACATCGACATTGTTTTCAATTTCCTCTTGTATTTCGGTGTGAATAAGCGCCCCTTCAATGAGGGATGCCATCGCCATCCGCTCCAGCTGCGCAAACGGCACCGTGCTCGTTACTCCGTACGATGCAGCCGCATTACGGTAATATGTCTCGGCAACACGATAATGCGTCTTAAATTCCTTCGCAAAAAGTACCGTATTCCCCACCAACGCAATAGGATAGTAACCTCCACGTATCACAATAGCGATGAGCCCTACTACTCCCACAATTATAAGAAAAAATAAATATTGCTTCATACCGATAATTATTCGGGTGTTTCAACGGACGAAGATACAGTATGTGGTGGAACAATAATATACATTTTTTCATCCGCATCGCGATAGTTGAATCGCGCACGAATTTCTTTTTCCAAATTTTCCGGTTTTGCAAAGTAATCAAGATTCGATTGAAGTGAAACAGTTTCACGCGTGGTACGCTCCACCATTTCGCGTTGCTTTAAAAAATCCCGTTGAAGCACATTCCCCTCTTGGAAAAATTGATAAGACTCAACCCCAATCACCACGATAACAAGCCCCAACGCAAAAATTGCCGCAATACGCATGTATAAAGCTTACAACAACTTGTAACTGATAACTAATTACACAGACCGGATTAGCCAAGAATTCCGTCATAATCCATAGAATGTTGACTATTTTTTAAGTATTTCCCGAAACACTTCGGGGGAAAGATTCACCCGCGCCATACTAAGCAACTTCTTCTTTCCTTCCTGTTGCTTCTTCCAAAGTTTCATTTTTCTTGTTCTATCTCCTCCATTCTTCCCAAAATTACCAAGACTCTTCTTCATGGCAGGAACCGTCTCGCGCGCAAGAATCCTTCCTTCGACACGCGCTTGAATCGCTTGAGTAAACTGTTGTTGTGGCAATACATTTTTCAACCGCTCCACGGTTTGACGTGCTTCATGCTCGGCGCTTGCCCTGATCACTATACGAGTAAGCGCAGGAATCATTTCCCCCGCAAGAAGAATCTCCAGCTTCTCAACATCACTCTCCACTTCTCCTGCAAGCTCGTAACTGAAAGATGCAAACCCTGCCGAAGCGGACTTGAGACGATCATCAAAGTCCCGTATTAATTCCCGCAATGGCATGTGAGCCGTCAACGCAAGATGCACTCCGAGATTTTGTATCTCATCCACGGAAAACTCGAATACATGTTGTAATCCAAGCACTTGATTGAGATATGCGGGAGGCATCACAATTTCCAGTTTAATTACCGGCTCCCAGACCTTATCCGGCTTTAAAGGAAAATCTTGAGGTTGCGTGATAATGCGCGTCGTCAAACCCTCCTTTACCTTGTACGCTATAGACGGAAAGCTGGTGAGAAACGACAAATTAAATTCTCTGGTAAGACGGCTCGCCGCAATTTCAAAGTGGAGCTGTCCCAAAAATCCCACTTTGAAACCGCGCCCAAGCGCTTCGTTGGAATCCGGTTCAAAGTAAAGAGCTGCGTCATTCAGCTTCAAACGTGCGAGCGCTCTCTCTAAATCTTCGAACTTTGAGTCTCCATCAGGGTAGAAAGAAATAAATACTACCGGCTGCGGTTCGCGGTATCCCGGTAACGCAAGACTCTTGGCATCGACTGTCCGGCGCGTACCGTCGGCACTTTGAGACCCGATGATAGTATCCCCTATTTTCACAAGCGTTGGCTCTTTCAATCCTGTGGCAACATATCCTATTTCTCCCTCTTCAAGAATCTCGCAAGGTGTAAGTTTCGGAGCAAAACGACCCACTTCCTTTATACGTATTTTGCCATGTGTTGCAGCACACGTAATCTCCTCTCCCGCACGCAATGCGCCTCCGAATACGCGAACGAACGCCACCACTCCTTTATGATCGTCATAAAAAGAATCAAAAATAAGCGCGCGAGACACACCAATCCCACCAAGATGGACGTCTGTTCGCGGCGGAGGAATATGCGTGGTCACTTTTTGGAGAAGTTCTTCCACCCCTTCTCCGGTTTTTGCGGAAATCTTTAATATGTCCTCATGCGCCACGCCAAGCAATTCCGCAACGGACGATACTACCGATTCCACCGCAACGGATGCAACATCTATTTTATTGACTGCACCAATGATAGTAAGCTTTGATCGCCGTGCGGCGCGGAGATTTGCAAGGGTCTGTGCTTGAATTCCTTTTGTTCCATCCACAAGCAATACCGCCCCCTCCACCGCCTCAAGCGCACGCGACACTTCGTATGAAAAATCGGAATGCCCGGGAGTATCGATTAAATTGAGAATATATTCTGAATTTGAAGAATGGGGCATGTCAAATGTGGCATGTGACGAGGAACCCTCTATAACACTATTCTCTATTCCAGATTTCTTATTCAATATTCCCAGCCGATAATTCATTCGCACAGGCGCCATTTTAATCGTGATTCCCCGCTCCCTCTCAAGATCGAGCTGGTCGAGATATTGAGGGCGCATGGTCCGCATAGCAACCGTCCCTGTAGTTTCAAGAAGTCGATCTGCAAGAGTCGACTTCCCAGAGTCAATATGGGCAATAATTACAAAATTTCTAATGTTATTCATAGAGAACTTATACGACAATCGAAAATTATTGCAACTTTTGAAGTGTGAGACTTACCATAAATCTCCCCGGAGGGTCAAAGGAGATATAACTCCATACAGGAAGCTGATTCTCACGAAAGAAAAACCCAACAGGTGCACTGATAGAAAAATGATATTCCCGTAGCGACCCCGCCTGTTTTTCAAATACAAATTGATAGCGCGTTCCCTCGCTTGGCGCGACAAAAAGACGATGAGAATAATCCACTACTACTTTAGACGAGCTCTTCAGCGGAGTTACCATACGAGTCGCAAACACTCGCTTACCCGATTCGACATGAGAAGTAATCTGCGGAAATGCAATATCAACATTAGTGCCACGCTCTATCTCCGCAACAAGAGGATCGTCCTGAAAATCGCCTCCGTAACGCCTGGGGGACGCACTCACCTTCGACCCTCCGGAAATATTAACAAGACGCGCACGCTCGGGAACGAATATCTGCACATAGTTATCGTTCGCAAGACGATTCCACCAATATGGACTCTTATCGCCTTGGTGAGTTCGCTCGATAACAAGGTGATTGTTTACAATACCCTGCTCGTCAAGCTGACTCTCAAATACCACTTTTTGTGCAATAAAACGATCTGTTTTTCCTCCTCCTACATTCGCGTCCACTACCGCGAGGTAATCTCCTTCAAAATCGTCGGGAGGATTATACACCTCTCCGCCCGCACCATAATACTTTATCATCCCTTCAAGAGGCGCGTCTTTAACAAATATCATCACCTCGCGCGCACGCAACCACGTGCCAATCATGTCAAATAATTGTTTTTTTTGAACATCATTAAACTCATGTACATGCGTACGTATGCGCTCAAAAAAAATAGCGAGTGATTGTTTGGGGATGTCACTGCCGGCCGCTTGCTCGGTTTGTACGCTTTTCTGAAGTTCTTCGAGAAAAGTATCTGCGGTAAGAATTCCAAGACCTTCCACCTCAACCGGTCCCGTAATCGAAAGAATATCTTTCGCTATTTTCGGCGAAATTGCGACAAGCCCATCAAACGTAGTGGATGTATTTTGATATAAATTCGAATGTTCGAGAAACGAAATCATATGATCGGCGGACAACGGGAAATCAAAAAACCAATTGGAATCCGCAGCCTTCCATCGACGGACAAGCGACTGTAATGGCGCGGGAGGAATCACATTATCATCAAATTCACGATCCGCCTCGACAATATCGCGTACGGTCGACGACGTAAGAATACCATCACGTAATTCAACCTCGGCAAAACTTCCAAAAAAACCTCCTGCAGGACGCATTTCGGCGGGATTTTGAAACGCAACGATTATTTTCCTTCCCGAGGGATTGCGCAACCACACAATTATCGTGTCTAAAAATTGTTCGAATGTGGCGATGTCAAAAGAATAAGGGGTTATAAGCTCAGAAAAAATTGATGTTTTCTCTCCTAATGTCGAAGCATGAGACGTAACTGCCTGCGTATCACCCCGAATGTCAGCGAGTACATCGCGAACACGTTCAAGCCTGACCACCACATCGTTATCATCATACCCCGTCAAAATATCAACTGCATGAGTCTGAATATAGTCAATGTCCTCTGCAACCGCGATCCCCGATCCTGCAATTCCCGAGATACCGGAAAGAATTCCGGTTGCACTTGAAAAGAAGGGCTGTAAGATGCTCAACTCGCCGGGAGAAAACAAAGAAATTTCTTTTTTTACTTTCCCAAAATTTTCCATGGCTCCTTCCGCATCAAGATCCCAAAGATTTTTCACTCCTTCGTTGATATGTTCCGTGCTTATGGAAACCGATTGAGGCACTCGCGCCGCCACCACGGCGGTTATAATGATATATACCATGACCGCCACACTGAAAAACAATATTCCAATACGAAACACCCCGGGTACTCCATGGCGAGGAGGACCATCATGCAATGTTCTTTTTGGTGCATTCCCATTATCACGCACGCGCGCTTCGTGAGATACGGATGCCCGTGGTATACGGATATCCGACAATGATTGCCTGCGCTTTGAAAAGTCATCCATCGTTGCTATTGTGAACTCATTCTATAATAATCACAAATAACCACATGCGCATCCGTCACTATGCCCCCTTGTTATGCCTTGGCATACTGCTCATCATCACAACCGCACTTCTCACGTGGGGAACTTTCACCGACTCGGCAATCATGGACGAGCTTGCGCACATTCCCGCAGGATATTCTTACGTACATACATTCGACTATCGCTTGAACCCCGAACACCCTCCACTCCTTAAAGCACTTGCGGGATTTCCTCTTCTCGCGATAAACCCCACATTCCCCGAAACACATAGTGCGTGGCAATCGGATATAAACGGTCAGTGGGATATGGGAACCGCATTTCTTTATGAATCCGGCAATAATGCAGACACCTTGATTCGTATCGCACGCATAGGCCCCATATTCATTACTCTACTCACTATTATAGTAGTGTACTTTTGGTCGCGGGAATGGTTCGGGTCATGGTGGAGTCTTGTCCCTACGACACTTTTCGCTCTCAACCCCACAATACTTGCTCACGGCCACTATGTGACTACGGATGTTGCCGCGACATTCGGCATCGTAATTGCACTATGGGCAATGCTACGCTTTCTACGCACACCCTCGCAACACTCTCTCTTTTATGCGGGCATAGCACTCGGCGTTGCGCAACTTATGAAATTTTCCGCAGTATTGCTCATTCCTTATTTTTTTATTCTGGCACTACTTAAAGTATGGACTATGCCCCGAACATCGCGCGACTCGCTTGTGCGCAATGCACGCGACATGATTATCAAAACATCACTCATCGTATTTGCGGCATATGCATTTGTGGTATATCCCGTCTATTCACTTTTTACACTTCAATATCCTCCTGCACGCCAAAGCGCCGACACAGAATTCATACTCTCGTCGTTTGAAGGGGGGCGTACCTCACCACACACACTGTGTACGCCCCTTCGTTGCGTTGCAGATGCCACTATCGCGGCGACACACAACCCCCTTACACGCCCACTTGCAGAATATGCATTGGGAGTTCTTATGGTCATCCAGCGCGCGCATGGAGGCAATACGGGATATTTTCTCGGTAATGTGTCAGCAACCGGATCTTCATGGTACTTCCCGATAATGTACGCATTAAAAGAACCACTTCCCTCCCTCATCTTTGTTCTTGTTGCGATAATCACAGGACTAATCGCTCTCTCGAAATCACTCCGCTCCATAAAGAAAATACCCGAAAAAATAGGGAAAAACTTTGATGCATGGGCGCTCGGCATTTTCATCGCGCTCTATTGGGGATGGAGTATAAAAAGTAATTTGAATATTGGTATTCGTCATATCATTCCCACTCTTCCTCTTATATACATACTCGCCACGCACGCATGGAAAACAAAACTCATGATACAACTTGCCCGAATCCGCGAACGTTTTTTGTCACTCGCGCGCATGACGTATGCAACCATACACTGGACGATCATAATATTCCTCGGTTTCTGGTTCTTCACGGAAGTTGCATTTGCCACTCCCCATTTCCTCTCTTACTTCAATGAAATCGGAGGAGGCACGTGGAACGGTTACCGCTACGCCACCGATTCGAATTACGACTGGGGACAAGATCTTCTCGCACTTCAATCATTTACACGATCCCACCCGGAAATACACACGATTGCAGTAGATTATTTCGGGGGAGGAAATCCTCATTATTATCTTGGCGACACTGCAGTTGATTGGAACTCCTCAAAAGGAAACCCTGCTTTGCACGACATTCACTGGCTCGCGGTGTCAATCAATACGCTTCAAAACGCGGTACAACCGAAAGAGAAAGGATTCGAACGTAAACCGGAAGACGAATATCAATGGCTTATCTCGAGCCGTGCCGAGAAACTCACTGACACTCACTCCTCTCCGTCTGGTATCGGCATAATTCCGAAACCCGATGCACGCGCAGGGACATCAATCTTCATCTACAAACTCTAACGCGTTTAACCAGCAACCTACCACACATAGAAAAACCCTCGTGGTGCATTGTTGGTTATTGGTCATAAGTTATACGTTTGAAAGTTTACTTGTAGTACACCCTGTTTTCCACTCTGAAATCCAGATAGTGCAATTTTGAAACGGGAGGAAATTTCCCCAAGCCGAGAAATGCATCCCGTAATACGCTCGTAATGTTTTCTGTGGAAAATCTTAGACTGAAATAGAGAAGAGGACCCTGTGCGGTAACGACTTGTATATCCTCACTCGTAAGGTCGTCAAGACGCACTTCTCGCGCAATAATACCGTTCTTTTCGAGCGCAACAAAAACGGAAAAAATATTTTCCATGAGTGGCGATGGTAATATAGAATCTCCAACGCCAAGTGATCGATCTGAATAATCCTTGAGAGTACGGAGTAACCCCCCCTCTCCTCCAGGTGCGCGAGCAAAAAGAACTCCTCCCTTATCAAACCACCAGCATCCACGAGAGAAAGCTTGAGAAAGAATGCGAGTCGGCGTTTCATCAATGTCTGATAACGCCTCATTATCATCGTCAGTAAACGCCATACGACACCAAATCCCCTCTCGTACCCGTTCGGTCACATCAATATACACCGTACGCGCAAAATAATTTTTTGAAACTTGGACACGCAAAACTTCCGGAAGAAACGCGAGATTTCGAAATTCTTTGTTTGACCATGAAAACATATGATCCGTGCCAAAAACATTTCGGAATATACTTCCTTCGAAAAGAGTACTGAGTACTGCGTCATGCACATCAGAAGACTGTTCGTGCACATTGCCACGTATCACAATATTCTTCAATTGAAATATCGGCGCATATCTCACTATCCATATCACGCCAATCATTCCCATTCCCACAGACCCCGCGATACAGATCATAACAATACGCCGACGCCGCATCTTTCGCGCTCGGTCAGACTTCGAAAAAAAAGAATCAATTTTCATACAGGAATAATAAGAAACAATACACCAAAAATTTAAACGATTATTCTTTCCATAAGAGGATTCAATCGCGTAAGAAGCTCATATTGAGTAGTACCTATTATCCTCGCCGTCTCTTGCGCGCGAATTTCCTCCTTGCCGCTCTTTCCGATAACTACCACTGCCATTCCGGGCTTGCATTTGATTCCGGTTACATCAACCACGGTCAGATCCATAGAAACACGTCCGATGACACGCGCAACGCTTCCCCCTATAAGCACCTCTCCGATACTTGAAAACGCCCGAGGAAATCCATGCCAATACCCGATAGGAAGAACAGCCATCATTCCCGAATGTCTCATTCGCTCGGTGATATCGTATCCCACATAATCTCCTACATTAAATTTTTTCACTTCGCTCACCACGGTCTTCCAGTGTAGTACCGGCTTCAATGCACTATAAGGAAGTTGCATCTCAAGCTCGGGAGATGCGTGAAATCCATAAAGCCCCATACCTACTCGAACGGCATCCATATGATATTTCGCATTGAGCGTGGTAGCTCCCGTAGCCGCCGCATGAACCGTAAGACTGTCGAATCCCGCATCCCGAAACATTCGCAACGCCAATTCAAACTTCCCAAATTGCATCTCGGTATATGTCGGATACGTCACGTCTTTTGCGGCCGCAAAATGAGTAAACACACCCTTAAATGAATTTTTAATTTTGGATTTTGAGTTTTGAATTAACGCGATAGCTTTCGGAATATCTTCCACATAAAAACCCTGACGATGAAACCCCGTATCTACTTTAATATGAAATGCGGGATGGGGCTTGGCGCAAATAATCGCCTTAAGCGCATCGGTATTCGAAACACTCACGGTAATCCCGTTTTCCTCCGCATCCCGTAAACGCGCGGGAAGGGTCGGCCCCAGAATAAGAATCGGCTTGGTGACTCCTTCTTGCCTTAAACGATTTCCCTCAATGATAGAATCGACACAAAAACCATCTGCACCAAAACTATCCGCAAGTTTGGAAAACAACACAAGACCGTGACCATATGCATTTGATTTTACCACTGCCCAAAGTTTTATCTTTGGCCCTATCAGGCGCCGAAAAGTCTTATAGTTGTGATGCGCCGCATTACTATCGATTTCAACCCATGTGCGCAAACCACTCAGCTTAGCTGATAATTTTTTTTCCGACATATTTCTGAAGTACTTTCGGAATTTCCACCTCTCCTTCTTTTGTCTGATAATTTTCGAGGATTGCCGCAATAGTGCGCCCGACCGCGAATACCGTCCCGTCGTTCATGTGCGCAAATTCCGTTTTTCCGTCGACACGCCGGACTTTCGTATTCAAGCGCCGCGATTGATAGTCAGTCATTAAATCAGCCGAGTGCGTCTCGCGGTATATTCCCTCGCTCGGAAACCACGTTTCGAGATCAAGATGCCGCGCGTCGGGGTCTCCCTGGTCTCCCGTCGAGCAAATAATCACACGGTAGGGAAGCTCAAGCGACCACATGAGATATTCCTGAACCCCCACAAAAAAATCCTGCTCGGTAATCGAGTGTTCCGGAAGCGTGAAACTTTCCATCTCCACTTTGTCGAATTGGTGCACACGAAAAATCCCGCGCGTGTCTTTGCCGTAACTTCCCGCTTCACGCCGAAAACTTGTCGAGAATCCTACATAACGTATGGGCAAGTCTTTTTCGAGAATTGTCTGGTCCATGTGCAACGGCCCCAGCGTGTGTTCCGCGGAACCCACAAGGTACAAATCATCCGAGGGAATATGATAGCGCTCCTCTTTCGGCTCGAGGCGTCCCATTCTCCGCATCACCTCAGGACGAATAAGCACCGGTGGCACCACCGGCACGAACGGTTTTCCGCTATATCCCGATTTTACTCCTTCCGCGGCGGAACGCATTACGTTCGGATTCGTGAGTGTTGCAAGCGCATAGTGCACAAGCGCAAATTCAAGCTGTGCCGCCGCTCCTTTTAAATATGCGAAACGAGTACCCGATACTTTTGCCGCGGTTTCCACATCAATCAATCCCAGCGCTTCGCCCAGCTCGAGATGGTCTTTTGGCTTAAAATCGAATTTCTTTGGTTTTCCCACCACGCGGATTACTTTATTTTCAATCTCATCTTTGCCTATAGGCGTGTCATCCGATGGGATATTCGGAATTCGCATCCAAAATTCATCGCGCTTCACCTCAACCACCTTTAACTCTTCCTCTACTCCTTTTATCACTTCTTTGTTTTGTTTAGCGATATCAATTTTACGCTCCATGGAGAGCTGCTTTTGCCTCGCCCGTAACCCATCAAGCCGGTTCGTAATCGCGCGCCATTTCGCATCAAACCAAAGGAAGTCGTCCACCAGCTTGGAGTCGGTGTTCTTTGATGCAATGGCCTTTTTCACCCGTTCCGGTTCGTTCCTGATGAGATCAATGTCGAGCATTGCGTTCATCTTAAACTATTTTCAATACGCCGTGAAGCCATATCTTTTTTATAAAAATAAAAAGCTCCGACACATATGCCGGAGCTCTTTGTAGATAAAATGTCATTTAAGAATATGCAATCCTCCCTGTTTGACGAAGACCGTCCCGAATCGGATGACAATATACCACCCACCTATCCTCAAGTCCGTTAAGTGCAAACGTACGTCGATCCCCTTCAGCACTCACGACTACAATCCCCGGAAAATCAATGTATATTTTTCCAAGAAATTGTACGAGAGAAGGAAATTCGTCTTGATGCTCCGCAAGCCATACCGCATGCTGATACCCAAGACACAAATGAATATTCGGGGTAAGACGCCATTCGTACTCAACTCCCTTTATTCCTTCTGTCTCGTTTAGCATAAGTACTGTGCCAAGTTTTAGAGTAGTCGGTTCCATGCTTGAAATGTCGTACTCTATCCCGTCTGATTCCTTAATCCAAGAAAATTTTTTCCGGAGTTGTGGAAGTGTGGGACACGGAATCGGCGGAAGCGGAATTTGAATTGCAATCTCTTCCGTGTCACGAAAAAAATTCGGCATTTTCATTCGAAAACCGTTTTTCGAAAAAATGGCGAAATGCTCGCGCAAAGTCGGATCATCCGCACATGCACTGAGAAAAATGTCCATTTGTTCGGAAGGAATATCGTCCCATCCGATTACCGTTCCAAGTGCGAGAAGGAATTGAAACCTTTTTTCTAATGTATTGTTCATATTCATAATATCAAAAAACTGGGTTATTTTTGACATAGAAATCATGGGAACACAAGCCCTCCCGTTCTCGCACAAAAACTGGTATTATTGACCGCATGAAGATCACACACGAAAATATCGAAGTCATTCGCCACTCCCTCGCCCATCTCCTCGCTATGGCGGTACGGGAACTTTACCCGGGCGCGCAAAACGCCATCGGCCCTGCAATCGAGAACGGGTTTTATCAGGATTTTGAGTTACCTGCGCAAATTTCTGAAAACGACCTTCTCACAATCGAAAAGAAAATGCAGGAGCTTTTGCCGCGCTGGACGGAGTGGACGAGCAACACCGTCACGCTCGAGGAAGTAAAAAAAGAGTTTGATTGGAATAAATATAAGATGGAACTCGCGAATGAATTCGCCAAGGAAAAGAAAACACTTACCTTCTACACCTGCGGTGGGTTTGTAGATCTCTGCAAAGGAGGGCATACACTCCCCCTTGCCGAGATTGATCCACACAGTTTCAAACTCGACCGTGTAGCGGGCGCATACTGGCGTGGAGACGAGAAAAACAAAATGCTTACCCGCATTTATGGGCTCGCGTTCGCGACGAAGAAGGAACTCGATGAATACCTCGCGATGCGCGCGGAGGCGGAAAAGCGGGACCACAAAAAACTAGGTCCGGCACTTGACCTCTTTACGTTCTCCGAACTCGTGGGCGCAGGACTCCCTCTTTGGACTCCGAAAGGCACGCTTCTCAGGAATACGCTTGACGCCTTTGTCTGGGAACTCCGCAGCGCACGCGGGTATGAGCGAGTTGAAATCCCTCATATCACCAAGAAAGACCTCTACGAGCGGAGTGGCCACTGGGATAAGTTTAAAGACGAACTCTTCCGTATTACGACAAGGGAAGGCCACGAGTTTGCGATGAAGCCGATGAACTGCCCCCACCACACGCAAATCTACGCCCGCAAAAAGTGGAGCTATCGCGACCTTCCCCAGCGCTATGCGAATACCACCATGGTCTACCGCGACGAGCAGAGTGGCGAGCTTGCCGGACTCGCGCGCGTACGCTGCATCACGCAGGATGATGCGCATGTGTTCTGCCGCGAATCACAAGTAAAGGAAGAGTTTTTGAAAATTTGGGATATCGTGCATGAATTCTACGGCGCTATCGGGTTCGAACTCAAAGTACGGCTCTCGCTCCATGACCCTAAGCACCCCGAGAAATATCTCGGCAACCCCTCGAGTTGGAAAAAAGCCGAGGGAATACTTCGCGACATCGCCCGCGAGAAAGGAGTGGACGCACCTGAAGCTCCTGGAGAAGCCGCTTTCTATGGTCCCAAAATAGATTTTATGGGAAAAGATTCCATCGGACGGGAGTGGCAGGTTGCAACCATTCAGCTCGACATGAATATGCCGGAGCGTTTCAACCTTACCTGCGTGAATGAGAAAAGCGAGGATGAGCGCATTGTGATGCTCCACGCCGCAATTATGGGCGCTATCGAACGCTATCTCGCCATTATTATCGAACACTTCGCGGGCGCGTTTCCCCTCTGGCTTTCCCCCATACAAGTGGCAATAATCCCCGTGAGCGACAAATTCGCCGACTATGGCGCAAAAGTACGCGATGCGCTCCAAAAAGAAGGTGTCCGCGTGGAAATGAAACATGCGGATGAAACATTGGGGAAACGCATCCGCGCAGCGGAAATGCAGAAAATTCCGTATATGGTCATAATCGGAGAACGTGAAGAAAAAACGGATACAGTGAATGTGAGACCTTATACCATAGCCCCGTTCGTAACTTCTGATGGAAAACAAACGAATGAACCAAGTATCAATGAATTTGTGGCAGGAATTAAAAAAGAAATCGAGGGAAAACAAATCCGTCTTGAGCCCCATGAAAGAAAAAACAACCAAATCCCACTTTGAGCCGATGAGTGTTCCTCTTCAACTGCGGTTATAAAACCGATAGGTTTTATAACCGCAGTTTATTATTCCTTTTATTTTATCCCAAATTCGGTTTTAAGATGTAAATCTATGTCGGTTTCTTTTACCAGCAAAAAACGCACATATGGTTTCAGTCCGAAAACCTCAACAATAAAATCAATCTCATCTTTGCATTCAAAGGGATAAATGAACACGCTTTTCTGCATCGGATAAAACCCAATCCGCAAAAGTGTACTCCCAAGCGCACGCCTTCCTTTCTTTATGTCTTCGGGAATATCAAAAATCACCACACGCCACATCCCATCCCAATGCTTTGGTCTTTTAAGTTTAAGTGTGGCGAGATTATATTCCAAAATCTTTTTTCTCCCAGCGTCCAATAATTCGATCTGCGCCGTTCCATCGCTCTTTTCTTTAACATCCACAAGTTTTGACTCGTAGAGACGCTTTATTGCCTCATGAAGCGAACGCTGACTAATTTTCTGCCATTCTTTTGACGCTTGCGATAATACTCGAAAGTAAGAACTTGGATTTCCAGAAAGAGACAAGGCAACACCAGCTTTCAAAAAGAGCAGAATTTTCTGCATTACAGGACCAAAGCGCTCTTTTGATCGCCTACCCCGCATGGTAAAATAATACCATACAAGTGTAGCTATAAAACCGATAGGTTGTATAACGTAATTTTAATGGATAACTACGTGAAGCCCAAAATTCTTGTGATCGTAGGTCCCACTGCAAGCGGAAAAACAGCACTCTCCATAGCACTCGCCAAGAAGCTTGGTGGCGAGATTGTTTCCGCAGACTCACGACAAATATATCGTGAAATGGATATAGGGACCGCGAAGCCGCTTCGCGGAAAATTCAAAATTCAAAATTCAAAATTTCGAAAAAATACCTACTTTTCCGAAGGAATCCCCCACCACCTTATTGATATCAAAAATCCTAATGAGGATTATACTGTCGCGGAATACAAATGCGACGCAGTGAAAGTCGTCCGAGAAATTCTCAAGCGCGGGAAATTCCCGATTCTTGTAGGAGGCACAGGGCTCTATGTGAAAGCGGTAGTAGATAATTTGGACATTCCACATGTTGCCGCAAATGAAACGCTACGGAGAAAATTAGAGGAAGAAGTAAAAAATAAGGGAACTGAATACATATTCAAAAAACTCGTAGCACTTGATCCGGAAGCGGCATATATTGTAGACCCCAAAAACCCAAGACGCGTGATCCGCGCACTTGAAGTCACGCTCGTTACAGGAAGACCTTTCACTGCGCAAAGAAAAAAGAGCGCTCCCCTCTTTAATGCAAAAATCATCGGCATCGAAACTCCTCTCGCAACACTCCGACATCGCATCGACACGCGCGTAGACATAATGATGCAAAATGGGCTTCTCAAAGAAGTTCAAGGACTTTATAGAAAATATGACAGCGTAAAAGCGCTTGATGCAATCGGCTACCGTGAGATTATTGAATACTTCAAGAAAAAAATATCGCTCGACGAAGCAGTACGTCAGATGAAGCTCAACACATGGCGCTATGCCCGCCGGCAAATGACATGGTTCCGAAAAGATAAAAATATTCAGTGGAGAAAAAAATGAAACTGCCCCAGCATTGTGCGCCAGAGCAGTCCTTTGTTTCACACTAAAAATCGCGCGGATATAATGTTACTACGCGCAACATTACATCATCGACATTCTTAGGTTCTCCTACAATCACCATTCCTCGACCATTAAATTCCCCTATTCGTATGCGACGTCCTTGAGAATCAATGGTTGGTCCGAAGTGAAACCAATCAAGAATTACCGACATCTGATGTACCTGTAGAATCGAAATCGCAGCTTCCGCCACGAGCAACTCAGGGGCACGCAACTCTCCACTCCGTCTAATCTTCTGCTCTTGATCGTTCCAATTCATGCCGGAGAATTTACCCGAGAAATCCATGAGCCAATACCCATTATCCCCATAATCCCTATCAGCCCAATAATTCTCAGATTCCCTTATCCACCAATTGCGATCTACCGGATCTTCATCGCTACCGCTATCGAAACAAATTATAGGGAACTGGTGCCCCTCGGTGAACTCTCTCTGTTTTCGCAATGAGAGACCAAAAATCCACACAAGAAACCAATTCGCCGCTCTGTCCCGATTTTGTGACGCGCAATTGATGAGCGTTTCTTCGCCGTAGCGAAGAACAACCTTACCAACGCTCGGGGCATTTCTTCTCCACACCCCGGAAGATTGTTTTCCGCTAATAAAATTCTTCCCTCTAAGAATCTGTGCTGCTCTGCTCTCGAGCGGTCCACGCCACTTCAAACGGCGCGCACTAAACAGATTTCCAAACATAGGCGATCCTTCTGAATCGATCCGAAAAAATGCGGTCGGAAACCCGCAGACCCCTTATTTTGCTATAAAGGTTCTGCGTATATTCTAACAAAGAATGTTGATTATTTCTTCTTAAGATATTCCATAAACAATTCCCGCAATACCTCGGGATTCCCCTTCCCTTTGAGTTTTCCCATCGCCTTCCCGACAAGAAACTGCAAACTCTGGATCTTTCCTTTTTTATAATCGGCAACCGCTTGGGAATTTTCCGCAAACACATCCTGTACTATCACATCAAGTTCACCGGAATCCGAAATCGCATAATAACTTTCATCTTTTAAAATATCCTCAGGATCCACATCACTTTGAAATATTTTCTCAAGCATATCTTTCGCCTGCCTACTTGTTATCTTCTCCCGTATAATAAGAACCACAAGATGCGCGAGATGCTCTGGATTTACATGCGATTGCTCAAGCGACACCCCATTCTCTACCGCAACGGCACGAACATCGTTAATAAGATAATTCGCAAGCAAAGATGCCGATGCATCACGCTCCATTTCCTTTAATTCGCTCACCGACTCTTCGAAATACTCGGCAAGTTTCGGGCTACTGATTAATACCGCAGATTGACCCTCATCTATCTTGTACTCTTGGATAAATCGCGTACGTTTCGCCGCCGGAAGTTCGGGTAACTCCCTTGCGAGAATATCCGGCTCAAACGCCACCGTCTCAAACGGCGGAATATCCGGCTCGGGAAAATAGCGATAATCATGCGCCTCTTCCTTTGAACGTTGGCTCACTGTTATTTGTTTTGCTTCATCCCACCCCCGCGTTTCGTGCGCCACGTCCTTCCCATCGCGAAGCAGTTCTTCTTGGCGCTCTAATTCGTAAAGTGTCGCGTCCCGTGCTGCCTTGAACGAGTTAATATTCTTAATCTCTACTTTAGTTCCCATATTTAGACTTACGTTCGCTTCAAGACGCATGTGCCCCTTTTCCATGTCAGCATCCGAAACTCCCAAATAACGCAGAATCAGTTGAAGCTCTCTTCCAAAATCGGCAGCTTCTTCCGCGCTTGTAATATCGGGCTCTGTCACAAGTTCCATAAGTGGCATACCGGCACGATTAAAATCAACCAAACTCGATCCTTGTGCGTGAACAAGCGTTCCCGTGTCTTCTTCCAAATGAATGCGTCGTATTTTTATTCCTAGAAGATTCCCACCGGTCACAAGTGGCTGATCGTATTGCGAGATTTGATACCCTTTCGGAAGATCGGGGTAGAAATAGTTCTTACGGTCAAATTTCGTGACCGGATTTATTTTCCCGCCAAGCGCCAACCCCACACGAATAACATGTTTAATTGCCTCTTTATTCGGCACAGGGAGCGTCCCCGGATGTCCCAAACACACGGGACAAGTGTTTTTATTCGGCTTCTTTTCATCCGCGTCATTGAGCGAATCGCAAAACATCTTTGTTCGGGTTTTGAGCTCCACATGGACTTCGAGTCCGATTGTAGGTTTGTATTCCATATCAGTTTTCCAATTATCACTTAACGTTTATCACTTTACTTACTATCTCCCACACTTTCTCATGTATTTCCTCAATGGTCAAAAGCTTCCCGTTCTCCACACATTCCACCAAAATAAAGTCTTTCGGAAACAGCCGCACCATCTCGAGATATGTTTCCTCCGCACGTTCGAGGTGTTTCAAATCCGCCTCATGGATATCCTGCTTCGCTCCATGCAAGTACGCACGCTCTCCTTTCTTTAAGACCAGCTCCTGCGCCACCGCGGCGGGCATATGGAGCACAATGCTCACATCCGGTTTCGGAATTCCCAGCGTTTCATATTCGAGCTTATACCCCCACTCAAAAAATATTTTCCGCGCGGCGTTATCCTTAATCTTCCCTCCCTGATGCGCAAGATTGGAACCCACGTAGCGGTTTGAAACAACCGTCTTCCCCTCCTCTAACGCCTTCCGCAACTCAAACGACGCCTCATACCGGTCGAGCGCATAAAACATTGAGGCACGCTCCGGACCTACCGCCTCGGCGGTGCCATACTTCCCATTCAAATACTGCTCCGCAAAATATGCCGAGGGTTTGCCGTATTGGGGAAAATCAGATTTTGCCAATTGAATCTTCCAACGACCGCCCGCATCAAATCCCCGCTCATCCCTTTTTGGCGGGCGGGCGAATTCGTCCGCGGCTTCAAGTCGTGAGGAGAGAAGCTTAAATTGCTCGGTTTTACCTGAACCATCGGTGCCTTCGATGACGATAAATTTTCCGAGCATGATAACAATAGTATACAGCGTTTTTCTCCTAAAATTACATTGACTTTTCTCTTGAATGATAGTAAAAGATAGTCACCGTGCTAGATTTGCTGAACGATTCGGCAATATCGGAAGCATGGCTAACGTTCCTTGAGAAAGGATGCGCAGTGCAAAATCCGGTTAAAGAAATTACGGTCGTCAACAGAGCTGTCGGCTGGGACAATAACGAAGCTAAAACCTTCAAAGGAAGTCAGTGGAGACAAGCGATTCTCATTTTCCTTTTCAAAAGATGGCGGGGAAGATCGGAAAGCTTTCACATGATTCGACTTGATGGAATCATTCTCTGGCTTTGGGGAAGCACCTATTATGTCTACTCCCCTCTCCCTCATGATGACGACTCCAACTTCACAAACCCCAACCACTGGATCGTCCTCGACTTTAGTGAAGATGGAGATGAATCAAACAATCGGGACCATGTGGAGATTGGACTGGTCCGATTTGTGAAAGATGAGTCCCTAGGACAACTCTGCATTCGGTTTAAAAGGGGTAGGATGCTAGCATTCTCAAAAGGAAACAAACGAGGAGAGCTTATGGTATATACTCAAGGCATACCCGTCTGGGACGGCAAAATACCGAAGGACTTACTGCAAGCTTACGCTTCGTAAGTTTCCCAAGTAGTGTCACAACAAAAAAAAATCAGCCGGCTCCAGAAGGACCGGCTGATTTTAATTTTGGGAAAAGATTTAGATTCAACATCTCAATATTATGAAAAATCCAACCTGCTGAAGTTTAACCTCCTTGAAAGAAGTTAAACCTCAAAACTACTCCACTACTTCTATTCCCATACTGCGTCGTTCGCTTCGCTCTCTCCTTAGAAATCCACGGTTTCTAACATCCGCTTCGCGGTTTTCCTCCCGACCACTCCTTCGCACAATATGGCTAATCGATTACTTCAATCCCCATCGAGCGCGCTGTTCCTCGAATAATCTTTTCCGCCGCGTCCAAATCGTTTGCGTTTAAGTCAGGCATTTTCTTTTCCGCAATCGCACGCACATCCGCCTTAGTCACTTTCCCTACTTTCGTTTTTAGCGGATCCGCAGAACCCTTTTCAATTCCCGCCGCTTTACGCAAAAGCGCAGACGCCGGAGAAGTCTTTAAAATAAAACTGAAACTTCGGTCTTCGAAAATCGTGATTTCCGCAGGTACCACATCGCCCGTCATTTCTTTTGTTTTGTCGTTAAACTGCTTACAAAATTCGGCAATGTTAATACCATGGGGACCAAGCGCCGTTCCCACGGGCGGAGCCGGATTCGCTTTACCAGCAGATAATTGTAACTTAAGTTTTGTCTTGATTTTTTTTGCCATTGCTTTAAATAACTAAAATCCGGCGACGTGGGAAAAGGGTCGGGAAAACGGAAGTTTTCCCGTGGCGGAAATATTAAAACCGATGGGTTTTAAGGAGGAGCGGAGCAACGACGGAGAGGGGTTTGCCTTACCCGCTTCAAGTTGCAACTTTAAAGTTGTTTTTATTTTCTTTGCCACGGTTTTATGAGAAAGTAAGTAGTAAAGAGAATGGAGTAAGGAATATCCCCACTCCCAGTTTCTCATTTTTAACGCAGAAACACTAAAAAGGCAAGTCTTCCTCTTTAATCTCACCCTTTCCCTCTTCGTCAATATCTATCACCGGCACTTCTTCCGCAATACTTTCCTCGCGGGATTGAGCAGGAGCAAACCCTCCTCCCAAAGGAGCATCTCCTCCGGACCCTCCCCCTCCCATGCTGCGCGGTCCCAATTGGAGACGCTCAAGCATGATTTCTGTCGTCTTTCTTGTCTGACCCTGTTTATCCTGCCACGTTCGCGTTCTCAAACGTCCCTCAACAAACGCCATGCTTCCTTTCTTTAAAAACTGCGAGGCGATTTCGGCGCTCCTTCCCCATGCTACCACATTATGATATTCGGTCTCATTCTGTTTCGAACCCAATTTATCGTTCCACACGCGGTTGGTCGCAACGCTGAAACTAGTCACCGATTGTCCCCCCGGCGTATTCCGCAATTGCGGGTCGGCAGTCAGTCTTCCAATGAGAAAAACTTTGTTGAGATTCATAGGAGTAATCGCTAGTAATGCAAATCTTGATTAAATAATGCGAATAAATCCGCTTGCTGTCATATTAGCATTATTTGCCTTAATTCGCATTATTAGCGATTACTCCTATTGTAATATCTCTTCTATCTTCTTCTCAAGAGCTTCGTTGGTAAGCGTCGCAGAAGACTTTGGAGATACTTCACTGCGGGACAATCGCGCCCGTCGCGGCTTCGATTGCTCATCTTGCACGCTTGATTCTTTCACTACAGGAAGACGAAGCACCAAAGACCGGAGTGCTTCCGACGTCGTTTCAAGGTCCTTTTCAAGACGCACCACTGCATCCGGCAATACGGAAACTTTTACGGTTCCAAAATACCCCGCAGCGGTTTTTTCAATCGGGTACGCAAAGGCAACTCTTTTTAACTGCCCCTGCGAAAGTATGGTGCCATACTTTCCAATAAGCGCGACCACTTTGCTCGCCCCATCTTCCTCGCGGACAAGAAATGCCACTTCATATTCACGTGATACAGTATCCATGTCGAAAAAGGTTACTTGAATATTGGAATTGCGTCAACCCGAGATTTCCTCGACAACCCCTCCTTTCTCCTTTTGAGAATCATCCGAGGAAGACTCGACTTTCCCCTCTTCCTCTTCTTTTATATTTTCCGGTTCATCAGCAACGTCATCTTGTACCGATGATTTTCTCTTACCAATCGGAATCAACCTTCCAATAATCACATTTTCCTTGAAGCCACGAAGCTTATCAACACGCCCTTCAACCGCGGCACGCACCAATACGCGAGCGGTATCTTGGAAAGATGCGGAGGACAAGAAACTTTCGGTAGTAAGAGATATCTGCGTAATACCCATAAGTATCTGATCTGCTTTCGCAAGCGCTCGCCCTTCCTTTTTCAACGCGCGATTCACTTCAAGGAATTTGGGCTTCTCTATGATTTCACCCGCTACAAAATCCGGTGCATCTCCCGCATCTTTTATGCGAACACGCGAGAACATCTGACGTACAATCACATCAATATGTTTATTGTTAATGTAGGCACCTTCAGAAAGATAGATCTGCTGCACTTCGCTTGCGATATAACGCTCCACGTCAGAAATACCTTTGAGCTCAAGAAGCTCGCGAAGGTCGATATTCCCTTCCGAAAGTCGATCGCCACGATGCACTTCTTTGCCTGTTTCCGTGAAAAGCAAGGCGGAACGAGGCACCGACAGTTCAACTTCTTTCTTTTTCCCTTCCAATCGCAAAGTAAGTATCTTGAGCGCACCACGATCTTCAATTTTTGTTACTACGCCGTCTGCGGGCGCAAGCGCCGCACGTCCCTTCGGAGGACGCGCCTCGAAAATTTCTTCGACTCGAGGCAATCCATGGGTAATGTCAACACCCGCCATACCTCCAAGGTGGAATGTACGCATGGTAAGCTGCGTTCCCGGTTCACCGATGGATTGCGCAGCAACCACTCCCACCGCAGTTCCAAGCTGTACGGGCTTATTATCGCTTAAATCATAGCCGTAACATTTTGCACATATGCCATACAACGTTTTACAAGCAATAGGCGAACGAATTTTCACCACATCTATATCAGACTGCTCAATAAGATCGGCAGCAGCACGATCCACGATTTCTCCTGCTTTCACCACCACCCTCTTTCCCACACGAACATCTTCAAGAACTGTACGCGAAAAAATACGAGTGCCAAACGGTAAGTTAAAATCTTTTTCTCCTGTACGCCGCATCTCAACTCCTTCCTTTGTTTTGCAATCTTCCTCTGAAATAGTGATATCTTGCGATACATCCACGAGACGACGAGTAAGATACCCCGCTTGAGCGGTTTTGAGCGCCGTATCGGTCGTTCCCTTACGCGCACCGTGAGTGGAAATAAAGTATTCCAACACGGAAAGACCTTCTTTAAGAGAAGAGCGAAGAGGAAGCTCTATAATTTCACCCTTCGGATTTTGCACCAAACCCTTCATACCCATCATCTGAATAGGCTGAGCCCATGAACCACGAGCCCCCGAATCGACAATTTGATAAATGGGATTGGTGGGAGAAAGCGTAACCGAAACCAGTTTTGCAATGTCGGCTTTTGCGGCTTCCCATACGCTAATCACACGCGCGCGACGCTCCGGCACAGTCAAAAGTCCATCTTGATACTGCTCACGAATACGTAATACCGCTTCCTCCGAACGAGCCAATACATCTGCCTTTTCAACAGGAGTCGCAAGATCGGAAATAGCCCACGTGATACCAGATAGTGTCGCCATCTCAAACCCAAGAAGTTTTACACGGTCAAGCACATCACGCGCAACCTCGACGCCATGAGCACTCAATATGGATTCAATCAACCGAGAAAGTTTTTTCTTGTTGAATCCTTCATTCACATACGGCACCGTCCCCATAAGCGCTTCATTAAAAATAAGTCTTCCAAGTGTTGTCTCGAGCCCGTTTACGACAAGAGGAGTATGCAATGCAATTATTCCCATATCGTATGAGAGAATCGCTTCGCGGATATCAAGGAATGATTTTGGCGTACCGGTAAAATCAGGATCAGATCGGGTAAGATAATACGAACCCAATACCATATCTTGTGTAGGACTCACAATAAGTTCACCCGTCGCAGGCTTCAAAAGATTGAGTGCCGCAGACATCACTTCGCGCGCTTCTTTCTGAGCAACATCGGAAAGAGGAAGATGTACCGCCATCTGATCACCGTCAAAATCGGCGTTAAACGCCACACAGACAAGCGGAGGAATTTGAATAGCAAGACCTTCTACAAGAATAGGACGAAATGCCTGCACAGAAAGCCTGTGTAATGTCGGTGCACGGTTCAAGAGTACATATCGCGTCTTGATAATTTCCTCAAGGATAGCCCATACGTCATCCCCTCCCTCTTCAATTACTCGCGATGCACCACGAATATTATGTGCAAGTCCACGCCGGACAATTTCAGAAATAACAAAGGGACGGAAAAGCTCGAGCGCCATACGCTTAGGAAGTCCGCATTCGTCAAGTTTAAGTTTGGGACCTACCACAATCACGGAACGACCGGAATAATCCACACGCTTTCCCAAAAGATTTTGCCGGAATCGTCCTTGCTTTCCCTTAAGCATATCCGCGAGCGAGCGGAGTGGTCTTCGCTGTGCGGAAAGCTGTTGCGTGCCGAAACGAGCTGAATTATCGATAAGCGCATCCACCGCTTCCTGCAACATACGTTTTTCGTTTTGCACGATTACATCGGGAGCTTTAATTTCAAGAAGTTTCTTCAACCGATTATTGCGATTGATAACGCGCCGATACAAATCATTCAAATCCGATGTCGCGTAACGCCCTCCATCAAGTGCCACCATAGGACGAAGGTCGGGCGGAAGCACCGGCAATGTGGTGAGTACCATCCATTCGGGACGAATACCGTTCTTAAGCATCGACTTCAACATCTTCAGTCGTCGAAGATGTTTTGCATCCACTACTTTTCCGGTAGAAAGTTCAATTTCTTTTTCCGTTCTCTGAATTTCCTTCCGAAGATCCATCTTCTCGAGAATTTTCCGTATTGCGCTCGCTCCCGTACCTGCAGTAAACACACCTCCAAATCTGCGCGCCAAACTGAAATATTCCCCTTCTG
This sequence comes from Patescibacteria group bacterium, assembly GCA_024654525.1. Classification (GTDB taxonomy): domain Bacteria; phylum Patescibacteriota; class Minisyncoccia; order UBA6257; family 2-01-FULL-56-20; genus VGJV01. Next base: position 32,839 of record JANLHI010000031.1, on the reverse strand, counting down.
AAAGGACTTGTCCACGCCTCAGTCCTTCAAGCATTTCGCGTACGTCTGCGGCCGCCGAATTCACTTCGCTCTTTGCCTCTTTATCTTTACCTACAATTTTCAGTTTACCCTTCACTTCACGCTCAAGCTCCGTAAGAGCCTCATGCTTCCGAGTCTCATCAACATCAGTCACAATGTACGCCGAGTAATACACCACCCTCTCGAGCTTCATTGAGGATACATCAAGCATCAAACTCAACCGAGATGGTACGCTCTTTAAAAACCAAATGTGAGTAACTGGCACCGCAAGCGAAATATGACCAATACGTTCACGTCGCACCGAAGCTCGAGTTACTTCAACGCCACATTTGTCACACACCACCCCTTTATAGCGAATGCGCCGATACTTACCGCAATAACATTCATAATCTTTTGTAGGACCGAAAATACGCTCCGAGAAAAGCCCGTCTTTCTCAGGTCGTTGCGTACGATAATTGATTGTCTCAGGCTTCGTAACTTCTCCATGTGACCATTCACTGATATTTTCCGGAGACGCCACGCTGATTTTAAGTGCAGAAAAGTTCTCACGATGAACAGATTCCACTTCTTCGTATATGGGAGCAATATTAAACCCAAGCGATTTCAATTCATTCACCAATACATTAAATGATGCGGGAATATTCGGCTCTTTAATAACTTCTCCACGAATAATGGATTCGTATGCCGCAGCACGTCCCACCACATCATCGGATTTGATGGTAAGCATTTCCTGCAATACATGTTTAGCGCCATATCCTTCAAGCGCCCACACTTCCATTTCTCCGAAACGCTGTCCACCAAACTGCGCCTTTCCCCCAAGAGGCTGTTGCGTGATAAGCGAGTAAGGCCCGATAGAACGAACATGCGCCTTGTCTTCTATAAGGTGGTTCAGTTTCAACATATAAATAACGCCCACCGAAACGCGATTTTCAAAAGGCTTTCCGGTACGTCCGTCATAAAGCACGGTTTTTCCATCTTCCGGGTATCCCGCCGCACGCAATTCGTTCTTGATATCTTCTTCACTCGCCGAATCCAACCCCGGCGTTATCGCGCGGTAACCAAGTTTCGCAGCAGCGAGACCAAGATGCGTTTCAAGTACCTGTCCCAAATTCATACGCGACACCACACCAAGAGGATTCAAAATAATATCAACCGGAGTTCCATCGGGAAGATATGGCATATCTTCAACTGCACGTACTTGCGAAATAACACCTTTATTTCCGTGACGTCCGGCGAGCTTATCTCCCGCCTGCACTTTACGAAGTTGTGCGACTTCAACCTGAATCCGTTTGATAATACCCGGCTCCAATTTATCTCCTTGCTCACGATCAAAAACCTTAATACTCACGATACGCCCTCTCTTTCCATGAGGAAGCGTAAGAGATGTATCTTTCACATCGCGCGCCTTCTCTCCAAAAATAGCTCTCAAAAGGCGTTCTTCCGCAGTAAGTTCCGCTTCTCCTTTCGGAGAAATTTTCCCTACAAGAATATCACCCGCTTTTACCTCCGCACCAACACGCACAATTCCTTCTTCATCAAGGTTGCGAAGTTTTTCTTCAGAAATATTAGGGATATCCGGCGTAGTAATTTCCGGACCAAGCTTAGTATCACGAACATCACAATAATAATCCTCTATATGAATAGAGGAGAAATTGTCATTTTGCACTACTCGCTCGGAAAGAATAATCGCGTCTTCAAAGTTTGCACCTTCCCACGACATGAACGAAACAAGAAGATTTTGCCCAAGCGCAAGCACACCATTCTCCGTAGAAGGGCCATCAACAAGCACATCTCCTTTTTTTACCGTATCCCCCGCAACCACGATGGGGTGTTGCGAAATGCAAGTGAATTGATTCGAACGCTTAAACTTTTGAAGCGTATAGCTTTTAATACCAAGCTTCTTGTAGTCCATCTTCACATGAGTCGCATCCGCTTCAAGTACGGTACCGTCTTCGGAAGCAAGTACTACATATCCGGAATATTGTGCAACACGTTCTTCTTCTCCTGTTCCCACGTAGGGAGCCTGTGGTCGAACGGATCCCACTGCCTGCCGTTGCATGTTACTACCCATAAGCGCACGGTTTGCATCATCGTGTTGCAAGAAAGGAATAAGAGATGTCGCAACACTGATAAACTCGTGAGGAGCCACATCAATATAGTCAACTTCATTTGATGCCACAGTTCCCGGATCACCCTTCACGCGCGCCTCGACAAAAGATACGGTGATGTTTCCTTTTTCGTCGCGAGGCACACCCGCATGCGTAATTTTCACGCGCTCCTCTTCAAGCGCATCAAGCCATACCACATCACCCGTCACACGACCCTTCTCCACACGCACATAGGGTGCTTCAAGAAATCCAAACTGATTTATTTTTGCAAAACTTGCCAAATAGTTGATAAGACCAATATTCGCTCCTTCCGGTGTTTGAATCGGACAAATACGTCCATAGTGAGAACGGTGTACATCACGAACTTCGAAACTCGCTCGTTCTCGCGTAAGCCCCCCGGGACCAAGCGCGGAAATACGACGCTTATGCTCAAGCTCCGCCAATGGATTTACCTGATCCATAAACTGGGATAATTGAGATGATGCAAAAAATTCCTTCACCACCGCTACGATAGGACGGAAATTAATAAGCTGTGCGGGAAGAATATCTTCCTTTGCTTGCGTTGACATTCTGTCCTGGATGATACGGCGCAAACGTGCAAGCCCTATCCGGAGACGACCTTGCAACAATTCCCCCACCGCTTTCAAGCGACGGTTACCAAGATGATCAATATCGTCCGGCCCCGCCTCGGGATTATTGTTAAGACCAATAATCTCACGTACAATCGCCACAATATCATTTATCTCAAGAAGACGAGTGTCATTTTCTTTGGGAAGAAGGAGTCGCTGATTCATTTTAAACCGACCTACTTCGCCCAAGTCATATCGATCAAATCTTTGGAACAAGCCATCGACAAGTCCCTTTGCAGTCTGTGCGGTTGCAGGATCTCCCGGACGAAGACGTCTGTAAATTTCGAGATACGATTCATCTTTGTCTTTTGCAACATCTTTCTTAAGTGTGTTTTCGATATAACGCACCGAACCCGTATCGACATTCTCAAATGTCTTGAGCATTTCTTCATTCGAAAGTCCAAGTACGCGAAGGAGATCGGACACGGGTGTTTTACGATGCCTGTCGATTTTTACGCCAATAACACCGTCTATGTCGGTTTCAAATTCAAGCCACGCACCGCGATTTGGAATAATCTTGGCGCCAAAAAGATTGTGTCCTCTCCATGGTATTGCGGTGAAATACACTCCCGCGGAACGAATAAGCTGAGACACCACCACGCGCTCAACTCCGTTTATAATAAATGTTCCCCTTTCCGTCATAATGGGGAAATCTCCAAAATATATCTCCTGAGTCTCTTTGTGCTTCGTCTTGAGATACTCAATGGAAACATTTACCCGCAACGCCGCTTCGTATGTTGCATCTTTATATCGAGCCATCGTTTCATCATACTTTGGCTCGTCAAAACGATACCCATCAAACGAGAGGGCTATTTCTTTTCCGGTATGATCACAAATAGGCGAAGCCTCGCGAAAAAGTTCCGCGAGTCCCTTTTCTAAAAACCACTTATATGAATCAAGCTGTACCTCATTTAAATTTATCGGTTGTACCAACGGCTTCGAACTCGAGAAATCTTTCGTGGGAAGCTTTTTTTGATGCATAAAATAAATAAAAAGTTGATATTTCCTGCCATTCGCCAGGCAAGAATTTATTTACAAACCCAAGACGCAAAAAAGGAAAAATCCCGAATGGGTTTCCCTTTATCTCTTAATGCATGACCTTTAAATATTTAACCCTATTTTGTTCATGTTCGTCAAGGGTCTCACTAAAAACGGTCTTCTCTGTTAAAGGATCGCTCAAGTAGTACCAATATGGAGAAACTTTTGGAGCAAGTACCGCCATAATCGCATGAACGCCAGGACTTCCTATGGGCTGGGGAGGGAACCCCATGCGCAGATACGTATTGTAGGGGGAATCAATTGTGAAGTCAAGAGGAGAAAGCGGGTAACAATCGGTCGGCTTCCCGGCACGCTGTTTTTTGATATAACAAATAGTCGCATCGACTTGAAGAGGCATACGTACCAAAACTCTTTTTTTGAGGATTCCCGCAACAATCTGCCTATCTTCATATGAAGGAATCTCCTTTTCGACAAGAGACGCAAGAATTAAATTCTCCATAGCATGCAACTCATCTCCCTTAAGCAAGGGCTGTGCCTTACGATTAAAACTGTCGAGAAATTTATCCACTACATCTTCTACAAACATTCCGGTAAAAAACTTATAGGTGTCAGGAAACAAATATCCTTCCAGGCGATGCTCTAGTGTGTAACTCGAAAACGCTCCGGATGGCAATACTCCCGCGGTAGAAAGAATGGAATCGGTGTCATATATCGAACTCCCTTCGGGAACCACCACTTGAATTTCTTTTCTCGCACCCGCAATAAGCACATTAAGAATTCTCGGCCCGCTCATTGAGGGAGTAATGAGATACATCCCCGGCTTCAACGAATACGCAGTACCAAAAAGAACACTGTACAACTTAAGAGAGAAAGAGGATCGAATAAGCCGTTCATCGCGAAGGCGATCCACTATTTCCCGAAACCCTTCTCCTCTCATTATCTCGAATGATTGTGCAGGGGCTCCTCCCCATGCACGCGGCATAAGTCCAAATACAAAAAGCCCGGCAACAATCGCCGTGGCAACACTTATTTTTATTCTGAGCGGAACAACAGAAAATCGATTCATATTACACGCGTATTCGTATGGAGTTTACAATACCAATAAGCGCAAAATCCGCAACCAAGCTTGATCCCCCATAACTCAAAAAAGGAAATGTAAGTCCTACCACAGGCATAAATCCCAATGTAGAACCGACATTTACCAAAAATTGCATTGCGAACATCGTTGCTATCCCCACGCATACGAATGTTTCAAAATTACGCTCCGCGATTCTCCCTACTCTGATAATCCAAAATTCTAATGCGACAAACGCACCTATTATCGCAAGCCCACCCATAAGACCCCATTCTTCAATAAGTGCGGCAAGTGCAAAATCACTCGCCGGCTCGGTTAAAAATCCAAGCTGTGTTTGAGTTCCCTGTCCATACCCCTTTCCCCAAAATCCCGCCGATCCAATGGCAATCTTCGACTGCGCCGTGCTGTAATTCAACCCCAACACATTTCGCTCAGGATAAAATACGTTGATAATCCGCTCACGCTGATAGTCTTTGAAAATATGAGACCACCCGTATGTTCCTACTATGGCAAAAACAAGTATCGCAAGCATAATTCTCCTCATCGGTAATCCGGCAAAGAGAAGAAATCCGAACCAAATAGTCACAAGGATGAATGCCGAACCAAGATCAGGTTGCAGTGCTACAAGTCCTGTCGGAATGACAAAAAGAATTGATGAAGTAAAAATAGTACTCCACCGCGCCACACCGACATGCCGCCGACTGAAATAACTCGCGAAAAGCAATATGAATGCGATTTTCATAAGCTCCACCGGTTGAAAATTAAACGGGCCAATGACAATCCAGCTTCGTGTATTGCGCACCACCGGACCAAAAAAAGTCACGAATGCAAGCAATATTACTCCGAACACATACAACGAAGGAATAAACCACCGATTATTGAATATGGCACGCCAATCAAAAAAGAAAAATGCCAAGAACACCACCGCGCCTATTGCGAACCAGGAAAGCTGGAGAAAAAAAAGATGCATGGAAACGCTGGAAATAGTAAGCATGCCTCCGAGAAAAAGCATGCCAAGAGGAATAAAAAGACCCATGTTCATCTTACGGACGCAACGCGGATATCATGATTCGAGTCGCACTCGCATTCACATCGGAAATATCGGGATGCGTAACGGTGAATCGTACGGGAATCGCCGGAGAAACAGAAGAGACTTCGGTACGAGACACGCCCGCCACTTCACCAAATCTCCCGATGAAAACCGCGACAATTTCAACCGACGGGAACGAAATAACCTCGTCACTAACCAATTCTCCTTCGGCAACAAGAGTACCCCCACCCTCCGGAGGATCTTGCTGTGTAGCAATGTTCAATACACGAAACTGCGGACGCATCCATGACGACGAAGGAATCCACTCTGAATCACTGAATTCAATTTTTACATTTGTAATGTCACTGTCGCTCAACTCCAAATTAGGGAAAACCAACGCTCTCACTTGACCACCATAAATATATGACGTTCCGGAAAATAGCATATTCGATCCCGTCTTGCGCTCGACGGTAACCGCATAACGAAACCGAGTCGCCGCATAACCGACATTCGGATTAATCACTTCCGCAAAAAAACTAGTATGCGTGTTATCAAGAGGAATAATTCTCATACCCGCAGGAGCTTCCAACGGAAGAATATCGGCGGGGATACACGCCTTCACACACACCCCTCCGCAATCAATCCCCTGCTCATCGCCATTTCGTATTCCATCCGTACATGTCGGCGCAGGTTTTAAAAACGCAAGGTATATCCCGGCGGGAATTCCGATAAAAATAGCAAGGTAGAAAATCCCATAGAGAAATTGTTTTAAAAAACGGGGCATTAGTCTAATTGTAAAGAAAGAAGTGAAAAAATGAAAAGGGAGTCAATTTGCGACATTACCCACTAGATATCAATGAGAAGAAGAACCCCCTCACCATCAACACCGCCATGTCTCGCGCCCTTGGCGGTGTTGCACTTCATATCTAAAAAACAAGAATGCGCTTTTGAATATAAACTTAATACGCAGTAGAATGAAAGCAATAATTCACCCTGATACTCTTTCTCACATGACGGAAAATAACCCATTGAGTATCTCCTCACCGATTCCCGACCCGCCACTAAAACCGCCCACTCTTTTTTCTCATTATGGGCTTTTTATTTTTTTTGCGGTAAGCATATCCTACTTTGAACTTGTGTACGGATTATGGACGTTCGGGAATATAAACACCGACTATATTTTTGCAGTATTATTCTCGCTACCCGCAGCCACAGTTTTTTTCCTTCTGTCTGTTCTCTTCTCGAAAAGAATAAATAAGATCGTAGCCGTGCTCATCACGCTCTTCTTAATACTGATGTACGGCGGACAGCTGATTTACCATTACACCTTCCACACTCCCTTTCCTCTTTACTCTCTTATTGGCGCCGAGGGTGCGCTTCAATTTTTGGATGTTATCAAATCGGCAATTCTTAAAAATAGCGCCGCAATTTTTCTCTTTTTCCTTCCGATTTTGTTTTTGTTGTTTTTCGGGAAACACCTACGACTTTCCCGTCCGAAACCGCAAATATTTTTCGGAGTATTACTCATTGGTGTGATAAGCTATATTGCCACCATACTAGGGATACACGCTACGCAAGAAAAAAATTTCTCTCAATATGCGGTGTATTACAACATCGCATCGCCGGAGCTTTCGGTGCGAGAGCTGGGAGTCCTCACTACCATGCGCCTCGATCTTATGCGACTTGCCTTTGGATTTGAAGAAAAAAAAGAGAAAGGCATCACATCAGATATCGAAATTCCCACAACTCCACCCGTAGCTGAAGCTATTTCTTCTTCAACACACAACATACTGGATATTGATTTTAAAGAATTGATTGATCAAGAAAATAATCCAACAATTCGTGATATGCATACATATTTTTCCTCTATTGTGCCGGAGAAAAAAAACAGCCGTACCGGCATGTTTGAAGGAAATAATCTGATTTTTATAGTCGCCGAATCTTTTTCTCCGTATGCAATGGACCCCACACTAACCCCGACGCTCTATGCAATGTCGCACGAGGGTTTCGTATTCAACAATTTTTATAACCCGGTGTGGGGAGTAAGCACATCCGACGGTGAATATGTAAGCGATATGGGACTTCTTCCAAAATCAGGTGTCTGGAGCATGTTGCAATCGGCAAAAAATTATCTTCCCTTTGCACTTGGAAACCAATTTAAAAAACTCGGTTATCTTACCAAAGCGTTTCACAATCATACCTACACATATTATGGCAGAAATGTTTCAATGCCCAATCTTGGATATGACTACAAAGGAATCGGAAATGGCTTACGTGTGAGAAAAACATGGCCTGAATCCGACCTGGAAATGATTGAAGTTACCGCGAATGACTATATAGTCACCAGTACGCAACCGTTTCACACTTACTATATGACAATGAGTGGACATATGAATTACAACTTCTACGGCAATTATATCTCGGCAAAAAACAAATCCGCAGTGGAACAACTTCCCTACTCCGAAGCTTCGCGAGCGTATATTGCCGCAAATCTTGAGCTTGAGTTTGCGATACAATCACTCATCGAAAAACTCGAAAAAGCAGGAGTCCTAGACAATACCGTGATTGCCCTCGTAAACGACCACTACCCCTACGGCCTCCCCAAGGAATCCATCGACGAACTTGCAGGACACACTGTAGAAGAAAACTTTGAGTTGTATAAAAGTGTTTTTATTCTTTGGAAAAAAGGAATGGATATTGTCACGATAGATACGCCTGTCTCAACGTTGGATATTCTCCCCACAATATCAAACTTATTCGGGCTGGAGTATGACTCCCGACTCCTTATGGGAAGAGACGTATTCTCTGATGCCTCTCCACTCGTCATTTTCTTAAATCGAAGTTGGATCACAGACAAAGAAAAATATAATTCAACGATTGCATCCGATGATGGGCGTGAAGATACTGCGTACGAAAAAACAATCAATGATGTAGTTGCCAACGAATTCACCTATTCTGCAAAAATTCTTGAAAACGACTACTACGGCAAAACAATTCCAAAATAAAAACTACTTTTTCACAAGAAGAAACTGCACTGATAACTCAATTTTCCTCATGATACTGGCACCGTTTTTGTAGTACGAGAAATACACAAATAAAAAAAGAGCTTTTATATGCCGGCGTACTCTACTTTCCCAATCCCCGAGGGGACGAGTATCATCGAGCTCGCGTGCTTTTACTTCTCTGTTCGGAATGGGAAGAGGTAGGGCACACACGAGTAAAACACCAGCAAATAAAAACTCTTTATATGAGCATCCGAAAACAATACTTGTCATCGTACACATTTTAGAAATTCAGATTCTTTGTATAGTTTCTGAATTCTCGCATTGCAAGTCTTACCTTTATTCCGAAATACGGAACTCCGGTAACGCATAATCAGCATTGGGATGGCTGGTTGGATCCAGCATTATCAAATATCAAAACTTCAGGTTCCGAATATTAAAAATAATCTAACATCCGAAACCTAAAGTCCGAAATCCGAAATTTGAGCTAGGTCATTAGTACTCCTCGGCTTAAGCCCTTACGGGCCTTACACCTAGAGCCTATCAACGTGGTAGTCTTCCACGGACCTCGTCCTTACGGACAACACCTAATCTTGGGGTAGGCTTCGCGCTTAGATGCTTTCAGCGCTTATCCCTTCCGTACATAGCTACCCGGCGGTTCATTTGGTAACAAAGCCGGTAGACCAGAGGTACGTTCAGCCCGGTCCTCTCGTACTAGGGCCAACTCCCCTCAAGTGTAAACGCCTGCAGCAGATAGAGACCGACCTGTCTCACGACGGTCTGAACCCAGCTCGCGTGCCCTTTTAATTGGCGAACAGCCAAACGCTTGGGAGCTTCTCCACCCCCGCGCTAGGGCGAGCCGACATCGAGGTGCCGAGCTTCGTCGTCGCTATGAACGCTCGGACGAAACCAGCCTGTTATCCCCGGAGTAGCTTTTATCCGTTGTCTCCCACCTTTCTATAAAGAATGGTCGGTTCACTAACTTCCGCTTTCGCGTCTGCGCGACTTGTAGGTCTTGCAGTCAAGCCGGCTTGTGCGTTTACACGTCCTGCCCGATTTCCATCCGGGCTAAGCCGACCTTAATAAACTCCTCCGTTACTCTTTGGGAGGAAAACGCCCCATTTAAACTACCTACCAAGCACTGTTCCGCGACGTTTTTGCCGTCGAGGTTAGACGTTAAAGACTTAAAGATGGGTGTTTCATTGACGGATCCACTCCGACCGAAATCGAAGCTTCAAATCCTCCCCACTACGCTACGCATTAAGACCCTAACGCCAATACCAGGCTGCAGTAAAGCTTCCGGGGTCTTTTCGTCTTGCTGCAGGTATCCCGCGTCTTCACGGGAATCGCATTTTCGCCGAGCGTGCCGCTGAGACAGTTCTCCGGTCGTTACACCTTTCGTGCGCTTCGGAACTTACCCGAAAAGGAATTGCGCTACCTTAGAACGATTATAGTTATCGCTGACATTGACGAGGGCTTCGCTCGGTGAGCCATACGCCTTGCGGCGCACTACCCCCAAGTTTGACCTTCTCGCATCGGTCAGGTGTCACCCCCTATACATCCTCTTGCGAGTTCGCAGGGAGCTGTGTTTTTGGTAAACAGTCGCCAGAGATACTTTCGCTGCGGCCCAGTTCAGACATCGGATTTCAGATATCAGATCTCAGAAATCGGATGTCAGAAAAAAAATCTGAAATCCGTCATCCGAAATCTGACCTCCAAAGTCCGACATCCGAACAGGGCAGGCCATATTGCTAACTTACGGCCGCTTTTTTGCCGAGTTCCTTAGCGGCAGGTCACTCGTTCCCCTTAGGCTTCTCGCCTCACCCACCTGTGTCGGTTTACGGTACGGAAGCCATATGCAATACATTGGGCTTTTCTTGGAAGGCAATTCGATAATGTTCGCCAGGTAAATTCCTGACGTTCCCAACTCCGCGCTGTTACGCCTCGCTCTTGCGACGGCGCAGGATATGGGAATAAGGAGTAGGAGCCAAGAAATTCTTGCTCTATACTCCACACTCCTTTCTTCATACTCCTACGTCCTCACAACAGTGAGACGCAACAGGTACGGGATATGGATGTCAAACCAATAAGACACATCATCTTATCTCCTCCGTCCCCCAACTTAACACATACGGCTGGGCTGGAATATTAACCAGCTGTCCATCGGCTGCGGTTTTCACCATTGCCTTAGGGCCGCCTAACCCGTGGTTGATTGCCAGTGCCACGGAAACCTTGGATTTTCGGGGTTCCAATTTCTCATTGGGATTGTGGCTACTCATGCCAACATTTTCTCTTCTCTACGCTCCAGTCGCCCTCACGGGTCAACCTTCAGTGCATAGAGAATGCTCTCCTACCACTGCTCAGATATCGGATTTCAGAAACCAGACGTCAGATAAAAAATCTGAAATCTGACATCCGAAGTCCGACATCTGAACAATCCGCAGCTTCGGTAGTATGCTTAAGCCCCGGTACATTTTCGGCGCCCCCTGCCATCGAATAGTGAGTTGTTACACACTCTTTAAAGGATGGCTACCTCTAAGCCAACCTACTATCTGTCTCTGGCAGAAAACTACCTTTAACACTGAGCATACATTTTGGGACCTTAGCTTGCGGTCTGGGCTTTTTCCCTCGCGAACATGGAGCTTAGCCCCCACATTCTAACTAGTATACTTGCGCCTCTGGTATTCGGAGTTTGATTGATCTGTCGGTCTTTCGACCTTTACAGATCATCCAGTGCTCTACCCCCAGGACTACGTATACCGCTATACGAAAATATATTTCGGAGAGAACCAGCTATTACCGGAATCGATTAGCTTTTCACTCCTTACCTCGGCTCATCCGAAGGTTTTGCACAACCAACCGGTTCGGACCTCCCTTCGGTTTTCACCGAAGTTCATCCTGGCCAAGGCAAGCTCTTCCGGCTTCGGGTCTATTATATACTGCACCGTCTCACCTTGCGGCGGAACGACGCCCTATTCAGACTCGGTTTCCCTGTGCCTCCCCCCGCTGAGCGGGGTTAGACAAGCAATATATAATAAGTCGTTGGCTCATTCTTCAATAGGCACACAGTTACACTGCGCGCGTAGCACGCAACCAATAACCCAAACCAAATAACCAATAACAAATTATTGTTATTTGAATTATAGGTTATAAATTTCAAGTTGTGTGCTACGCACGTTAGTGCTTCTGCTCCTTGTAAGCGAATGGTTTCAGGTTCTATTTCAACGGCCTTACCGGCCTACTTTTCACCTTTCCCTCACGGTACTTGTTCACTATCGATCATCAAAAGTATTTAGCCTTACGAGATAGTACTCGCAACTTCCTTCGGAGCTGTTTGACCTCGAAGTACTCAAGAAACAAAACTAAAAAGATCATCTGTTTTCGTCTACGGGGCTATCACCGTCTTTGGCTTGGCTTTCCAGCACAATTCGACTAACTGATGATTTTGTAACTTTTCCACTAACTAGCCTATAACGAATAACCAATAATAAATGACCGAAGTCATAAAGTATCAGTTATAGGTTATAAACTAGAAAAGAGTTCTGTCCTTATGACCCTCATCAGACATCGGACTTCAGAAACCAAACGTCAGATAAAAAAATCTGAAATCTGACATCCAAAGTCCGACATCTGATAAGTTTAGGCTCTTCCCTTTTCGCTCGCCGCTACTTGGGGAATAACTATTGTTCTTTATTCCTCCGCTTACTGAGATGTTTCACTTCAGCGGGTATGCTCCGTACCGATAAACGGCACGGCTACTGCGGTTTGCGCAGTAAGGTTTCCCCATTCGGAAATCCTCGGATCATCGGTTGCTACACACCTTCCCGAGGCGTATCGCCGTTACGCTGCGTCCTTCTTCGCCTTTTGATGTCTAGGCATCCACCATTCGCCCTTATGCCCAAATTCGGATATCGGATTTCAGATATCAAATTATTAAATTTAAAAAATCAGACAAAGGAAATAATCCAAAATCTGAAATGTATCATCCTTAATCTGACATCCGCAATCCGATACCCGAACATACTGGGCCTACCACCCATCCCAATGCTGACTTAATCTCACCATGTTCCATTCCATGGAACAACGGTGGACTTGCTTATATGTTCTCGCCCATCGCGTGCGATCCGCGAGGCAAGAACCCGATATGCACTCGCCTTGCTCGCGTTGTCTACAAAATTACTTTCGTAGCTTCTGCAAAACAAAGTAAATGTATTTTCAATCTGCCATCATCTCATTCGGCGCAGAAAGAAAAAACCGCTTCGGGAGCGGTTTGGCAATTACACCAAAAACCAGTGGCTTAGCCACTTCTCCCTGAAAGGTTTAACAGAGTACTCATCCGTGGGTAGTATTGTACGCGACGCGAAAACTCTGTCAAGAGTGCCATCCACATAACATCCGTACCTCCGCTCTTTAAAATACTTCACAAGATTCTTGTGGTAGATACTTGAATTACCATTGGATAATATAATATCCAAATGCACAATTATCCCCATGAACACACTATTGCCTCACCATACCCACGGACTCCAACCGCTTATTATTATTTCCGCATTTTTTACTGCCGCGGCATGGGGCTTTCTTTCGCGGCTGCACTTTGCGGGCGACCGCCAAGCTCCTTCTCAAACCGTTCAAGTTCCTGAAGCGTTTGTTGCCAATTTTTGAACCGTATTGCACGGTCGTCAATATAAAATTTTGCGGGCGGCTTGTATCCCACCACTTCATCAAAAGGAATACGATGCTTTTTGAGATACGCCGTTACCGCAATACACCCCACGCGGCTTCGCGTCCGCGCCGAATAAACAACTACATAATATTTTTTTCGAAGCCGCGCCATCGCCGAACCTACGCCCGGCGTCGGTGTGTCATACACGCTTCCGTCTAAAAATCCCTTGCGGTATGCATGAATCACACCGTCAAAATCCACCGCGATCGGCGTACGAGGAAACCAAATTTTTCTCATGCGATACATCGCCATATATTATTCGGCGAGAATTCCCTTCTTCTTCAAAAACGCCTCTATCGCGGGCGCATCGGTGTCTGCAAGAATCTCGCCGTCCACGTCAAGCGTGGGTGTTTTTGTTTGTCCACTCTTATCGGTTAACTCTTTAAAGTACACTTCATTCCCACGTACCTCCCTCTCTTCATAGGAAACTTTTTTCTCATTCAAAAATGCGAGTGCCTCAATACACCATGGACAACCGGTTTTTGTGTAAATGATTATGTGAGGCATAGTTCTCTTTATATCACTTTTGTCCTCCTCCGTCCCGCCTCCGCGGGACTTCGACGGGACATAAGAATCTCTAATCTCGCGCACGCTCAATAAGAGCTTCTAATGTCGGGGTGCTGGGAATCGAACGTCGCTACACTCCTTAAAACCCAGCGGTTTTAATATTTCCGCTACGGGAAAACTCCCGTTTTCCCGACCCCTTTCCCGTTCGATTCCACACCCTCTAGAATTCGCTCCGCTCATTTTGTCGGGGTGCTGGGAATCGAACCCAGACTACGGACTCCCGAAGCCCGCGTACTACCACTATACTACACCCCGTTTCACCCGCAAAAACACAGCGGATATCAATTCCTACTTCAATTTTATCCCGTCAGGATACGCCCCACGCACATAACTTTCCCAGCTTACCGCAGAAAATAAAAATTAGAAAGCAAAGCTACAAACAGCAAGGTGCTCTCTACTTTTTTTTCTTAATTCTCATGCTACTCTCGATTTTTTCCAAACGCTCTCCTATCACGTGAAGCTCCTGATGTACGCGCCTCATAATACTTTCTTCCTCTATCACTTCAGCTTCGGTTTTCTCTGCAACTTTCTTTTCATGACGAAGACCGGAAATAATAATATGCTCCCCGATAAAGCTCGCCACAAACAACCCTGTCACAAGAAGTATTAAGATTCCCACTATAAGAGATAAAAATCCGTCCCAAAAAAGGGGGGAGCTTATTGTCCCTAACGCGGCATCCGCATCCGTTACTGCGGGATAAAAATATTGCGCCGAAAAAAAATCGGCAGTATGCCACACGCCACGCCAGAAAAGCACGGTTCCCACTCCTCCCACCACGGCGTAAAGAATGGGATAGTGGCTAAATTTCCCACGCACTTTGTCTTCAAGTTTATCGAAAAATCGAATAATGAATTTCATAACACCAGTAACTAGTATCTAGTAGCCAGCTACTAGCTTACATGATACTTATTTTTCATATCCTTCTCAACACCACCCTCAAACTCGTTCTTCGCATGTCGCGCCTGTTCGGCTAATTTTTTAAGACTCTCATCGCTCAATAGTCCAAGCTCCTTCACACGATTTTCAAAATAGTCTTTTTTATTTCGCTTCGGCTCATCAAGCACTTCTTCAAGAAGCGAGTTCAAAATCCATCCTACACGCGGACTCGGAGGAATATTGAGGATACGCATCACTTCATCCCCCTTCATCACCACCATCTTTGGCGACACCGGATCGCGCTTCACTTTCTCAATCATAAAAAGGAAATGACGCAATTTATAAGGCACCGCCTTGGGGACGCCGGAACCAATACGATCCGCCTCGCGCAGCTTAATGAGATCCGGTACTGTCTCCGGACCCACGCGCGCAAGAAATCGCCGCACGCCCGCGGGAGATACCTCTCCCACGTTGTAATAAAACATGTGATAGCGAACAAGATGCCCTACCTGTTCAATAACATCCTTTGAAAATTTCAATCGCTCAAGCGCTTTAATTGCCATACGCGCGCCGACAATTTCATGTCCGTAAAATGTTGCATCAAGCCCATTCCCTCCCTTCGTCTTCGGTTTTCCTAAATCATGAAGCAATGCCGCAATGCGCACATGAAGCGAGTACCCATGCTTCGCAGTGTAATCAAGCGAACGTACATGATGCTCAAACACCTCATAAATGTGATGCTTATTTTGTGAAACACGTATACCCTCGCGGAGCTCCGGCATAATGTGCCGCAACAGTCCCGTGTCCTCGAGAAGAAGAATTCCTTTTGCCGCATCCATCGCTTCAATAATTTTTATAAACTCATCGCGCACACGTTCCCGTGCAATCATCGCGAGGGATTCTGACTGCATCGCAATTGCGTTCCGCGTTACAGAGTCAATCGCAAATCCAAGTTCTACCGCAAGACGCACCGCGCGCATGAGCCGTAATGCATCTTCGTTAAATCTTTCCGTAGGGTCGCCAACAGTGCGAATGATTCCATTTTTCAAATCTTCCTGCCCATGGAAAGGATCAACTATTTTCGCCGCCATTCCTTCGACCGTACTCAAAGCAAGTGCATTGATCGTAAAATCGCGGCGACTCAAATCTTCTTCAATGGTTTTTGCAAACTTCACTTCGTCCGGATGCCGCATATCGGTATATTTCCCTTCAATGCGATAGGTGGTTACCTCCACAATTTTTATCCGTGGATCCTCTGAATCGGTTTTCACACCCACAGTCCCAAACGTGTTTTCATACACACTATCTTCGAATAATTTCTGCACTTCCTGTGGCGTGGCGTTTGTCGCAATATCCCAATCTTTCGGTTCTTTCTTAAGTAATAAATCCCGTACACATCCGCCCACAAGGTATGCCTCAAATCCCGCGCCCGTGAGCGTTTTGGCAACTTCTTTTACCTCCTTCGGAATCTCGAATTTCATTACCACCATAATACACCCACCATTACACATTCGCACATTTAACACCTATCTTGCTTGCAACAACCTCATAACAGCACATTAACGAATTTTTATGTGTTGCCATAGATTTTTTATTAAGGGTTCACGAACCCGCAAGGAAAAGGTTAGACAGTCCCGTTGCGGCATTTTGTTTTTCCTTGATATATTCGGCAATTTTCAACATCAACCTTGAGCGGAACCAAAAGGTTGACACCGACATCGCATACTTTATTCTGAAACCAGCCCATTCGATAAATCAACAAAGATGGGCGAGAAAAGGAACTATGAAAGCGAATGAACTCCAGAAAGAGCTGATGGAAAAGCAAGGTGCACTCATGGAAACAGACGTAGCCAGAATAGCGGGACTGCGAGCGGCCGAAACAGGCGCCAAAACCATGGATGCACTCGGAGCGGTCAAATCTATTTCCAACTGCATCGTTTCGTTCGGGACAGTCGGGGATAATGAAGTAGCCCAAATCTACATCGGCGTATTGCGGGAGAAACTGCTCGAGATGAGCCAGGAGATAGAGCGACTACAAAAGGAAAACAAAAAACTTACTCGCACAAACGTGTGTTTCTCTACAGGAGGACACTAGGACCATTTACCTCAACACTCAATCACCCATAGGAGTTTGCAGGAAAAAGCGAACACACCAACATAAGAAAGCGCCGGCGCAATGTCGGGGCTTTTTATTTTCCCGACTACCCCAAACTGCGGTTATAAAACCGATAGGTTTTATAACTGCAGTTCCATAAAAACCGTGAAACGGCTGTGCTACCGGATTTCAGCATGAAACTCTTTTTTCAACACCACATAAATATTTTCCATCACCGCATTCGCCTCCACGTCGGTCAGGGTTTTTTCGAATGACTGGAAAACGATACGGAAGGCAAACGATTGCTTCCCGCCTTTTTCAAACTCGTCGAATTTCCATGACCGTACCGCAAGCTCCCCCGCTTCCTTACGAATACAATCCAGTACATCTTCCGGCTTTGTCCCCGCAGGTACAAACAGCGCCACGTCGCGGACGATGAATGGATACGATGAGAACGGCTTAAATAGCGCATAGCTGATAGCAAGCGGCGAAAAGTCCCAACTTTTTGGCTCAAATAACTTTTCAGTCACTGTATCGAGATCACATTCAAACACACCCTCCTTTGTTTCACCTTTGAATTCTGCGCCGAGGGCAGACGAGAGTTTTTTTATCACATCTCCCACGATATCTACTCCTTTATTTCCCGACGCTCCGGTCGGGACCCCGACCCCGGCAGGGCGTCGGGATTTCGGTCCCGCATATCCAATTGCAAGCGAGGCACGCTCCCCCCCTTGGCTCGCCATAGCTTTCTTTGACCTTCCGTAGCTTTGCGCGAAGGAGGTAGCGGAGGCGGCAGAAAACACTTTCCCTATTTCAAACATTCTTACTTCATCGCCACCAAAGAGTGGCGCGTTCCGCGCATTCATCTCAAGCGCCACGGCAAACGAGCCACGCAATTCTGAACGCGCATATTTTTTATCTTCCGCAAGCGGTTTTTCGATCGCCACTTCCCCCGTGTTCGCAAACGAAGATGTCATCACTTCAGAGAATCCCTCACTCACCAAAAATTCCCGAATTTTCCATTCCCAATAGAAAGACTTCGGAATGGCGAGCGGCGCACCCGTTTTCGGTGGCAGTACCAGCGGCACTTTGTCGTACCCGATGATTCGCCCCACTTCCTCGGCAATGTCTTCGGGAATTTCAAGGTCAAGCCGGTCATCGGGAATATACGCACGAATCTCGCCTCTATTTTTCTCGCTAGAAATTCCCAAACGGCGCAATGAGTCAATGATTATATCCTCCGAAACAGGGACGCCGAGTCTTTGCGCAACCTCGTCCGCGGTTACAGTGATATTTTTTTGCACAGTTTTTTCAAAGGACACCGCAATCCGTTTCCCGATTTTCATTTCCGGTGTGGAAGCAATTTCCGCAATCAACCGCGTCACCCGGTCAATCCCCTCCTCCCCCAAAAGTGGAGATATTTTGTTTTCAAAACGCTTTGATGCCTCGGTGCGAATTCCTGAGGAAATTGCCGTCCTGCGGATGTATATCGGACTCCAATTCGCCGCCTCAAGTGTAAGATTTTTCGTATTCACATCCACCTCCGTTCGTTTGCCACCTTTAATTCCCGCAAGTCCCACCGGCCCTTCATCATCCGCCATCACCAACTCTCCTTTGCTCAATGCCACGCGTTTATCGTCGAGCGTTACTACCACATCCCCATGCTTCGCAGAACGCACGACAAGCTTCCCTTTTATTTTATCGGCATCAAACGCGTGGAGCGGCCTCCCGATGTCGAACATCACATAGTTCGTCGCATCCACCACGTTATTGATTGAACGTTGCCCGATTGCCTCAAGCCGCTCACGAAGCCACTGCGGAGATTCCCCTACTTTAATGTTTTCCATCCGCCGTGCCACAAACTTTGTGCAAAGTTCCGGCTCCTCAATGCCAATATCCGGGTCAAGCGATTCCGCTTCATTGATAGACGCGACATCTATTTTTTTGAGCGGAATGTCGAGTATTGCGCTCACTTCCCGCGCCACCCCTCGGTGCGAAAGGGCGTAACATGCGCGGTCAGGAAGCACGTGTATATCAAACACCGTATCTCCACCGATTTTCTCCATTCCTTCTACTTCCGAAAAATGAAACGTAAAAAGCTCCGCAAGCTTCTCCGGAGACGGGAGACTCTCTTTTTTGAAGTATGTTTGGAGCCAGTTGTATGAAATCTTCATGCTATTGGTTTGACATTATCTACTCACTTGCTACCATACTAGCGTATCACCAACGGGAAAGACCACCCCTTAAGGTTCCGTCCTTATGGGGCCTTTTCTTTTTTGTACGCAAGTCTTTTCTCTAAATCATTTAAATAGCGAAGGAGCGGGCGAAAAAAATTGAATTTTAACAATGCCGAAAATTTATATTGATTCGGTATAACGAGCGCTTCAAGCTTCTTTTTCTCAAATAAAAACTTTGCAAGGCAATAGAAATCTCCGTCTCCAGTCACGATAACCGCTTTTTCATAGTTTTCATATTCAATCATCGTCTGCAACACGAGTTCTGCATCGCAATTGCCTTTTACCTCGCCAGTTTTGTACTCGAGAATTGGCTTAAAGATGCATGTATAACCAACCCGCTCGAGAAAATCATATAGCTTTTTATTTTCCTCAATATACCCAAGAAAGATGAAAGCTTTTGACACTCCATGCTTATCTAATAAATAAATCCGAAACTTTTTGAAATCCAAAATCCACCCTTGCCCGCGAATGGCGAGATTCAAATTCTGGCTATCTATGAATGCGTAGTTGTTGCGAGTGAATTTCATGTCTAAAACTGATTAACGATACGGAGGTCGCCGTTATAAAAATAGCGAATGTCATCAATTCCATACTTAATCATGATAGGGCGGTCAATGCTCCCGCCGAACGCGAACCCGCTCCATTCTTTAGGGTCCACACCCGCCGTTTTGAATACATTGGGATGAATCATTCCTCCTCCCAAAATTTCGAGCCACCTCCCTTTATATTGAATGTCTATTTCTACCGAGGGCTCCGTGAATGAGAAGAAGCTTGGACGGAAACGAATTACTACATCGTCGCCAAGAAACCTTTTGTAAAAATGAGTGAGTACTCCTTTCAAGTGCGCGAGAGAAACATTTTTATCCACATACATCCCGTCCATTTGGAAAAATTGCGCCTCGTGGGTCGCATCAGTCGCCTCATTGCGAAACACTTTGCCGGGGAAAATTTTCCGCACCGGAAAACGATCTTTGTACGCCTCAACTGCCCGCGCGGTAAGCGCGGTGTTATGCGTACGCAAAAGCTTTCGCTCCGAAAGCGGTTTCAACCAGAATGTGTCCTGCATATCGCGCGCAGGGTGATCTTTCGCGATATTCAAGGCGTCAAAGTTGTACCACTCGCTCTCAATCTCTGATCCAATCCCCACCTCAAATCCAAGTTCCGCAAAAATACTGCGGATATCCAAAATCGCGCGCGAGATAGGATGGAGATGCCCTTTCACCGTCTCTTCTTCTGACATTCCCCTATCGTAGCGCAGCTTAAGCCTCAATTCAAATACAATCCCTTAAAAAGGGAATAGCGACGGCCGGAGCGCGTCGCTATTACTTGTTTTCAAACTATAAGCTGCGCAAAACTTCTTGGTGTTTGCAAACCACGAATTACCGATTAGCTGGTGAAAGTCGATTCACCCGCGTGATGACCGTGTTCCAGGAAAATACCCGTTGTGCCACCCCATTCAGTCTTGGTGATCGTGAAATCGGATTGACCCATGAAAGCGGCGACAGTCGCCGCGAATGAACAATTTCGAACCAGGCTCACATCGGTATCAGCGTAAGTTACAACAACGGAATCGGTCTGTACCGCGATGATTGGCGTTTGAATCAGCGTATCAGTCATTGAAGCATCCGCCGCATCATTCAGAACCGTTCGTGCAAGCTTCGCTCTTATGGCATCATCCAGAACCACGACGTGAATATCAGCAGGAGTCGCGAAGATAACACGCTGATCCATATCTTGGTAGGCGTAGGCATCTTTAAACGCTTGAGCGGTGTATTTGAGAATCACCGTAAGCGTGAATTGACCCGAGACAACAGCTTCTGGCTGGCCCGCCACATAGAGATCCTTCGCCTTCTTCGCACCGACATCTTGCAGAACACTGTATTCCACCGCAATCGCCGATGCGGTAATTCCGAACGCCACAACCGTAGCCGTAGCCCATTTGAAGAGTTTTTTTATCATACTTATCCTTTTTTGTGTTTACCGAGAGGAGCTTGAAACAATTGCTTAGCTCCTTTTTTTCTAGAGGTTCTCCCTTTTATCCCATGCAATCCTTGCAGGAAGCAAACAGCTTATCTAGAATCAGCCGCGTCTTTAAAGGACCAAAATCCCCTAAAGACGCGACTGATATTTTTCAAAAAAACCAACTATCTTTTAGTGTACACCTCTCACAAATAAAAAAAAGTGGCTATCCACAGCCACATAAGAGCCAACTCTCTAGACGGGATTACTTTCTAATGTGCCCGGGGTGGGAGGCGAACGTCGCTTCGTTCCTTAACAACCCTCGGTTTTTAAATCGTCCTCCGGACTTTTTCCTACACGGGAGAAACCATATACTTTCCTCCCGACCCCTCTTTCGGTTCGACTCCCACATTACAACTCAAATGGACACCTTTGCGGTGTCCATTTGAGCATAGTGCCCGGGGTGGGAGTCGAACCCACAAGCCGTGTTACCGGCTACGGATTTTAAGTCCGCTGCGTACACCAATTCCGCCACCCGGGCATTAACAAGTTCTAGGTTATAGGTTTTAGTTACAGGTGTAAATACTTATTCAAAAAATTACTTCCTCGCAAGATACGCCTCAAACGCTACTTTCAGATTCTCAATCAACGGATAATTTTGATACTCCGCAGGGTCAATCCACTCATAGGCATCATGGTCACCGCTCAACTTCACTTCCCCCTCTTCTACTACACATTCAAAAAACATTCCCACGATTTGCCACTGCTCATCCTTCACTACCGGACGCCACTCGTTCACAAAAAAGGGTTTGCCGATTTTTACGTCGAGTCCCGTTTCCTCCCTCACTTCGCGGCGTAAACTTTCATCAAACCGCTCGCCCGGTTTTAATCGTCCTCCTACCACATCGTACTTCGCCGCGTTCGTTCCCTCATCATACTTCCCCGACTCGCGGACAATCAACACTTTGCCATCCCGAACAATAAATGCTTTTGTCGCAATGAAAAGCTTTTGAACATCCATA
This sequence comes from Patescibacteria group bacterium, assembly GCA_024654525.1. Taxonomy (GTDB): domain Bacteria; phylum Patescibacteriota; class Minisyncoccia; order UBA6257; family 2-01-FULL-56-20; genus VGJV01. Next base: position 10,498 of record JANLHI010000031.1, on the reverse strand, counting down.
ATCTAATCAATTAATCCTTTCAGTTTCAGATCATCAAAAATAAGCTGATCTACCGGCGACACCATTTCCCTTTTTGAATAATCGAACCAGTCGAGCTTTTCCACTTCGGCGCAGGGCGTAAGCACTCCTTCATAGCGGGCGGTATAACACGTCATTCGTACAAATGTGTCTACAGACTTCCCATGCGCCTGCGCTTCAAACGTTCCGTAATGCTTAATGGTCGCTGAAATTATGATAACTCCCAACTCTTCTTTTATTTCCCGGCACAATGTTTGAGCATCCGTTTCCCCGACCTCTCGTTTCCCGCCGGGGATATACCACTTGTCCTTACCGAAATTCCGCGTTTCAAGCACTTTTTTGTTCCTCACCTCAATAAACGCAAGTTTATCTATATAACTTTTTTCCATAATTATAAATTCGCCTTGAGCATAGCAACTGCTTCTTCCGGAGAAGGCGCTACTGCATATAAAGTGTGTACAGAGGGTCCCGCAAATCCATCCCCTACCATCTTGGTAAAAATCTCCTTGAAGGCGTCATAATATTCGCCGAGTAAAATCAGCGGCTTATCGGCATTCATTTCGTTGATTCGTTTTAAGGCAAGGATGTTGAATATCTCATAGAGCGTCCCCACTCCCCCCGGCAAAGCCATGTAGGCGTCTCCAAGTTCAATCAATTTATCCTGTCGGGGGCCGAGCTTATCGAAAAGAGTAAGAGTATTGACATAAATCGAATTTTTTCTCCCCTCAAAGTCTAATCCGATACCGATTGTATCCCCGCCTGCTTCCTGCGCTCCTTTGAGCGCCTGATCCATGAGTCCAGGTCCCGCCCCCGTAATCGTTACAAAACCGTTTTGCGCGAGCGCCTTTCCAGTCCGATATGCCAAATCGAAATAAAAACTTTCCCTTTCTTTTAGACATATATTACCGGCGAAAACAACAATTTTTTTATTCATAGAGGCCCGAGGGAGAATCGAACTCCCGTATAGTTCTTTTGCAGAGAACTGCCTTACCACTTGGCTATCGGGCCTTACCACTTGCCTCTCCCACCATAACCCACCAAACGTCGGCAAGGCTATCGAATCATATTCCCTCGTAGTATCTCTTTTTGTCGATGATTTTTCAAGAACTCCAAAAAAATCCGACATTCTTACTTTACCCGTCCGTAGATTACTTACCCTCCAATAGTATAAGCGACAGTGGAAGCGAATGGGGAAAAATGTCGGAGTGTTTTACCTCGGAATTCTATGCACGGTGATCATTATCCTGCGGTGCAACTTCGAGCAACATCTTCTCCACCTGCGCCGCATTTTCTATTCCGTGATCAATTTCGAATTTAAGATACGGCATCGGCTTGATATTTAATTTCCTTCCAAGCTTGAATTGCAATTCTCTCTGCGCGGCATCAAGTTTTTTTTGCACTTCTCCCTCTTTATCCGAGGGCAACACACTCACCCTCACTCTCGCAAGATCAAGCTTTTTTGTTACCTCCACGGTACTTACGGTGACAAGAGCGCCGGGAAACTCAACCTCACGCAAAAGAATATAACTCAACTCATGCTCTATTAAACTGGAAATACGACTAGGACGATGATTCATAAATGTTACGAATTATGAAATGAGAATTACAAATTACACTTACTTCTTGATTTATTATTCCCGCACTACCGCTTTTCTCGTATGACTAACTTATCTCCTTTTTGAATTTCGATTGAAGAGCTAATGCACACCCCCGCCTCCTTCCCCTTCTCTGCCTGCGTCACATCGGATTTTTTATCGCGAAGATTTGTAATTTTCCCCGTACCAACATTTTTTTCCACGTCGTTCTCCATGCGCACTATTTCACACATACCCTTACTACGGAACGAACCCTCAATAACACGCCCCCCCACCAATTGCTTATCAAGCTTTTCCTTGTTGAATACGGCAAGTACCTCAATCACGCCAAGTATCGCCGGCTTTCCCGCAACACGCACAAATTCCTCCAAAGATTTCAGGAGGTCGTAGACAATATCCGAAAGAACCACGCGCACATGTTGCGCTTCTACAAGATTCGCTGCTCCCTTTTCCAGCTTCACCTTAAACCCCGCGATGGTCGCATTCGTCGCAATCGCATCTCTTACATCTCCGTCCGTAATATCCCCCACCGACTCGCTCACTATTTCGATTGCCATCTCTTTCGAGGGAATACCTTTCACCACTTTCGACAAAGCCTCGAGAGAACCCGCATCTCCCGCTTTAAGCATTACGCGTAATATATGAACCTCGTCTTCATCATCAAATCGTCCCGCACGCGCAAGACGTTGTACGCTTATTTTTTCTTGATCTGGAAATTGCTCGTCTTTTGTCTGCAATGGTTCTCCAACAGCGGGAATCGTTTCAAATCCTATAATGCGCGCAGGAGAAGAAGCTTCGATTGAGGGAACTGCCCTTCCCAAAAAATCTTCGAGTATTTTTACACGCCCCGAAACAGTGGGAGTCCTTATTTCGTCACCGCGCCGAAGCGTACCATTCTTTATAATTGCAATCGCTTCAATACCGCGACGCTTGTCTTTGCGCGCTTCAAGTATAAACCCCGATGCAGGAGCAGATGGATCATAGGTTAAACCCTCAACCTCCGCCGCAAGAAGAATAAGATCGAGTAAGTCATTCACGCCCTCCCCTGTTTTTGCAGATACGCCGTGCCAGCTTGTCTGTCCGCCATACCCTTCAAGCAACACTCCTGCTTCGGCAAGCTCATTCTTTATTTTATCTATATTTGCCGCAGGTTTATCCGTTTTTGTAATCGCCACCACAAACGGCGTTTCCGATTTTCGGATAATTTCAATCGCCTCCTTGGTCTGTGGTTTTATTCCTTCATCCCCCGCAATCACCAATACTGCCAAATCCGCAATCGCCACTCCGCGCGAACGCATTGCGATAAAAGCCTCGTGGCCGGGCGTATCTATAAAAGTAATTTTTTGGATATGTTCCGAACCTGCCGAAGAATGACTAATTTCGTACGCCCCCACTGCTTGCGTAATACCCCCCGCTTCCTTGTCCGCGACATTCGCTTTGCGAATGTAGTCAAGAAGCGTGGTCTTCCCGTGATCCACATGTCCCATCACCACCACCACTGGTGACCTTGGTTTAAGATTTTTGTTTTCGCTGTGTGTCATATACTTTCCACCCTTTACGTGAGTTGACTGTATCGGAAAAAGTTGATTATCACAAGTTTCTTGAGTATTCTGTAGTGGCAGAGATGGAGGCGTGGCAGACCACCGCTTTTAGCGGGGCCACGCCTTCGGCGGTGGGCGGGTTAAGGAAAATGCCGTACACATACATTCTCAAAAGTGAAGTCACGGGAAAATATTATGTTGGCTCCTGCGACAATCTCGGCGAAAGACTGAAAAAACATAACGCGGGACGGAACAAGTCCACGAAGCAAGGCATACCGTGGAAAGTAGTTTATTCGGAAACTTTTCCGACTAAACAAGAGGCATATAAACGTGAATTTCAAATCAAGAGATATAAGGGTGGCACGGCATTTAAGAAACTGATATGCTCCAATTGAATATACGGAGGCGTGGCCGAGTGGTTTAAGGCAGCATCCTGCTAAGATGTTGAGGGGGAAACTCCTCCGAAGGTTCGAATCCTTCCGCCTCCGCCAGATGTCCGAGTTAGAACTTGGATTAAAGACTGTGGATTTTGGAGGACTATGCAAGATAGGAGAATCTTGCTAGGCTTTAAGTATGCATTCGAAAAAAGCGAAAAACTCTGAGGTAGACGCTTACTCTTACATCAAGGAGCAGCTAGCTCTTCTTGGTTGGGTGGTAAAAAATCCAGCTAGATTTGATAAGGGTGAGGTATACAAACAAAACGAGTGTCTATCGAATACAGAACTCAAGAAAGTTCTAGTTCGAGACATGCCAGAGGCTGTAGTTACGATCACTCCAAATATTTTTTGGGTGATCGAAAGCAAACGTGAAAAAACTGAAACTGCTTTAAAAGAAGCCCTAAAGGATTTGAAGGAGCAATACGCTGAAAAGATAAACTCCAGTAAAAATGTAAGGTGCCAATTTATTTCTGCTGTCGCCGGAAATGACAGCGATGGATATCTAATATCTAACCAGTATCAAAAGGGTGGGTCGTGGAAAGAAATTGAAAAGAACGGTTTCCCTAAGACCAGCCTTCTATCAAAAGAAGAAATTCAAAACGTTCTTGCAAAGAACAGTCCAGAAATTGATGATCGAATCGAATTTTCTGAGGAGAAATATCTAAAGGCTGCTGAACAGGTAAACGAAATATTACATCTCAGTGCAATCAATAAAAGCAAAAGAGCTAGATTTATAGCTGGTATTGTTCTCTCTTTTGCCGCAGAGACCGAGATTAATACAGATACTGCTGACACTACGGTTCTTGTGGAGTCAGTAAATTCTTTGATAAGAAGTGTGTTAAAGAAAAAAGGCAAGGAAGACTTTTACAACTTTATTAGCCTTCAGCTTCCCCCCAATGAAGAAAATCATCTAAAGTATCGAAATGCGATAGTGCAAACTTATCGAGAACTACGAGGTCTCGACATTCGTTCAGCAATGAATTCAGGAAATGACGTTCTCGGAAAGTTCTACGAAGTTTTCCTGAAGTATGGAAACGGAGCAAAGGAGATTGGTATCGTACTAACCCCTCGACATATCACTTCTTTTGCGGCTGAGGTTCTCGATATTCGACCGAACGATATTGTGTTCGATCCCACTTGTGGCACGGGTGGCTTTTTGGTTGCAGCTTTAGATTATGTAAAAAATAATTCAAGTGAAAAACAACTAGAAAATTTCAAAAAGAATAATATCTTTGGAGTTGAACAAGAAGATGATGTTGTTGCTTTAGCCTTGGTCAACATGATATTCCGGGGTGACGGACGAAATAATATCAAGGAAGGTAATTGTTTTAATAATTATCTGACGAAGACTGTATCTAGCGAAGGAACAGTAACGGCAAAATATATTCCGGAAAAGAAGTCCTCAGATGTAGATCCTGTAATTACTCGGGTAATGATGAACCCTCCCTTCGCGCTGAAAAAGGGAGACGAGCAAGAGTATCATTTTATAGATTACGCATTGAAACAGATGGAAGACGGTGGAATTTTGTTTGCTATCGTCCCTATCTCAGTTTTAGTTGAAAGCCCTACAAAAAGCTGGCGAAAGAATGTGCTACTCAAGAGTAATACTCTTTTGTCCGTCGTAACTTTTCCAGAAGACTTGTTCTACCCTGTTGGAGTTAATACCCTCGGGATCTTTATCCAAAAAGGTATACCTCACCGCTCCGATAGAAATGTCTACTTTGCTAGAGCAACGAGCGACGGTTTTTCAAAAAAGAAAGGGAAGCGCCTTTTTCATGAAAAGACTGCGAACAGACTTACTCAAGTAAAACAAGAGCTCAAGCTATTTATCAGAGACTCACGCACTCCTATTCAAAATGAGCCTGAATTTAAAAAGGCCTGCCCTCTAGATCCAAATGACGAATATGTGGAACTGGTAGCGGAAGCATATCTGGACAGCAAGAAGCCAGATGCCGCTGAGCTGGAGCAGGCGGTAGAAAATATGGTACGCGAAACAGCCGGATTCTTAATAAAAAATCGCTTAGATGACCATGATTATTACGCTGAAAGATAAATTCAATATAGAAAACGCAAAGTCAAAAGCGTTTGAAAGCCACGTCCCGGGCAACGTCGCTTTCGTGACGAATGGTCTCGATAATAACGGAATCTTAGGTTATGTCGAACCGCTTTCAGGCGATAAGATCTTTGATACAAAAGCGATAAGTGTTTCTTCTTTTTGTGAAGCAACAATTCAAAAACCCCCCTTCATAGGTAGAGGTAATGGAGGCAGCGGTCTTGTAATCTTGATTCCAAAAGAAGAAATGACTTATGAAAATCTCTACTTTTATGCTGCTCAAATAAATCAACATAAATGGAGATTCTCTTTTGGACGTATGGTGATTGGAGATCGAATCAAAGATTTACCATTGATCGAGAAGAAAAAGGAATTGCATCTTAATCAAAGACTTGACTCTGTCTTGCAAACAAAGATTAATTATTCAGTAAAACTGAAAGGAGCGCCTCAGAAGTACACCATAGAGGAGTTCTTCTCTATCTCTTATGGTCAGAAAGAATATGAGAGTAAGGAAGGTCTAAATCCAGGTAGAACGGTCCTTATATCTTCCAAAGGGGAGGATAAGGGTTGTTATGGACTATTTGATATATCTCCTTTTTATAAGGCACCTATCATTACCGTCCCTCGCACTGGCACAATTGGACACGCATTTGTTCAGGAATACGATTGTTGTGCAAATAGCGATTGTATAGTTTTGGTGCCAAAAGATCCTAAGACTACCTTATCCCAGTTATACCAAGTGGCTGCTCAAATCAGGAAAATCAAATGGAAATATAATTATGGAAGAAAAATAACGCCAGAGAGGTTGGGTAAAGAAGAAATAACACTTTTTAACGAAACGTTGCCTGCAAACTTTAATGAAAATGTGTCGGCGGGTTTGTCCCATCTTTCGTCACAGGTGACATTTCTTAAGTAGTGAAGGGTTAAATTGAGTAGTCGACCTCATTCTTACCCTTAATCGACTTCGGTTTCGGTACCTCAAACCATTGAGGGTGAGCTTTGTAGATAGCCCTCAATTCTTGTATACTTTTATCAATATCCTTGAATTTGAGCCACTTTTTCGGTTCAAACTTCGGGACATCGCCCCCGCCAGTAGTTTTGAAAAGTAAGCATTAAAATATCCTTGTTTTAAACTACTCTCTAAAGCTGAAAAGTGATGAAATGTAAGAACCCTAAAGGGATTCGAACTTTATGATTTATGACTATCACGCAGTACTAGGTCTCATTGCAGTGGCGATAGGTATTATCGGCTACGTTCCGTACTATCGCGATATTTTTCGTGGCACAACAAAACCTCATCCATTCACATGGCTTGGGTTCGCCATCCTCAACGGAATCACATTTGTCGCTCAAGTAGTTACTGGAGGAGGGCCTGGTGCTTGGGTGACTGCTATTACTACCATTGCCACTCTGGGCATTGCAATTCTGGCTTTTACACGCGGCGAGAAAAATATAACTATCTTTGATTGGATTTGTTTTATCGGCGCATTAATCGGTATTGTGCTCTGGCGACTCACTAGTGATCCTCTTTGGGCAGTAGTTATCGTAACCGTTGCTGACCTGTTAGCATTCGCACCGACATATCGTAAAGCATTTTTGCGGCCGCAGGAGGAGACAGTGACCCTCTATATGATGAGTGTATTTAAGTATGCAATAAGCATTTTTGCACTTACCACTTTGAGTTTAACAACGGTCTTTTTCCCAGTGGCTATCGTACTAGCAAATGTAGGTATCGTTTTTGTGCTTATTATAAGAGGACGTCATATGTCTTCTGCTCATTAAAAAACATTTATGAACCCTGTCACCATTACAACTGAGAAGAAAACCTATGTTAAGTGCAAGAAATGTGGCACGAAGATTCATCAAAATACTCACAAGAAAATGACGCCTTGCAAGTGTGGAGTAATACAGATTGATGGATGTCAGGAATACGCCAGAGTCTTGGGAAATAAAGAGGATTACGAAGTGTTTGTGAAGTGATCAGTAAGTTTTTTGGGCAAAAATAGGAATATCAAACAAGGTAGGATTTTCTTTGTAGATTCGTCGTAAATCTCGTACAATTTTATCAACGCTCCTGAAACTAAGGCGCCTCGGTTCTAATTTTGGGACATAGTCCCCGCAAATTTTCGAAAAGAGTTTCCGAGCCAAAAAGAAAATGTCGCAAGGTGATATTGCTAGGGCTTTACAAGTTAACAGGGGTTATATCAGTAATATCGAAAATGGTAAGAAAAACCCTACCATTGCGACAATCAAAAAATTGGCTAATGCGCTTAGTGTTTCTGCCGATGACTTTTGAAATAATTTCATGAATATAGAAACAATCAAAAAATACAAGGACGATGTAAACTCTAAAGAGTACGATGTCATAATCGTCGGAGCTGGAGTTTCTGGTTTAATGTTGGCAAAACTTTTTAATGAGTCAAAATTAAAGGTTCTTTTAATTGAAAATCGAGATACTATAAAAGTTCCTTGGAATCACCGATATGGCACGACCATGGGAGTTGTAGAAAAATTTCACTTTGACGAAAAATGCATAATTAAAAGATATGACGAATTTGAATTTTTATATGCCGATAAAGAAAAATCTAAATTTTCTTATAGAAAACCTGAGTTTTGTATTATAGATATTCTGCCTTTTGCGCAAGGGCTCGAACTAAGTTTTGAGGTAAAGACGAGTACTACCATTAAGGACATACGAAAAGATAGTGGAAAGGTTCTGATAACCGATCACTTGGATAATATATATAAAGCAAAAATTATAGTTGATTGTTCAGGTGAAAGTAAAATTGTTTCTAAATATCTCGGACAGATAAAGAAAGGGAAACCAGTAGATTTTTACAGTATTAGTTTAGAGCTTACAAATTGCAATATACCAGAAATGAGAAGTTTGCAATTTATCGCTGATCTTAGGTATACAAATAGCGCCTTCTGGTTTTATCCCTACTCAACAAGAGAATGTCAGTTCGGTCTTACGGAATGGTTTACAGAGTATCCGGATGAGAAAACTGAATATGAGAAAGTTTTTAGATATATGAAAAATGAGTCACCATATAAGGAATGGTTAAAAGATAGTATTATTAAAGAGAAGGTTTTTAAAATAGGACCAGCTGCGACCATAAATGTTTCATTAGCTGAAGATAATTTTCTTGCATGCGGGAATGCTGCAGGGGCAGGGACACCCGCAATCGGAGAGGGTTTTAGGGTCGCCGTTGAAATGGCACAAAGTGCGTATGAAACTATAGCAATTGCTTTTGATAAATCTGACTTTTCTCGAAAAACCCTCCTTGTTCACGAGAAAAATTTCCATTCAAATTTTGGTAAATATTATGACTACTCTAAAATAATACGTTTTTTTGTTATGAATTTTTTTACACTTCGTGAGTATGGTCTACTTGTGAGAAATATGTCGAAACTGTCACTTGGAGAAAGTAAACAGATGTTAACTTCGGAAGTAAATCTGTCTATTTTCTTTAAGCTAATAGACATCAAATTAACGCTTTATATAATTTCTAACATAATTAAATTTGTATGTACTGGGTGCAAACCAGTCTACAAACAAACGGCGTGAAAGAAGTAGAAACAATCATAATTGGAGGTGGTATTTCTGGTATGGCTTGTGGTAATGAGTTGCATAAGGCAGGTAAAGATTTTATTTTGCTTACAAAAGAACTTGGAGGAAGAATGCTTACTTCTAAAACTCACACGGTGGATTATGGAGCAAGTTATATTACAACTGAATACAAAAACGTCATGTCCTACATTGACCGCGGAGAGAGACTGATGGTGAAGGACTTTTACTTTTTCGATGGCAATGACTTTAGTAATATATTTAATAACAAAAGCATGCTCTTGAGGGTTCATAAATGGATAAAATTTATTCACCTCCTAAAAGATTTTAGCAATCGATTAAACGTATTTAGAAAAAAAACTCTTTTAAAAGAACAAAAAGAAGTATTAAAGGACGACCCAGTTCTGGTGCAGTACTTATCTGAAAAAGCAGATGTTTTTTTGAAAAAACACGGGTTTGAATATTTAAATGAGGTTTACTTCAATCCAGTTGTAAATAGTACTGCCTTTGTTGAATACAGAGATGTGTCAGTTTTTCACTATCTTGGATCACTTATACCGTTGGTTGCAAAAACTTATGTGGCTGATTTTCGTCATACAAACCACAAACTTACTAATTCATGGAAAGATAAAATACACATTACTTCAGTACATGAGGTTACAAAAAAACATTCAAGAAAAGGATTCACAATAAAAACTTCGGAGGGCGACTACACTTGTACAAATATTGTACTAGCTCTTCCTTATGACAAAGCAAATATGATTTTTGATGTTCCAAAACCAAAGAATTCAGGCGTGCCGGTTTACGTTTTCCATGTTGTCGGAAGAAGAGAAGAAATATACCTTAATAAAAAGATTGTGTTCTTCCGACCCGAGCATCACGACATAACTATTTTATGGAGACAAAAAAGTGGTAGCGATATAGTTTTTTCAAAAGTTGCTAACCCAGATTTTCACAAATATTACGAGCTAGATCATATCGTAAAGAGAATTCATTGGGGTACATCAGTGGTGCTTTCAGATGAGAATTTTGTTAAACAAAATATAGAAGAGGGTGTAATTTTAGCTTCAGACTATAATTTAACTGGACTTGAGGATTCTTATATTACAGGAGTGTATGCCGCAAACAAAATATTAGGGAAAACTCTCGATTAACCATAGTATGGTTTCTGATTTTGGATTATGACTGTATATGTTTACTTTTTTAACAAGCAATTTTTATTTAGGTTTATCTCTAGCACATTGGTTAGTAATTCTTTCAGCGGTCTTAAGTCTTAGTGGTTCATT
>JANLHI010000030.1 GCA_024654525.1 Patescibacteria group bacterium | reverse complement strand
ATAGCACTCCGCTTTCAAGGGTATTTGTGGCACAAAGAATAAACCCCGAAGAATTTTGGAAAATCCCGGTGGATATTTTAATTCCTGCATCGGTTACTGATGTCATTCATCAGGGAAATAAAAACAGCATTAAAGCAAAAATTATTGTGGAGGCGGGTAATATTCCGATGCGCGAACCGATTGAGCGAGAATTATGGAGAAAGGGAATTATGATCGTACCCGATTTTGTTGCAAATATGGGAGGTGTGATTTCCTCTTATGCGGAATATCGCGGATATAATCCGGAGCGCATGTTTGAACTCGTGGAGAAAAAAATTGTCGATGCAACCTCCGCAATTCTAAAAGAAAGCATCACCTCACGGCGCAACCCGAGAACGGTAGGAATGGAAATAGCGCAACAACGCGTAAGAATAGCAATGGAGAAGAGAAACTCCCGGAACGTTTAATTATTTCGCGCGTACGCGGTGGAAATGCTTAAAAAGCGCCTGATCAATATAATATATTTCCTCAGGTTTGATTATATAAAGTGTGTGGTTTGCCGTGAAAAGTGCCGCCCATGGGTAACGTGCAAGAAAAGTTGCATAAGAATGAACATAATCTTTTTTGGAAACTTTCGCGGCGATCCCCGTGATTTGAAGTCCTTTTACGGACATGGGCGATCCCCAATATTGATTAAACGTGATTGCGACGCGGGGATTTTCGGCAATATCCTGACAATGCTTTGTGTGAGGGTTTGAAAAGAAGAAAAGATCGCAGTTATTTTCGTAAGAAAAGAACACCGTAGTCGCCCATGGCGTGTTACGGGAAGTGGTGGCAAGCGACATGAGCCGGTTCTTCGAGAGATATTCAAGAATATGATGTTTATGTTTCATGATGTGTCCTATGCTATCTCTGCATTGTAGCAATCTTCGCAATAGAGGATTTCGGGTCTTTCCGGCGCATAAGGAGTATTGAAAGCATTAGGACATCGGCCTTCGATGTGGTGTGGGTGAGTAACGGTGTTGTTATGAGTTTGGTAATCACAACAACATTGCCGTGCATGGAGTGCGTAGCCAGTGAGCCGCGCTTTCCGTTCGTAATGACGACAATTCGGACAGAGGCGGGGGAGCGCGATATTTTTTGATTTATAAAACTGCAATTCGGACGAAGTAATGCGGAATCCCGTTGTGCATTTTTGATTGCATGTGCCAGCCGGCGAGCGGTGGTGGAGACAACCGATTATTTTCCCGACAATATTATCCGGCACATCTTTCACGTGGTCAGGAAGATCTTCGGCGCGAATTTCAATCACCACATTTCGTTCCGGATCTTCGCTCCATCGCAATCCTCGTGAAAGAACTTCAAACTTTGTAAGAGGAAACCAATCGTGCGCCATGGTCTCATTGTATCCAAATGGGGATATATCCATAGGAAAAAACTCGCCGTATGTATACGTTACGCCGCGTGCATCGGTATACGGCATTTCATCCATATGGCGACGTATTTTTGGTATCAGCTCCTCATATTCATCCCTCGAATATTGCTGGTTGAGAATACAGTATTGTTTTTTCTGCACGGAAATGCATCCAAAGAGATCGCTCACGTTTCCGCGACAGCTGTCACAATACTCAAGGTTGCGTACGTCGGGCCACGCATCAATCGAAAACTTAATATTATATGCATTGATGCCGTTCGTGGAATTCTCATAACAAAGCTCCATATAGTCGCCATTATTTATATCTGACGCATCTTTTCCGTAATTTACAAAAAACATATATCGGCAATTCTCAAGATTAGAACCGTTAAAACAGTAATAAGAATTCTTTGCATTGCTAAAATCATGTCCCGTGGAGTTCGTGATATTTTTTGAATTCGCAAAACGGTGAATACTTTTCAGATACATTTCGGTATATTCCTGTTTGTATGATTCAAGTTTTGCATAAGATCCGGTGTCTATTTCGGCAATCTTTTCTTCATATGCTTCTTTCGATATGCGCTGATTGCGGAAATAATAAGATCCTCTGCGTAGGTGTGATGACATAAAGCAGTTGCTTGCGCCCCGCACATCGTAGCAAAACGAAAGATTGAGCCCGTCGGCAATGTTTTGCGAAAAATAAAGTTCCGCAGAATCGCGACATTCCGATGATTCATAGCATCGCTCGCTGTGTTCCGTGAAAAAGCAATCCATCATATTTTTCGAACGGTTGATCCGATAGGAATAATACGAGTCTTCGTTTGAAGCGCCACTGAATACAAGATAGCAGTTTTTACAATTCACGATTTGGTTGGTATAATCGCAGTTTTCACATTGAGATATTTGCAAGGTAATTCTCGGTACCCTATTGAGGAGTTCGTGAAATTGCTCGAAAAACGGCTTTGCAAAGTCATACCTTTTTCCGTAGGTAAGCGGGTCCCACGTGTCGGAAAACCAACATGCGCGACAGTATACCGGAAAAGGAGTTTTCTCCGGGTACATTGAAATCATCCGCGTGTTACATAAACTACACGAACGTTTATAAAGCCTATATTCATTGCGCCATATAATACGTCGCATCAGTCGACACTTCGCACAAAACGTAGGTGGAGGCACTTTGATCTTTTCGTAGAACGCGAAGTCATCCGGTTCTATAACAAAATCAGATTTGCAGTTTTGACACGCTCGCACTGAGCTTATCGAAGTGTTTTTTGTCTCCTCATTCATCTCATGATGATATCCTATTCATATATTTTTTTCCTTATACCCCTTATTCACACGAATAGGGGGGAGTGGGGCCATGAGACTTCCGTTTGATGACATTGTTTGCTATTCGACAAGCTCAGGCCTTCGGATTGTTTCTTTAAGCGACTTCACTTTGATAACAATATTCGTCCCTCGACATACTCGGGATGAAAATTGTTTTCATGCGACTTCGGATTGGTAGCAATTTTCATCCTCCTTCGCTAAAACTACGGCGGGACTCCGCGTGCTATCAAGCCACCTCGGCTTGATAGCACGCTTCGCAATACACAATTTCCTTCCTCTCCGGCGCATATGAGGTTTCAAATTCATTGGGGCATGGGTTATCTCCGTGGAAGTGAGTGGCAGTGTTTTTGTATCCGTTCCCCACGTCCGCCTTCATTAAAGTTTCAGTGGGTGCACACATACAGCGGCGGTGCCACAGTTTCCGTGGGTTGCGAAATTTAAAGCGCTTCACGCGGCGGCAAGGGAAACAATATTCAGGAATAGGTACTCCGAGTTTTCGATAGAGCGTTATTTCAAGAGGGATTAAACGAAACGCACCCACGCATAATGAATTTTCTTCTTCGTTATTCTCTTGCGTGTTGCATTGAATTGTATAATTCACCACATCATCCGTGGTTTCCGCTATAGTTTTAGGAAGCTTGTCCGGAGTAAGTGTAATGGCATATTGGGTTGTCGGACGGTCATGCCAGAAATACCCCTTTTTGAGCGCCTCTTCGCGTTCCAGCGGGAAATAATCTTGCGCCATGGATTCGTTGTATGCAAAAGGGGAGTGTTCAGGAGGAAAATACTCTCCCCATTCTTCCAACTCCTTCATGTGTTCAATGATTTTCGTTTTCAATTTTATATACTCATCTTTTGAATATTGCTTGTTTAAAATACAGTATTGTTTTTGTTTTAAACCGAAACATCCAAAGCAGTCGCTTACCCCGAAACACATATCGCAATAATATGAGTCGGTAATCGAATTAAAACAGCTTCGCGCCACGATACTTTGGTGAGGAGTTTCCACACCTTGTATTTCATATGATCCCATACCAATAATGATTTCCGTGCAATCTCGACATTCTTCGGTGGTTACCCACGCATCCTGCATATACGCAGTATCTTTATTATCGCGGCAGTTAAATGCCATTCGTGCGCGCTGGGTGTTTCCAAGATAATCTCCCGATGACTCCTGTGCCTGCATGCCGTGATAATGCTTTACCGGAATAGCCAGTCGAAGGCGTGCAAACTCTTCCTGCGTACGGCGCATTGACTCCCGCGTCCACGGGAATTCCTTGATTCTTTTCTCGTATTCATCTTTGGTGAGTTGGGTATTGAACCAGTAATATTGCTTGCTCCGGAGTCCGACGCATCCAAAGCAATCAGCACATCCCCGACAATCGTCGCTAAAGTATACATTCACGCAGTCGGAAGAATTTTGCAGCCATGCGCAATGGGAACATTTTTTTAAATTAATACATTCATAACATGACTCGGATTTTTCTATCATATAACAGTCTCCACAGAGGAAGCAGTTTGAATTCCAGCTTCCATACATGCATTTTTCATTGGAGCCGCTGGTAACAAGCATATAGCAATCCTTATTGTCCTGGGACTGATTGGTATATTCGGAATTCACACTGCGTGAGTTTACCAATGCCAAGTGGGGAACCGCGCGGCGAAGCGTTTCATATTGTTCAAAAAATGGTTTTTGAAAATCAAAATTTTGCCCATAGACAATTGCATCGAATTTGTCTGACTTCCAATACTCCTGTGTGTATACGGGAAAAGGTGCATCAGATCGGTAAATGGAGATTACGTCCTCTCCGGTGATATCGCACTTTCTCCTATAAAAGTTATATTCATTTCGATCCAAAAGACGCCGAATATACCGGCATTCGGGACAACGAGTCGGGGAAGGAACCCCTATTTTTTCATAAAACGTAAGATCGTCGGGAAAAATCGAGAATTCGGTTTTACAATTTTTGCATACGCGTTTTTCCATATCGTAATTCTATACTTCACACATTGTTTGGGCAATTTATTAATGCAATATATATGAGACTTGGTCAAATATCTCGCGTTCTAGGAAGGCGGGGTATTTTATAGACATTGCATATTAAAAAAGGTATAGTGAGTGAAATATATGGATCAGGAAAAAAACGCACTTTCAAACGCAATAATCATAAAAATAATATTTGCGGTCGCGAGTCTTGCGCTTGCGTTTTACCTTTGGGATATTCTTATCGCATGTTTTGCCGCATTTGTATTTGCCATTGCGCTCGATAAGCCGATTGACGTATTGCATCGCAGAAAAATCCCTCGATGGATTGCGGCATTTCTGGTATATGCGACTATTCTTGCGGTACTTGGTCTGGCGTTATATGTGATACTGCCGCCGCTTGCATTTGAAGTGGGAAGTCTTGCGGTTACCTATATTCCGAAGATTGGTGCGTTCTTACAACAAGGAGGAGAAGACGGATTCCAGCTTTTCCGCGTTACTCTTGATTCTTCCGAAGTATTCAAACATGTCTCGGGTGCAATTTCGGGAGGTGCTGAAGTCGCATTTGCGACACTCTTTAATATTTTCGGGGGTATTGGTTCATTTTTGGTAATTGCATCACTCGCGCTGTTTTTGAATATTCAAGAACAAGGGGTGCGAAGCTACGCGCACCTCTTCATGCCAAAAGCGAATGCCGAACATTCTCTTGCGTTATTCCATAAAATGCAGGAAAAAACGAATGCATGGCTGTGGGGAAGGATCATTATTTCATTGCTGGTGAGCATCCTCATCTTTCTTGGTCTTTATGTTATGCATGTGCCGTATGCGCTCACTCTTAGCGCTCTCGCACTTCTCCTCAATTTCATTCCTTTTGTAGGCCCTGTCATTGCAGCGGTACCCGCGTTACTTTTTGCGAGTTCTCAGTCACTGAGCGTGGTAATCGGCGTACTCGTGCTCTACGTGGTGGTAAATCAAATAATAGAGGGGATTGTACTCACGCCTCTTTTAATGAATAAAGC
The DNA here is from genome assembly GCA_024654525.1 of Patescibacteria group bacterium. Classification (GTDB taxonomy): domain Bacteria; phylum Patescibacteriota; class Minisyncoccia; order UBA6257; family 2-01-FULL-56-20; genus VGJV01. The sequence continues at coordinate 146,129 of JANLHI010000030.1, read as the reverse complement.
GTTACAGCTTAGTCCTTTTTTACTTTTAGTTGTTTTGCTTATTGGGGCAAAAATTGCAGGGATACTTGGCATGATAATCGCAATGCCCGCAGCGGCAATTCTTACGATTTTTTTTCAGGAATATCGAGCAGCGCATACCGCTTCAATAAACTCACCGCAATCGTAGATAGATTGCGGCGAAGAGAGGAATCCGGCGCGCGCATAGCACGCTTTTATTTTTTACGCTGCGAGTTTCTTAATATCTTTTTACGTGTGCGAATGCTTTGAGGGGTTACCTCTACAAGTTCATCTTCTCCGATATATTCGATTGCCTGTTCCAGTGAGAGAATGCGAGGCGGTATCAAATCGTTGGTAACCGCGTCGGTTTTTGCTCGGAAGTTTGTGAGTTGTTTTTGTTTGCACACGTTTACCACTAAATCCTCCGCTTTTGCAGTTTCGCCGACTACCTGTCCTTCATAGATTTTTACCCCGGGTCCTATAAACATCACTCCGCGTTCTTGCGCGGTAAGCAAGGCATAGGGAGTAGTGATACCCGCTTCGTAGGCAATAAGCGATCCGTGTGCGGTAGCGCTAATATCGGTCCATTTCGGGAAATAGCCGGAGAACAAAGTATTTACAATGCCGGTTCCCTTGGTCTCAATAAGAAATTCGTTTCTAAAGCCGATAAGCCCGCGTGTAGGGATGAAAAAATGGAAATGCGCGATACCTTCCTCGACACGCATATTTTTAAGTTCTCCTTTCCTGATCCCCATCTTTTCAATCACAATACCCGAATATTTTTCAGGAACTTCGAGCCATACGTCTTCGGCGGGTTCAAGTGTCTTTCCGTCTTCTTCTTTATAAATCACTTCGGGACGAGACACTTGCAGTTCGTATCCCTCACGTCTCATGGTTTCGATAAGAATCGCAAGGTGCAATTCTCCACGACCGCTGATCACAAATGAGTCGGTTGAGTTTGTATCTTCGACGCGAAGCGCCACATCATTATCAAGCTCTTTATACAAACGTTCTTTCAGGTTTCGCGAAGTGCAATATTCTCCTTCTTTTCCTGCAAAAGGGGAGTCGTTTACGGAAAATATCATTTTCACTGTCGGCTTCTCGATTGCAATGGGAGTGAGCGGAATCGGATTTTGAACATCGCAAATACTGTCACCGATATTGATTCCTTCAATTCCGGCAACCGTAGTGATATCTCCCGCCTCAACTTCAGGAACTTCCACGCGATTTAATCCTTGAAAGGAAGCGAGGGAGGCGATTTTCGCGTTTGTTTGTACGCCTTCACGGTTTATATGGATTACTTCTTGATTATTCCTGATCGTTCCTTGATGCACTCTTCCTACGCCTATTCTTCCTTTATAGTTGTCGTAACTGATAGACACAATCATCATTTGCAAAGGACCCGATATGTTTGTTTGAGGTTCCGGTACTGTAGTGAGGATTGTTTCAAAAAGAGGAGTGAGATCGGTCATTGAATCAAGGGTGGGAGCGAGTCCCGCTTTTCCAAGTTTTGCGGCGGCATATACCACCGGAAAATCGAGCTGTGCATCGGTTGCTCCAAGTTCAATAAAAAGCTCGAGTACCTTGTCGAGTACGTAATTTATTCGTGCATTCGTTTTATCTATTTTATTGATAACGACGATTATTTTGTGTCCTGCGGCAAGCGCTTTTTTAAGTACAAAACGCGTTTGAGGCATTGGACCTTCTTGTGCGTCTACAAGCAAAAGAGCGCCATCCGCCATATTAAGGATGCGTTCCACCTCACCGCCAAAGTCCGCGTGGCCGGGAGTGTCGATCATATTTATCTTTATATCTTTGTATTGCAAAGAAGCATTCTTGGAAAAAATGGTAATACCGCGTTCGCGCTCAAGGTCGTTCCAATCCATGACCATTTCCTGGATTCCTGCTTTGCCGAGATTCGTTCCCGATTGTCGGAGAAGCTGATCGGTGAGCGTAGACTTTCCATGGTCTACGTGCGCGATGATTGCAATATTGCGAAGTTTCATATGGGTGATGGTTGAATAAAAGAAAAGCGGCCCCGTGGGCACCGCAGGTGCAATTATCACCAATTTTCTCACCAAAGTCAAGCAGAGTGCAGAATCCAAAAAAGAAATCCAAGTGCAAGCAGTGTTGCTATGGCGAGGTATACCACCGTATAAATTGCAAGAGTGATCCCTTCATGCGTTGCTCCCTGTACATGCCAAAGAATGGGACGTCCGAAGACGAAAAGTCCCGTGAGTGCGGCGGATACGACAAAGAGGAGAAGGAATGCCATTGTGGCGAATTGGCCCCCGCCCGGGCCGAAAATAGCTTCACCATTCGCAATAAAAAAAGAGACAAGGGAAATGTATGCGAGAGTAAGCCCCGCATCAAAAAGCGCATATTGTAATACTGATTTTTTCATCGAATATAGTATAGCAATATTCGCACGAATAAGCACTCAGTTTATGAGGCAATCTTCTCTTTTTGAGCTATACTCAATATTTTTTCTACACGCGCGATACTTTCTTCATCATATATCGAAATCATTGTGGTTTTTGGAATACTCATTTTTTTGGTGGATTTGGATTTGTGCATTGCGGAAAGAGTTGATAGTTTTTTCTTTGCATCCGCCTCGTCTATAAGGTCGCATTTGGAAAGAAATATATACTCCGGTTTTTCAAGAAGTTTTTTATTGTACTTCTCAAGTTCTTTGCGAATAAGTGTATAGTCGCGGACAGGATCGGATGATTCTGCGGAAATGAAATGAAAAAGAATGTGGGTGCGTTCGATATGGCGCAAGAATTTTATTCCCAATCCCTTTCCGGAAGCTGCTCCCTCGATAAGCCCCGGAATGTCGGCGAGAATAAGCTCATAATAAGCGCCAAGATTTGGTTCGAGTGTGGTAAAGGGATAATTCGCAACTTTGCTTTTTGCATTGGTAAGACTGTTAAGGAGACTTGATTTTCCGGCGTTTGGCATGCCGACAAATCCAACGTCCGCAATAAGCTTTAGCTCAAATCGGAACATAAAGCGATCGCCGGGTAATCCCGGCTGTGATTGCCTCGGAGAAGTATTTTTTGAAGATTTAAATTGGAGATTTCCTTTACCTCCTTTACCTCCCTGCGCCAAAAGTATGCGCTCTCCGATTTTTGTTACCTCGCGTGCGGTGCCGTCGATGACGTGGTGTATCACGGTACCCACGGGAACTTTGAGTACCAGGTCTTCTCCATCATGCCCATCTTTAAACTGGTTTCGTCCGTCTTTGCCGTTTTCCGCGGCAAATTCTTTTTTGTGCCTGAACTGGCGCAACGCTCCGATATCGACAATACCTTCTGCATAGACGCTGCCGCCATGACCTCCGGAACCACCTGCGGGTCCCAAACTCATCATATTTTTGTTAAACGCCACGGCTCCCTTGCCTCCTTTTCCGGCACTCACCCCAATATGTATATCATCGATAAGCATGGTATTCAGCTTACCTTACATAAGGAGAAAAGGGGATAGTGCAAGAAGAATATACGTATGCTCTTGAAAAATAGAAATAATGTATATAATGAAGATATGAAACACCATTTTCTACGTGTGCCTTATATTGTGAGTGTGTGTGCGGTAGTAATGTTTGCGGTCGTATCGAGCGTGTATGCGGCAACACCGACGCTTTCCCTTACGAATCTCGGAGATGATTCCGTGCAGATTAATGTCACGGGTGATCCGAGTTCCGGGGTGATGTTGTATTACAACATCGGCAGTTCTTCAGGATCGCTCTCTACTACGCTTGGATCTACAAACGCGGGTGGAACATTTTCCACTACACTTAACAGCTTTGCATATGCGGCCAGTGCGGGGACATCGGCGTATGTGACGGTGAATGGACAACAGTCGTCTTCGCAGGTATGGCCATCATCATCAAGCGGCACAAACACCTCCGGCGCACCGTCATTGAGTCAATCAAGTCTCACGGTGGGTCTTGGTCAAACCGCGATCGTAACTTCACAGGGGAGTTCCAATGCAATTTATCTTTCACTGAATTCCGCGCCCATAGTTGCGACTATTACGATAAGCGGAACAACAATTACGGTTACCGGAAATCAGCTTGGGACGGCGACTGCAACCGTGTGTTATGTCGGAAGTGCTTCAAATTGTGCGAATCTAAGCATAACGATTGGAAGTGGCACTTCGGAAAACAGCGCAATCACTTTTAGCCAGTCCAATCCAATTATTGCAATCGGGCAGGCGATAAGCGTTGATATTTCAGGAGGATCGGGATATTACATATCCGCCACCACTAATCCAAGTGCCGCTTCTCAAGCAGTTAATGGATCAGTACTTTCCATTACCGGATTAACAAATGGAACATCCACAATTACGGTCTGTTCTGTATCGAACGGATGTGGTTCGGTGAATGCAACAATAGGAACTACTACTACGGCAACCGCATCCTCCGCTACGGGAAATCCCACCAAGTTGACGTTCAGTATAGCGAATCCCACTATTTCGGTAGGGGAAAATGTTACGACGACTCTTTCGGGCGGTACGGGAAATTATTCGGTTTCCAATAATCCGAGCCCGAATATTATCCAAGCAAGCATCAGCGGGAATATTCTAACGCTTACCGGTAAGGGTGCGGGATCTGCATTCGTCACGGTGTGTTCCACAGGTCCTTGCAATACTATTTTTTTCACGGTAATAAACGGACCGGTGCCGTCAAGTATAGTGCCTACTCCCACGACCGTAGTTGCAGATCCGACAATAACACCGACTCCAACGGTGGCGCCGGTGGTTGCTCCCGTAGTGATAACAACAGCGCAAACCGTGTCAAACAGCGAAGTTTTGTCGGCGATTCAAGCTATGCAAAGTAAGCTTCTTCAGCTTGTATCGGAAATCCAGACCATGCAAAACACGTTGGTACAACTTGTATCAAAAATTACGTCCAACACGGCAAGCGGAAGCGTTTCTTCGTTAGTTACCGCTCAGGCGAGCTCCGGAACATATCAATTCCTTAATCCACTCGACATCAATTCGGAAGGATCGGATGTGACTGCATTGCAAAATCGGCTTACGAAAGAGGGGTACTACACTGGCCCTGTTACTGGATTTTACGGCTCACTCACCAAAGCTGCGGTGAAGGAATATCAAACCGCACATGGAATTACTCCATTGGGGAACGTGGGTCCGAGCACTCGTGCATCATTGAACTCCCAGTAAAAAATAAATAATCGCAATTATGTGGAAAACAAAAGAGCCGCACCAAGTGCGCCTGAGTTTTTGCGGAACCGCGAGTAATATATTGGAATATGGACACCACGCTTCCGGAGTTCCCGTTGAAGAGTATGAAAAAGATGTCGTTCTCTCAAAGTTCCACCGCCAAGGATAAGCGTATGGGGCTTGTATTTGGATATTAGGGCGACTATTTTTTCCCCGAGAAAGGGAGCAAGTGATGAAGGGTTATGTTTTCTTCTCTCTTGATATTCCGACTCCCACGATTCGGGAAACATTAATTGTGTAATCGGAATAATTTTTCCTTTTCGGGAAACTGCACGTCCTATTCCGGTGCCGAAGATAACGGTAAGTCCTGAATCGGTATGGAATAAGTGTCCGTACGTCGCTTCTGCCCGCGCAAAACAACGAGCATCATTATCAATACGCAAAGATACATTTGGAGGCGCAATACAGGAAAAATTAAGATTGCGAAGATGGGGGAGATTCGGGCTTTCAAGAAGGGTGGTGTCAGAAACAACTCCCGCGATCCCGATACCGATATGACGTACTCCTCGTGTGTGGAAGGAAAAGAAAAGAGTTTGCAGAAGACGTATGAAATGTGCTCGCGTGCGGGGAGTTTGAATTTCTTTTTCCGCACGATACCGTCCGTGTTGTAAATATATCCAGCGGATTTTTGTCCCCCCAATGTCTATTCCTACCCGTGCGTTTTTGTAATACATAACAGGGAATTTAGAAATGTTGCGCAAATGCGGACTGCTCATGTCTTTTTGCGGTGCGTGGTGCGAAATGGATAATATATTTTGTTCGACTGCGTTTCATCGCAGATGGAGGTGGTATTACCGCGAATCAAGATCGAGCGTAGTGGTGATTTTTATTTGTGCGATAAAATCCGGTACGTGGCTTACGAGTATCATTGCGCCTTCGTAGGAATCAAGCGCTTGAGCAATGACCGGAATATGCCGAAAGTTGATGTGATTTGTAGGTTCGTCCAAAATAAGGATTCCCGGTTTAAGAAGTACAAGACGCGCAAACGCGGCAAGTCCCTTCTGTCCCTCCGAAAGAGAACCTATCTTTGTTTTGAGTACCTCCGCGTCTATAAGAAATCCCGCCGCAGTAGAGCGAAGATCCTGTTCCGTACCGACTCCCATTACATCACGCAGGGTGTCATACACCGTGGCGTTAAAGTCGAGTGTTGAAAAATCTTGTCGGTAGTAACCGATGCGCACATCTTTTGCGATATGTTCTCCTTTGGCGTGTCCGGTTGCAAGCTTCTCGAGAAGTGTGGTTTTTCCAATACCGTTGGGTCCGGTGAGAAGAAGCCGCTCCTTCTTCTTTAATGCAATCGAAACCTTTTTCACACTTGGTTTATGATTACGGATGATGGTTACCGAATTAAGCTCCAACAGACGTCCGGAGAGGTCTTGCTGACAGGGGATGTGGAATTTTCTAATGGTCTTGTCTTCTTGTCGTTCCTCAACTATTTCCTCGGACAAATCCTCAATTTTCTCTTTCATCTTGCGGGCGACATCACGCATGTGCCCCCCTTTTTGCGCAAAGAAATTAGCCTGTTCTTTGCGGTGCATAATATCCTTTTCAAGACGAACATTTTTCATACGCTCGCGTTCCAAGCGATTGTGAATTTCTTTTACTACATCGAAATAATTTCCGGTATACTGCTCAATTTTTTTTGTAAAACTGTCGAGATAGAGAACACCATCGGTAAAGGAATTCAGGAAATCCGCATCGTGAGAAATAACAATACATGTTTTTTGATATGAGATAAGGAAATCGGTAAGATGTGCAATCCCTTCCTTGTCGAGATTGTTTGTGGGTTCGTCCAAAAGAAGAATATCAGGATTTTGAATAAGCGCGTGCGCAAGGAGGAGGCGCGCTTGTTGTCCGCCGGAAAACTCCGTCACTTTTCTGGTGAGTGGCGCCTTGAGATGCACTACCTCAAGAATTTTCTTAATTCTCGGCTCGATGTCATATACCTTTTCCTGAAATGCAGCTTCAAAAAATTCACGCACGGTAAGGTTCGCGTGTTCGCGGGGAATGACTTGCCGCGCGGTGGCAAGTGTCAGTTTATCTTTTACGATCACGTTTCCGGATTCCGGACGCAGTGACCCTATAATAAGCTGGAATATGGTACTTTTTCCCGCACCATTCTGTCCCATCAGCGTCACCTTGTTATTTTCACGAATCGAAAATTTTGCCTCCGTAAGAATCGGTTTTTTGGCGCCATATTCGAACGAAACTTCATCAAATCTAATAATCACTTCGTTTTTTGCCATATCGAGAGTTTAGTGTATAGGGTATGCGTCTAAATCACAAATACACAATATTGTTTCCCATTTCCATCACTGAAGTATTTTCGTTACTATATGCATAATGGTTTTTGAAGAAATAACTTCGCTCGCGGGGAAATTTATAAAAGTATTCCGGGGAAATACGGACAAAGAATTGGATTACCATCATCTCGGACACTACGGTATTATCGGGAATCTCGAGACCGTAGCGCTTGTGGGTGCAAATGGCTCCATTGACTGGTGTTGTCTTCCGCATATGGAATCGCGGAGCGTGTTCGCAAAGATTCTCGATGCGGGGAAGGGAGGTTCTTTCTCGATTGCCCCGAAACTCCCATTCAAAGGAATACAGAATTATAAGGGCGACACCAATGTGCTTGAAACTCGTTTTACATGCAGGACGGGGGAAGCGGTGCTTACCGATTTTATGCCTCCATTCAAAAAACGTACCAAGTGGCACAAACATCAAATTCTGTTTCGTAAAGTCGAATGTACCAAGGGATTTGTGGCGTGTGGGCTTACCTTCAAACCGCGATTCGATTATGCGCGAGTAAAACCGCAAATAGAAGGAACGGATACCGGCATTGTGGCAATTGCGGGGGAGGAAAAACTTTTCCTCGATATGCCGGCAGTTTTTTATGTGAAGGATCACACCGCGTCTGCCAGTTTTACATTAAGTAAAGGCGAGTCGGCTTGGGCGACGATGCAATATAACGCACATGAAAATTTCAATCCAAAAAATCGAGAATCAGAACTCCGAAACACGCTTTCTTTCTGGAAAAATTGGGCTCATAAATGCGAGAGGTCAAAGTGTATTTTTCGAGGCGATTGGCATGATTTAGCGGTACGCTCGGGGCTTGTATTAAAACTCCTCACTCATGGAGAAACCGGCGCAATTGCGGCGGCCGCCACCACCTCGCTCCCCGAATCCATCGGAGGAGAGAGAAACTGGGATTATCGGTTCAATTGGATGAGAGATTCCGTATTTACTGCGCAGGCGCTTTTCAATCTTGGACATGAGCAGGATGCAAAGAATCTTTTAAATTGGTTTAAGAAGATATACAAAGGGGTGGAGGTCTCGGATATTCGCATTATGCAGAGTCTTCATGGCGAGGACGTACCTCCCGAGCAAACACTGCGTCATCTTGAGGGGTATCGGAAATCGCGTCCGGTGCGCATCGACAACTCCGCAACGGGGCAAAAACAATTCGACATCTACGGAGAGCTTTTGAGTATGGCGTATGAGACCACTCGTTTCGGTGAAACAATTTCAAAAAACGATTGGAATTTTTTGAAGAAAACGGCGGATTTTGTATGTGAGATATGGCGCACTAAAGATGCGGGAATATGGGAAGTTCGCGGACATGATCGCCATTTTGTATTCTCTAAAGTAATGTGTTGGGTGGCACTCGACCGCGCTATAAAAATTGCGGTCAAGAAAAATTTTCCCGCACCGCTCCAAAAATGGGAAGAAAACAGAGATGCAATATGGCAGATGGTATTGAAGGAAGGATTTAATAAAAAAATGAATACGTTTGTGCAATCCTTTGGGTCGCAATATCTTGATGCCGCTAACCTTCTTATTCCGATTGTAGGATTCCTTCCCGGGAATGATTATAGGGTTGTGGGTACTATTGAAGCGACTATGAAGTATCTCACCAAAAAAGGACTGGTACAGCGATATAATGGACCGGACGGTGTAAGAGGGAAAGAAGGATCGTTTGTGATGTGCGCGTTCTGGCTTATTGACGCGCTTGCCCTTGCCGGAAGAGTCGCGGAAGCGGAAAAACTTTATAGAAATATACTCGCGCATGCGAGTCCCCTCGGACTTTTCGCGGAGGAAATAGACGCGGAAACGGGTATGCAACTCGGTAATTATCCGCAAGCATTTAGCCACACTGCGCTCATCAACAGCGCACTCTACCTTGGTATTGCGAAGGGCAAACAACCACCCACAAAAGTTACTCCGCTAGGATTCCTTACCAACGGACTTTTTCAGAGATTTAAAATAGACATCACCGGAACCGGAAGACGTGTAAAGGAGGCATGGCGGTTTTTGAGTAACAGTTAAACAGCTTCCTTTTCCCTTATTATTCCGTTATGCGTCCGGAAAGAAGCAGATGTTATTGTTACGAATCCACCATTTTCTTTACTTAAAGAATATCTAGCTCAATTATTTGAATATAAAAAGAAGTTTATTATTATCGGCAATTTAAACGCTATAACCTAATACGGTTTGGTCAAAGCATACCTAGTAGAAAAGGGGACAGCCACAATTTTTTTGTATTCTGTGTTGCATGATAATATCTATTTGTGGTATTTCGTAATTCAGAGTAACGTTAACTTAAACCAATCAAAAGGAAGGCATTATGAAAATGTTTCAGTACGTTGTTCGTCGCATCGGGGAGTTCCTTGCTCTTTGGAAAAATCCAAAAAATGCAGCACTCGCTCTCGCGATATGCGTGATAATCGCTGCATTTATGACGTGGCTTGATTTACGTCTCAGGTAACGAATCAGATCAAAAAGTTTTCACGAGGAACGAAGCAAGCTTCGTTCCTTTTTTATTTGAGAAAAGGGGACAGCCACCATCCAATGTTCATGCTGGGGGGCAGGGATTCGAACCCCGGTACTCGCCTCCAAAGGGCGATGTCCTACCGCTAGACGACCCCCCAAAATCTGTTGTGCGCGCGAAACACCTAGGGAATTTAACACGTTAGAGCAGGTTTCTCAACCCCTATTCACATGGTTGAAATATCCTCAATGTGTATAATGGAGGCATGACAAAGACAAAGAAAATTAAAAAAGTCCTTGTATGGTTGCTTGCAATAATTATCGTTGTCGGGCTTATCGGTCCCAGCGCGGCGCTTATATTTATTGGGCAATAATACAAAGACAACTTATAACGGCAATTGATAAATAAATAACAAAAACACTCCCACTTATTTCTATGGATAAAATTTTTTCGTTGCCAGAACTTCCTTATAGCTACGACGCGCTTGAGCCACATATTGATGCAAGTACCATGGAAGTGCATCACGCAAAGCACCACCAGGCGTACGTCTCAAAGTTGAATGAAGCGATTGAAAAGCACCCTTCCTTTGCCGAAACTATGGCGGGAAAACCCGAAATTGAGGCGCTTGAATCGTTGCTTTCAAACCTTGATGCGGTTCCTGCGGATATTCGCACCGCGGTGCGCAATCATGGAGGAGGGCATTTCAACCACTCGTTTTTTTGGAAAAATATGAAGCCGAACGCAGGGAGCGCGGCAAATGTGCCGCAAGGGGAGTGTGCAGTACGAATTGAAAAATCATTTGGAAGTTTTAATGCATTTAAAACGGAATTCACAAAAATAGCCTCGGGACTTTTTGGGAGTGGATGGGTGTGGCTTGCGGGAAACGGGAAACTCTTCATTATGAGTACGCCAAACCAGGATAACCCGATATCAACAGGCGCACGTCCGATTCTTGGGATTGATGTATGGGAACATGCCTATTATTTGAAATATCAAAATCGCCGTGCGGAATATATAGAAAACTGGTGGAGTGTAATCAACTGGAAAGAGGTGGCAAAATCGCTCGAAAATTCAAAATAACCCCTATCCAATAGAGAGTTGACAGTATTTGTGGAGTGTGCTATGATACATCTTGCCATTGCAGTGTCACTCCTTGTGGCATACGTGATGAGCATTTGTTCATTGATTTTCTTGGAAGGAGAGACCTCATAGCATATGGGGTCGGAGTGATAGAATTAGAGGGTTCTTTCACTTTACCGTTCTCTACCAAGTAAAGGCCCAACCTTTTCATATTCTACAAGTATGGATGTCGCTTGTAGTAAGAATATGGGGCAATACCGAAGGACTCGAGACCCTTCGTTAAAAATAGATATCCTAGTGCTAATACTGCTTGAGGGTAGCAGCTAGCACGATTATCGGGACGGCAAGGTTTGCGCGTCTCGAATGTTTCCGTTCCCTCCTGTGAGACGAACACAGGGATTTCTCATCGGCGCCAAAATGAGGAATACGGGGTGATTACCCCATTCGATCACTAACGCCGGTCCTCTCGAGGGACTGGCACCAACGAGAGCCGGGGCACCTTCCAAGTGTTCCGGCTTTTCCATTTTTAAAATATATCTAAAACCTCTAACCTGTTTCCTGTTGATTCCAAGATTAAACCTTTGGGGTTCTTAAGGTTTAACCTTGGATAATTCTCGACTTCCCTCCTTCAATCTGAATTTTTTTGAGCACCAACCTCCCCTCGCGGATTTCCGCTTCCAGGAGTTTTACCCGTTTTCCGTTTCGCAGAGTCCACGCACCCGGTTCATGGCTGAAGGCGCGGATTTTGCGTTCAATTACGGCCATCTGGCAAGGTTGAACCTTGCCAGATTCTGCAGCAATAACATCTTTTTCATCCACGAATGCATCCTGCGTGGTGAATTTTTTGGTGAGCGTTGCCTTTGAATCGTCTTGCGGTGCCGGTTTTATTTTTCCCGCAACAAAATCGGGAAGTGTTTTTACAAGTAAATCGCCCGAAAGTTCCGAAAGTTTGGCTTCCAGTGCCTGGTAATCGAGATCCATCAAGGTTGAACCTTGGGAATGCGAAAGGTTCAACCTTTCTTGCGCGATAATCGCCCCATGATCTATTTTCTCATCCATAAGAAATAGCGTAGTGCCCGTTTCCCCGTCGCCTTCGAGTATTGCGGTCTGGATGGGTGTTGCGCCGCGGTGGCGAGGGAGAAGCGATGGGTGAACACCTATCACGCCGAAACGGGGAAGCGCGATGATATCTTTTGGAATTATTTTGGAATAGGCGGCGACAATGAAAATATCATAGCTTTGAGCTTTGAGCTTTAAGGTTGAAGTGGCATCCAGACGTTCCGGTTGGAGAATTTCAATTTCCTTTTTACTCTTTGCTACGAGCTGTTTCACCGCCGGTGCGGTCACTATTTTTTTTCGTCCCACCGGGCGGTCGGGATTGCAAATGACGACCGATGGTACAAAGCCGCCCGCGATAAGCTTATCGAGTACTATTGCGGCGAATTGAGGAGAGCCGAAGAAAGCGAAATTCATAAGCGCGATGCTAATATACTAATGCGTGCGAATGATACTAATTATGCGAATATGCGTTATACATCTTTATGCTCTTTGTTTCTTAATCGTTCCGACGTCGCCATTTCATACGTTTCCTTTGCGTGATCAATAAAAAGTTTTCCGTTTAAGTGATCAATTTCATGTTGAAAAACTCGAGCAAGAAGTCCCCATGCCTTAATCTTTATCGGCTTCCCACGCTTGTCGAACCCGCGAATGGTAATCTGTGTGGCGCGGGGAACATTTCCGTATGTTCCCGGAATACTCAGACAACCTTCTTCACTTAATTCGATTTTATCTCCTATTTTTTCTATTGTTGGGTTGAATACCGCATAAAATTTGAGAGACCCACCGGTGCCGGGAACTTCGGCTATAAATACTTGCATATCAACACCGATTTGATTTGCGGAAAGTCCGATACCATGCACGTCGCGCATGGATTTTTTCATGGTTCGGATAAGCTCTTGAATTTTAGTGGGAGAGTGAGCTGAGAAATCAAAAATTTTCGGTGCACGCCGAAGAAATTTATATTCTTGTTTGTTGGTGATGAGGTACATGAAAACTTAAAATTAAAAAACTAAAATGCAAAATTTATTTTTTCTCGTTGATGCTCGTAGCCGGCATTTTTATCTTCAATTCATTCCCATTTTTCATTTTCCCGAGGCATGCCATAAAATACGCACCTTTGTTTGCCACGTTCGGTTTATCGGCAATATCTTTTGCGAGCGCACGGAGTAATTCGGCATCTCGTTCTTTTGCAAGTTTGATATAGAGCGCTTTATGCGCACGGTCCCCCAAAATATCCGCGATTTCAAGCCCTGTGAGTTGATATTTTCGATATACATGAGACTCCTTCTTCCTTGAAGAAAGCTTTTTAAGGAATTCCGCAGTCTCGATCGCCATGAGGAAATTGTATGCGAGAAACGAAAAATATCAAAGAGTATTCGAATATATGCATATTTTTTCATGAGGTTTGCAGTCATGATGTCCTCCTGTTAAACTTTCAATACTATGTTCAATAAACGATCAATTCGCAACATAATAGGTGTAATTCTTTTGGCATCAATATTTTTCGGAGGCGGAGCATTCGCGGGTTTTAGAGTGGGAGTGGAAACACCAAAAACGATTATTGTAAAGGACGTAAATGACGTTCATGGAGACGAAGAATCCGCGGCTGATTTTGGAACATTTTGGCAGGCATGGCAATCAATTGACGACTTATATTTGAAAAAGGATGGGGTAGATGCCCAAGACAAGGTATATGGCGCGATTAAAGGGCTTGTAGGGTCACTTGGAGACCCCTATTCCGCGTTCTTTAAGCCAAGTGAGAGTAAGCAGTTCCAAGAGGACGTACAGGGGCATTTTGGAGGTATTGGCGCGGAATTAGGTATACGGAAGAATCAGCTTGTGGTAATTGCACCGCTTAAAGATACGCCGGCAAGCCGTGCCGGAATTTTAGCGGGTGACAGGATTCTTCAAGTAAATACAACTTCGACTGAAGGGATGTCGGTCGAAGATGCGGTTCGTATTATCCGCGGTCCCGAAGGCACCGAAGTGAATTTACTCATGTTCCGCGAATCGTGGGAAAAGCCGAAAGAAATAATAATAGTCCGCAAAAAAATAATTATTCCTACGCTTGATTTTGAGATGAAAAAGGATGATATCGCATATATCAAACTTCACAGTTTTAACACGAATTCCAATTCACTATTCTATCAAGCGGTGGTGGGTGCGGCGGCACAAGGAGCGCGCGGACTTATATTTGATCTTCGTGACAATCCAGGAGGATATCTTGAAGTCGCGGTGGATCTTGCGGGATGGTTTTTCCCGCGTGGTACGGTGGTGGTGAGCGAGGAGGGGAGAAATGGAATTATTGACGAACTTCGCGCCAACGGGAACGCGGCGCTTGCCGATTTCCCGGTAGTAGTCCTTATTAACGGAGGTTCTGCTTCGGCATCGGAAATTCTTGCCGGTGCATTGCATGATGTGAAAAATATCAAACTTATTGGAGAACAAAGTTTCGGAAAAGGAACCGTGCAACAAGTGAAGGATCTTCGTGATGGTTCGTCGCTTAAAATTACCATTGCGCATTGGGTGCTTCCGAGCGGCACTATATTGGAAGGCAAGGGTTTGGTTCCCGATATCGAAGTGAAACGCACCGAGGAAGATTTTGAAAAGAAACGCGATCCTCAACTCAATAAAGCGGTGGAGGTTATCAAAGAGGAGATAAAGAATACCTACGACGGGAAAATATTCAGATAATAAACACATGAAGGTAGTCTTCCAAAAAGATGTTCCCGGAAAGGGAAGGAAAAACGAAGTGAAGGAGATAAGCGACGGATACGCGCGGAATTTTCTTTTCCCGCGGGGAATCGCAAAACCGGCAACGCCTGCCGCGCTTAATGAGGTGGAGGCGGTGCATATCGCAAAAGAAAAAGAAGACAGAGAACTCGCAAAGCATTTGGATGCAATACGAAACACTCTTATGGAACGCGCAATCACTTTTACACTCAAAACCGATGATGCGGGTTCCATATTCGGGTCGGTTACCAAGGATCAAATATTGAGCGAGTTGCGCAATACAAAAATTTTAGGAAAAGAACGAGCGGAAGTGATACTTGATCATCCACTTAAGAGTTTCGGAGAACACGCGGTCAAAATTCGCTTCCCGCGAGGTGGAGATTTTATGGAAGCAAAAGTGATTGTGACTCCTGAAGTTAAAAAGTGAAAACGCCCATAGGGGGGGCGCTTACTACGAACGTGGATATTTGTGGCTATACCGCAACGGACACCACGGTTGCTTTTCGGCGGTTGCCGTCAAAGCAAACTTTCATTTTTACGGAGAATTTCACCACGCCGTCTTTTCCGGCATAAAGTGTGTCATCCGCACCACGGCGAACGTTTGCTCCTTCGGTGTATTTAGATCCGCGCTGGCGAATTATAATTTGACCGGTGGCAACTTTCGCACCGTCATGAATTTTGACGCCAAGGCGTTTCGCACGAGAATCGCGTCCTAGTTTTGTTGAGCCGAGGGCTTTTGTATGTGCCATAGAATTAGAAAATAGAGATTAAAAAATAGAGATTAGAATGGACCTGTAAAATACAAAGGTTCAACCAATCACTGTTTTCTAATCCAAAGATTTTAGGGTATTATCTCTAATATGTCAAACTCGCAAACCATTATTCTCGACATAGAAACAATAGGGGAGGACTATGATTCTTTAGACAAAGCAACCCAAGAATCGCTTACGCGTTGGATTAAGAGGGAAGCAAATTCTGAAGAAGAATATCAAGCGGCGCTTGAAGATTTAAAATCAGGACTTGGTTTTTCTCCACTTACCGGGTCTATTGTCGCGATTGGCATACTTGATTATCATAAAAATGAAGGGGTGGTATATTTTCAGGCGCCGGGAGTAAAGTGCGAGGAGACGAAAGAGGATGGAATATTGCTTAAGGCAATGGATGAAAAAGAGATGCTCGAGAAGTTTTGGGAAGTTGCACGGAAGTGTCAGATATTTGTGACATTTAACGGGCGCTCATTCGATATCCCGTTTCTTCTTATCCGATCGGCGATTCATGGCATTCGCCCCACTAAAGATTTAATGAGAGGAAGGTATCTCTATCAGCACAGTCCGGACGCGGTTCACATAGATATATTAGAACAGCTTACCTTTTACGGAGCTACGCGCAGAAAAGGAAGTCTTCATCTATGGACAAGGGCATTCGGTATCGAAAGTCCGAAAGTATCGGGAATAACTGGTGATGATGTAGGTCCGCTTTTCAAGGAAAAAAAATTTATAGAGATTGCGAAGTATAACGTGGGGGATTTGCGTGCAACACGGGAACTTTATGAAAAGTGGAAAACGTATCTTAGTTTTTAACTCATGACGTGGTTCTATCGATTCAAAAACTGGAGTGAGGAACACCGCAAAGAAATTGGATTTGGAGTGATTATGTTTCTTGTAGCAACGATAAGTTTTGGATTGGGATACCTTGCAAATCGTGAGTATACACATGCGCCGATTATAATCGAACAATGTGGCTTCCCCCAGCCAATATAAGTAAGTTTGAGTTTAGTAACAAAGGTAATTCATCCCGTCATAGCGTGAGGCCAACGTTCCCGTGCGTATGATTCCACCTCACTTAATTTAAGGGGGGTGCTGATGTTTCCGGTGCGGACATAAAAGAATTCATCGTTCTCTGTCGCAAGATATACCGGTCGCGGACTTGGAGAGATGTCTACCATGCAAATATCCTTATCCTGTACTTTATGAAACGTGAGTTGTGCAAGGTGGCGAATATCCGGACCAAGCATCTTATTGAATAATTGAGTGAAGTGGTTTTCAAACCCATCCGCAGATTGCCGTCCGAGTGTTTGGTAGTCATGGTGTAATCCAAGGGGACTTTTATCATCTCCAACTCCGATTACCAATCGCCCGCCATCCGAGTTTAAAAATGCCGCAACGGTTTTCATTGTCACTTTTTCAAGCTCGCGATTCACTTTTTTTGTATGGTGATCAAAGCGCAACGAAGACTTAAATTCAAGCTTGGAATGTTCTTCGTATTGTAATATATCTTCCGCGATTCCCACTCGTTGAGATGATGGTTCTATAGTGTACGCATGAGAACCGTTAAGGCGAGTAAGAATGATATCGAGATATTTTTTGGGATATGAGATATCGGTAAGCGTAAGTATCGGCAAAGACGAGTTGTGTATAATGAGCGACCCGCAGTGGAGAAGTTTTCGTATGGGTCCTTCGACCAAAGTCACCGACATCGTCTCGCGGAAAGGTACGTTGGTACTTTGTTTGAAAAATATGCCACGCTCATGAGAAATCATCGTTGGTATGACCACATAATGTTCGTAGTACCAGCTTAGAAATGCATAAATGGTAATGACAAATTGGATTCCGGAGAGCGCAAATATTTTAAGCGCTTGATAAGGGAAAATATCAGGAAGAAGAGGAATTTGTAAATAGAGCTCATATTTAGAATTTCCAAGTGTTACCGCAACGACATAGAGGATAAATGCGACAAGCTCGATAAGCGCAAGATTGCGTATAAGAACCGCCGGACTACGCCGGATAGTAATTCGTTCGGTGCTCATTGTCTTATTGTATTCGGGATGTGATAGTGCGGTCAAACCTTTCTTAAGA
Source organism: Patescibacteria group bacterium (assembly GCA_024654525.1). GTDB lineage: Bacteria > Patescibacteriota > Minisyncoccia > UBA6257 > 2-01-FULL-56-20 > VGJV01. The sequence continues at coordinate 128,387 of JANLHI010000030.1, read as the reverse complement.
ATACTGTATCCTTTTCAGCCACAACTCATTTTCCCATTCCCAGAGGCGTTTCGCACCAAGAAATGCTTCAAAATCATTCTTCCAATAAGGAAATTCTTTGAGTTCAATTACTCCCTTAAGAGGGGACCACTCGTGCGCGTGTTCCGGAATTCCCGCTTTGCGAATGGTAAAGCCGTTGGCGCCTTTTGGCATTCGTATTTTTTCACGCCCACCCTTAAGGCGTCGGATCGCATCGCACACTATGCAAGTCTGAATTTGGTCAATTCTCAATATCCATCGAGTAGAGAGATTGGGAAAAGTATCTTTAAGGGCATCCATATAGGCGGAAGTCTGAAGATTATAATCACGATAGATGTCTTGTGAAGTTTTAATATCCAATACTCCAAACTTCCCATCAATAAGCGCAAGCGCATCCACGGTGCCGGCGTAGCGGTGTCCATAATGCACCACGCGTCTTTCTACCAAATCAGGCGCAACACGGATGCTTTTCGTATCTAAGAACTCAAGAAAGGAATTTACCGCGGGACGAATAGACTCCGGAATTTCTTGGCTTTTCCCAAGAAAAATATTCTCCACCGCTTCATGAATCAGCGTACCTTCTTCCGCCGATTTTTGCGTAATACTTTGCGCGGCATCAAAACTTTCCGCTTCCGCGTAGAAGCGAAGCAATGCCGGCTTCGCTTTAATTGATACAATCTTTGTGACGCGTGGAAACCATTTTCCATCAATTGTATAACCACATGCTTCTTTAAATTCTCCCTCGTTTCTATAGTAATCCGACATTGTATATTTGCGTAGTATACGCGATTATATGAGTAATGTTTTGGTGCAATTCACTATATCTCCGGCACCCATCATGACAACGGTGGGTGAATCTTTATGCGAAGTAGCGGGCGGTAATAGATGCATAATCGAGAGTATTGCCTGTTTAATTCTTTTTCGATGAGAAACATACGTCACCGGCATGTCGGGATGTTGTTCTTGGATTGCGACCGCAAGAGTCTTTGAGGTAAAACGCAGATCGTTTTTGTCTCTGCCGGAAACTTGATATGCAGGAAGAAGCACGAGTGCGTCCGCACCTGAAACTGCCGCGATAAATTCTTTGAAAAGTTTACGAAGACGCAATGTTTGATGCGGTTGAAATACACAGACAAGAGGGGAGTTTGGGTATTGCGCGCGAAATGCATCAAGAGTCGCTTTGATTTCAGTGGGATGGTGGGCATAGTCATCAAATACCCGAATCGGGAATTGGGAATTTGGGACACGATTTTTTAATACCTTTCTGTTCCCTATTCCATGTCCCATGTTCAAATCTCCTCGGTATTCCATTCTGCGCCACGTCCCTTGGTATAGCGAAAGTGCGCGGAGCGCATCTTTTTTGGAAATTCCGGCGACGCGCGTAGCAATCACGAAAGCCGCAAGAGCGTTTGAGATATTATGCTCTCCAACAACAGTCATATGTTTTCTCACCTCTTTTGCTATCGCATCATGAAGCGAATACCAATATAACGTGAGATTATTTTTTTTTGACAATTTTTGAATAGCGTGGGAAAGGGTGTAGAGCGGAGGATTGTCGCGATTGAGTACCAATGTACCGCCGGGTTTGGTGTGGGAAAGAAAGGTAAGGAATGCGCGTTGAGCACTTTGCATTGTGGGGTAAATATCAAGGTGTTCCCGGTCTATGTTAGTAACCGCCACAATAGTCGGAGAATAATGAAAAAATGCTTTTCCGTACTCATCGGCTTCCATGATGAGTAGTTGCTCGGATCCTGCATGAAAGTTTAAATTTCCAAACTCCTTTAGTAATGTCCCTACGATAACCGTAGGATTTCTTTTTGCATACATAAAGATAAGGGATGTGAGCGCGGTAGTGGTACTCTTACCATGCGATCCCGCTATTGCGATTGTAGTACTCGCACGAGTGATAGCTCCGAGCATCTCAGGATAGCTAAGGACGGGGATTTTGAACTTTGATGCGGCTATTACCTCGGGATTAGAAGAAGATATCGCCTGACTCGTGATTACGAGTGAGACTGCCGCGGATATGTTTTTTGAAGAGCACCCTATTAAAACTTTTATACCTTCATCACGGAGTGTGTTGGTAATATCGGTTGCGGTAATATCCGATCCGGAAACTTGCCAGCTATGAGCGCAAAACCAACGTGCCAACGCGCTCATACCGATTCCTCCTATGCCAATAAGATGGACACGCTCTTTCATATATAAAAAAAGAAAAATAGAGCGATTATTATTACGGAACATTCAAGCCAACATACGCGACTCTTGAAATATACCACGCGTAAATACTCAAAATAAAAGGGGATACTGCCCTCGGGACTATGAATGGAAGCCGCAATTTCGCTTAATTTCGGCGCAGAAGGGTTGGGGTAAACGGAATAGTATGTATTAGTAAAAGGCCACAGCCAGCGAATCCCATACTCGAGAGAATCACCGAGAAAATGACTCCATGTTCCTAACCAAAGAATAATACCGAAATAACGCACAGGACTGTCATAATTCAAGAAATAGATACATAGCCCAAGGATGAACCATAACACAGGCGTATGAGTAATATAATTCCGATGAGAAGAACCTCGGACAAGCTTCAGAGCTCGATGTTTGATAAAAAAAGGAATAAAATCGATATCGGGTATTGTACCGGCAATAATTCCGCCAAAGACAAATAAATCCGCATATTCCGAAGGAGCGTTCGCATAAAAAGATACGATGCGTCCGACAAGGTATCCTGTCGCAATATGTCCTAGGGGAAGCATGGGGAGGTAGTGTTTACCGGGGTTATTTTATAATTCTATCTGTCGCACAAGGTAGATTTCACGACAGTACATATATTCGCGCAGGTAGGTAGGCACTTATTCCTGTAACTTCCTTACCAATACGAATGGTGTCATCTCATCGTCTTGACCCATGGGATTATCCAATAACAACAGCCGTGCATTTTTTTTATCGACCGGCATTTTAGGGCTCATTGAAATTATTTTTACATTAATATTATTGCCGTCGATAATTGTTGTGGGAATATTGAACCGAGATTCTATGTCGGCGCATACTTTTTCAGGATTTTTCGGAGGTAATACGGCGTGGTCCTTATACGGATCCATTGCATCGGGATTAAATCCGTCTATTTCTCCCGCGCGAGATCCGACAAGCACCCAAAAGACTCCCCTTATACCTAAAAGCTTTCCCAGAGCGCCTATACTCATCGCAAAAAAAGTTCTCACGACGCCTGCATATTCCACAACAAGCTGCATTTTTTCAGGGCGGGAAAAACCGACATCGTTCGGATATTTTTTAACTCCCTTCACAATGAAACGCGCAAGCATCCCCGCGTGTACGGTGGAAATATGTCGGATGTTATTCTGAGAAACCGAGATTAGCTTTTCGGAGATTGCAAGCCAATCTCCCGGCTTAACAATTGCCGGAAGATACGTTTCGAGTACCGATATAATCGATTCTCCGAATTTTATTTTGTGCGTCCGAATAGGAATTCGTTCATAACGCGTATTCTCGAAAATAATTTCTTTTTCCATAAATCAATAATTATCACAATCGTACCGCTTCGATAATCCAATGAATGATGTGTATGGTGATTCCCGCCACAATCATTATTGCCTGTGTTGCCACCACAATAATCCAACTGATAGCGGTAATTACCACTGAAATCGCAGATCTCAAAATACCTTGGGCCGCATTGCTAATTCGCTCTCCCCTGCCGGAAAGCGCAAGAGGAGGAGTCCACTGCGAGACGGAGTTATTTAAATTAATGCCGGATTGAATAAAATTCCGGATAGGATCCGGCAATTTTTGAAGAGAGCCGCCATCAATCAGCGGAATTGTTTGTGGTGGTGCTGCCGATGTATAAAAAATACCCGTAAAAAATATACTATTTGCCAAAAGCGCCGCTCCTATCACGATGTGTTTTTTTGCGTCGATTATGCGCATGATTTAGAGATATCCGAGTGGATTCAAATCTCCACCATAAGGCATCGGTCCGCACGACTTTGTAAGTCCCATATAGTAGGTGGGCCCGGCAAATACAACAAAGTGAAGATGGGATCCCGTTGCCCATCCCGTTCTTCCCATATACCCAATAACTTGCCCTCGCGTTACCGTATCACCTTTCTTTACGGCGTGCCGCGACATATGCCCATACAGTGTGACGAGGTTGTTATTATGCTTTATAACAAGAAATTTTCCATAGGCGGCACGCGGGCAATATTTATCCTGATCGCCGATACCTACAACCTCCCCATCTTCTGCGGCGAGTATTGGAGTGCCAATTGGCGATCCGATGTCAATGCCATTATGCCAATTTCCACGATATGTTGCTTTTGCAAAATCCGTAGAGCCATATCCCTGCGTAATAAAATTTCTCCCGACATTTACGGGAAATTCGAGAACGCCGGCAACAATCGGTGGAAGAGTTGCGGGATCGATTTTCGTACGCAACACCGCATCAAGCGCCTCGATTTCATCGGCAATTTTCTCTTGTAAGCTTTCAAGTTCAGAAAGCTGATTTCGATATACACTCTCTTTATTTTTTGTTACTTTCAAAAGAATTTCTCTCTCAGATTTCTGATCCTGAATTATTATTTTTTTGTTTTGCAAGTTGTCCTGATGATATACCACCTGCGAATGCTTTTTACTCGCATCCTCTTTCATTTTCACATAATCATCGCTAAGTGCACGAAGATTTGTAATATCAATCGCAAGTTGCGCTTGAAAATTTGCAAGCGTTTGTGCTTCTAACACTCCCTCTGCAAGACTCTTATTTCTGAGGAATGTTGCAAGGAGCCCGAGTCCTTTTTGGTCAGCGTGCATGATCTCGTTTAAAATTTGACCTATCGCCACTCTCTTTGTTTCAATTGAAGATTTAATATCAATCGTATCAAGCTCTAAAGACTTGATTTCAAGCGATAGTTTGTCAGCAGTAAGCTCGTCAGCGCGTAAACTCAAATTCAGTTGGTTGATATTTCCTTGAATGTTGTTCAGATCGCGTTGAAGGGAAGACTTCTCATTCTGCGTGGTGCTCAGTTGTTGTTGCGCTTCTTCAAGCCGTGGGCGCAAGTCTTCAAGCTCTTTGGCACGTTCCTGAATCTTCTCTTCCAACTCTTCTCGTGCCATCGAAGAAGCGGCTGTCTTATCTTGAATTTCTTCCTCCCCTCTCGTGATGGTGATAATACCGAAGAGCAGTATCACGACCCCGATATACGCAAAAATTTTTACCGTGTTTTTACGAATCATGTAAGCGTAATTATTTTCTTAATCGCTTCGGCGACGCGATGCCTTGTTTCAAATGCACCAAGCGCCTCCGCGATATCCAACGGGTCCGGCGATGTTTCTTGTCCGGAAAGAGCGACGCGCAAAGGCCATAAGACATTTCCTTTCCCATTTTCATCTATAATCGGCTGTAACATGTTTAGAATATCCTCTCTATTAAACAAGTCGTTATGCAGCCCCTCAAAACTCTCTAAAATTTTTTGAAGCGTTTCTTTTGTCTCTTGCACCGATGAATTTTTCCATACAAGAAGACTTGGAGAATATTCAGGAAGTACAAAGAAAAACCAAGCATTATCGACGAATTCGGCGAGTGTTTTAATGCGGTTCTTTTCAAGCGCAACAAAGGCACGTAACCTTTCTCTGTCTGGATTTAAATTTTTTCTCACCAAAAAAGGAGAAATTTTTTCTATAAGTTCCTCCTCGGGAAGACCTCTGATATGTTCTCGATTCAGCCATAGTAATTTTTCCTCATCAAAAATCGCTCCCGATTTTTGAATACGTGAAAAATCAAATTCTTTTACCAAATCTTTAATTGAAAATATTTCCCGATCTCCGGCGGGATGCCACCCAAGAAGCGCGAGAAAGTTGAGAAGCGCATCAGGAAGAAATCCCTTCTCTCGATATTCGAGAAGCGACGTTTCCGCATATCTTTTTGAAAGCTTGCTTCTATCCTTTGCGAGAATAAGAGGAAGATGCGCATATATCGGTTCCTTGAGATTCAATGCACGTTGTATGAGGATTTGCTTTGGTGTATTCGAAAGATGTTCCTCTCCTCGAATGACATGACTGATATGCATCGCATCATCGTCCACTACTACCGCAAAATTATACAAAGGATCGCCCACTCTTTTTGCGATTACAAAATCACCGAATAATTCCGCATTAAATTTAACTCTACCCCGAATAAGATCATTAAACTCAATCTCAATTTCCGGAGTTTTAAAGCGTATGACTTGTGCAGTTTTCCCCTGGGGTGCCGAATGAAGCGCGCGACAATGCCCCCCGTATTTAGGAGGAAGTCCTTGGGAAAGAAGCATCTGACGTTCTGCATCAAGATCCTCCTTCGCGCAATAACAATAATAAGCCTTCCCATTCTCAATAAGACCCTCTAATTTTTTTTTATAAGCTTCGGTACGTTGATTTTGATGATAAGGACCATATTCTCCTCGTGAGCTCTCTTGCCATTTTCCTTCTACCCATTCACCATCAGGTCCTTCATCCCAATCAAAACCGAGCCATCGCATCATCTCAATCATCTCAATTTCATACTCCTTACTTGAGCGCTCTCTATCGGTATCTTCTACACGAAGAATAAATGAACCCCCTTGAGAACGGGCAAAAAGCCAGTTAAACAAAGCAGTTCGGACACCTCCTACGTGCCAATGCCCGGTAGGACTTGGGGCAAAACGAACGCGCACGCCTTTTTCCAGTATTGCGCTACTCATAGACTCAATTCTAGCACAGGTTCTAAAAGGCTTCCACGCTTCCTTGATTAGAGAATTCCTGCAAGTAAAAAGACTTCCCTTGCGAGAGTTTCAGCCGCTCCTTGCTTGAAAAATGAACGTGCGGATTGCGCCATTTTTTCGTAGTGATCGTGATCTTGTAAAATTTTTTTGAGCGCCGATAGGAATATGCCTATAAAAAGATTTTCTTCTTCAAGAATCACAGCGCCCCCGGCTCTTTCAAATGCGAGTGCATTTGCTCGCTGATGATCATGTGCCGACTCCGGAAGCGGTATAAGAATCGCCGGTTTTCCAAATGCCGCGGCCTCATTGATGGAACTTGCACCGGCACGCATCACAATGCAATCCGCGGCAGCAAGCGCGGATTTCAAATCTTTATCAAGATATGGCACAAGTCGGTATGTCGACTGATATGATGCTTCTCCTAACGCCGCTTTTGAAAGAGTTTCAATTTCCGCGACATTCCCCGCCCCCGTTTGGTGTAAAATTTGAGTTTCCTCGGTTATGAGCGCGAGATGAGTCACAATAAATTCATTGATACGTCGGGATCCCTGAGACCCCCCTAATATAAGCGTGAGTGGAAGTTCCGGTTTGAAGCCGAGAGACTGCTTTGCATTACGTTGATCCGGAACATCGACAATCATCCATGGACGTATTGGATTCCCCGTAACCGCAGTCTTCTTTTCGTCAAAATAGTTCTTTGCACGATCAAACCCTAGCGCGACACGATTTGCAAAACGCGAAGAAAGAATATTGGTAACACCCGGAATAGCATCCGAATCATGGATGAGTATCGGGATACGGTAAAACCATCCTGCGAGAACTACCGGAAATGCACCCGGTCCCCCCTTTGAAAAAATAACGTTCGGCATAATCCAAAACAAACTCCAGAATGCTTGGATGATACCCACAAAGAATTTCGGTATGTCGAGAATATTTTGAAAAATGGAGTAGCTTCTGAGTTTTGCGGCGGCAATTCTACTTGTCTTGATTCCGCTTGCGCGAACAAGCTCGGTAAACGCATCGTAGGGTCCGAGATAATTTACATGAAGCTCAAGTTTTTTTTCCGTTGCTATTTTCTGTAATTCCTCCGCCACTGCAAGAAGAGGGATAGTATGTCCCCCGCTTCCCCCACCAGTGAGTACCACACGAATTTTTTTCATGATTAAATCATATTTCGTAATAATGCGGTGCCTGCGACAATGCTTTTATCATTAGATACTTTTTCTTCTTTAATTATTGTAGCACGCAATAACGATTAGATAACTTCGTTTTGGTAGCAATTTTCATCCCTCGACATACTCGGAACTTCGGCTTGTTTCTTTAAACTACTTCACTTTGATAACAACCCTCGCAATACACCGTCTCCGGACGGTCGGGAGAATAATTTGTTGTAATATTTTTTGTGCACTTCGCGCACTCTCTGTTGAAAAGCGCAAACAATCCTCTTCGGCGAAGTCTGTCAAGATGCCTACAATTGAAACATTCGCGTGGAATCGGAATCAATGCATGCCGGTATACTTCCAACTCCGGCTTTATAAGACGGTAATTTCTTCCACATGAAATACATGCAAGGATTTCATGCAGTATTGAATCCGGTACATCGTTAATATGATCGGGAATCTGTTCTGACTTCATAGTCTCCCGTCCTTTCATCGTGGGGATGTCCTCTTCCCAACGAAATCCATGCATTATTGCATCTTCCTTTGAAAGAGGAAGATTGTCTTGACCAACAGTTTCGTTATAGGCAAAAAAAGCCATAGAAGGCGGGAAAAAGTGCCCATACTCCCCTTCTTTCTTCAATTCTTCAATAATTTTGTTCCGCAATTCCTTATATTCTTCTTCGATATATTGCTTATTTAAAATAGAATACTTTCCATTTTTCAGTCCCACACATCCAAAACAATCTTCACTGCCTCTTACCGCAAGGCAATACTCTACGTCATGTGAATTTTCGACAAACCATCCGGTAATTATTCGCTGACAAACTCCCACCCCCACTCCTTCAAGAAGAAGTTCCGAATTTCTTCCATGTCCCATAATGTCATAACAATCTTTTGCGAATTTTATCGAAAATACATACCGAAGATCTTCTCCATTCGCCACTTCAAAAGAGTTCCGACAATTTTTCGATGCAAAAATATAATCCCCCGTGCAGTCTACTGATTTTAAATTACTATTTTCGCGACGAGGGAATGCTTTCGCATGCGTCTCGAATATTTTTTTGAATTCTTGCAGTTTACGATAGCTTCCCGCAATTTCTCCAACTTTTCGAGTCCACTCTTCTTTAGAGAGTGGCTCATTTAAAAAATAGAAGGATTTATGCCTTAAATTAACACATCCGAAGCAATTCTGAAGACTTGCACAGTTCAAGAGAAACCACGAATCAAGGCATTCCAGGGTATTTTGACCCCACGCAATTCCCGTACTCTTTTGAACATTCACGCCTTCGTAAAGACGTTCCGATTCTTGAGCAAAGTAAACATCAAAGGTGTCACGGCACTGGATCATTCCCCGTGAATATCCGCAATTCTCATTCCGCGGTCCCGAGTTAAAACAAAGATAGCAATCCTTATTACCTCCGGCAAAGTTCGAATATTCGCTGTTGATATTGGGGCCAAGTGCGGCAGTCGAATAGGTCGCCACTTTCGGGACTTTTTTTGCAAGTTCATTTAATTGTTCTAAAAATGGTTTTCTTTCATCGTACCCTTGCGCATATTCTCGGGCATCCCATTTATCGGACCACCAACAATCATTGCAATACACAATATGAGATTCTTTCGGATTAAACATCGTAATTGCGGATTCCCCACAAAGTCGGCATGCCTGCTTATACAGGGTCCGCTCATTGCGAAATACGGCACGTCGGCGGAAACGACATATCGGACAAAGCATCGGAGAAGGTACTCCCATTTTTTCATAAAAGGAAAGATCAGAAGAATCGATTTCAAATCCGGTATTGCATATACGACAGTGTTTTTGCGCGCCCATCATAAAAATATACTCAAACTATTTCCGTAAAAATGCCAAGAGTAATGCAACGGGTGCACCCGCAGCGCCTTTTGTGAGGAATTCGCCCTCAACGGATGTCATACGAGGCGCGATATCGAGATGCGCCCACGGATATGCATCCGATCCATCGCTATTGCGTATAAATTGACGTAGAAACACCGCCCCCTCAATCGCTCCTCCATAACGGCTCTTTCCGGAATTTGCGAAATCTCCAAACGTTCCTTTTACATCAGCTTCGTACTCTTCCCAGAGAGGTAACGGCCATGCATAGTCCCCCGCTCGTTCGCCTGCCTCACAAAGCGACTCATGTATATTTTCTTCGTTCGAAAATACCGCAGAAGCGCGTTGTCCAAGCGCCACCATTGCGGCACCCGTCAGTGTTGCAATATCAATCACAATCTTCGGATTATATCGCTTTGCATATTCCAACGCATCGGCAAGAATCACCCTTCCTTCGGCATCGGTATTCATGACCTCAATCGTTTTCCCTGACATCGACTTTAAAAGATCTCCTGGACGGTAACTTGACCCAGAGGGCATATTTTCAACCGCGGGAATAAGTCCGACGATATTCTTTTTTAGTTTTAACCGTGCAGCCGCGGCAATGGTATGAATGGTTGCGGCTCCTCCGGACATATCCATGTGCATCTCATAAATCCCATTGCTTGGCTTTAAATTAAGACCTCCCGTATCGAAGGTAACTCCTTTCCCTACTAACACAGTGGGAGACTCATTTTTCTTTCCTCCGGAAAATTCCATCACGATAAAACGCGGGGGTTCCGATGAGCCCTTCGCAACTCCGAGGACACCTCCCATGCCAAGCTCTTCGATTTCCTTTTCTTTTAATACAGTCACTTTGATTCCGCAACTCTTACCCACCTGAACTGCCGCGCCGGCAAGATGCGACGGAGTCATATCCCCCCCCGGAGTATTTGAAAGTAATCGAGTTTTATTTATTTCCTCTCCTATTATTTTTCCTTCGGCTACCGCACGAATAAGCGAAGAGTTTTTTGAAGATATAAAGATGGAAATACTTTCAACAAATCCCCACCCGCTCTTTGGGGCTGTTCGGTGAGCGACAAATTCAAAATTAGCAACTTCAAATTGAGTGGCGATACGCGACGCAACTTCTTCCGGTATAGATCGAAGAGATGCAAAATCCTCAAGAGCAACGGTAAGGTGAGATATCCTTTCCGCTCGAGCGCTTACGATGGCACGTCGGGCGGTAAGAATAGTCCTGCGCGCATTATATTTTTTCTTTTCGCATACACCAAGAATCAACGCTATCCTTCCGCTCGGAAAAACAAGAGTTCGAGAAAAATCTCCCTGCAAGAGATTTTTTTTCATTGAAAATCCAAAATACTGCCGATCTTCATCGTTGAGAAATTTCCAAAATGGGTGTCGCTGAATACTTTCTCCTTCTCTAATTACAAAAAGAAGCGAGTCGTTATGTAGCAATGTGGTGGTAGTAGTGGTATGCATAATTGATATGGGTGTACAAGGAACACTCTGCGCCACAAAATCTCGGACGCTATTTCATACAACACGAAACAGGCGAAAAAAATATTAAGGTTTTATCACCGAAGACATCCACTCTCGATATGCCCGATTAAACCTTCTCACCTCAATCGCACCGATGTATGGCGTCGCGTACGAGTGATTGGCTTCGATGAGACTCTCGATTTCCGAAAGATGATGCTCGAGCGTTTTAACAAGCATGCCCGTTTCGAGATGATTTTCCAGCCTTCCCTGCCAGTAATACATGCTTTGCAACGGCCAGATATTTACGCACGAGGCAAGTTTTTTGTCGAGAATTATTTTACCTATCTTCACCGCTTCTTCCGTATTTTTGCAGGTGGTATAGATAAGAACCATAGGAACCGTTAAAGAACGACCTTTATTAAAAGGTAACTCAAAACTTCAATTCTTTCAACCCACAAAAATTAGAAACATCCATTCGCCCTCTTTTATCAAGGCCTTCGGGAAACTCTACCTTTCTCACGCCACTTCTGCGTTATAGCAGGCTTCGCAGTATAAAAGAAAATTCCATTCTTTCGGATACGCAGTTTTGAATGTAATTGAACAACCAGCATCACCATGCGCATGGTGAGCCACGGTACACTTGCATGATTCGGTTCGCAGGCGATTAGGCCCGCGCGCGACGAATCTCCGCGCATGGCGGCAGTCGGGGCACACGCGCGGGAGAGGAATTTCGAGTTTGCGGTACAACGCGAGTTCGTCGGGAATAATGCGATAATTCTTTTTGCATGCGGTGCAGGCAAAGATGTCTTTATTGATATCTTCGGTTGTGAAGTCACGGATTGAATCCGAAATCTCTCCCCAATCCACCGTTTCCTTTCCATAGGTGCCGCGCGGATGATATTCCCATTTGAACCCTTGTGCCAGCGCGTTTTCTTTGGTGAGCGGGAATTGCTCCTGTACGCACGCTTCGTTGTACCCGAATGCACTTGATGACGGAGGAAAGAACTCTCCGTATATTTCATCCCGCTTCATACGCTCGACAATTTGTGCCTTGAGTTTTTTATATTCTTCTTCGGAATATTGTTTATTCAGGATGCAATACTTCGCCTTTCGTAATCCGGTGGAGCCGAAACAATTTTGCGAATCGTGACAGTGCGAGCAATATTCAAGAAGCATGCTTCCCCAGCACTGCGCGCAACAGATGCAATTTGAAGCATTAATTCCCGTGTTATGCGAGTTGTAGACCATTTGCACTCCCCTGCCGGTAGTATCCGTATCCACGCAATCCTTCGCATCCCGCCATGCATGTAGTGCATATTTACAATCTTCGGCTTCGTAGGTATGAAAGCAATCAATACAGTTTTTCGCATCCTTCAAATAATTCCCCGTACAATTCACGGTATTCACCGCTTCGGCATATTTGTGCGGCTGTGTCGCTTTGAATTTTTCAAATTGTGTTTGTATTTTCTCCACTCCGGTATGAGTATCAAGCCGAGCCTCATCTAAAAACTTCCGATATTCTTCTTTGGTCACCTGTTTGTTGAAAATGCAATATCGTTTATTGCGAAGATTTACGCATCCGATGCAATCCGAACAATTCCGACAATCAAAAAGAAAATATGCATCGCGGCAATCGTGACATCCTTTGCTGTAACGCACCTGATAGCAGTTATAGATATCATCGGACTCATAGCACCGCTCGCATTCATGGGAGAATGAAGTATCCACACACCCCCGCGTTTTTTGAATCCAATAACAATGAATCGAATCCTCGTTATTCGAAGATTCCACTATCATATAGCAGTTTTTATTGTCCGCGCATACGTTCAAGTACTCGCAATTCACGCTTCGCACGTGAATCAGCGCGACTTTTGGCACTTGCCTCCAAATATTCTCGACTTGCTCAAAAAAGGGTTGCGAAGGATTATAGTCTTTCCCAAAATCCTTCGGGTCCCAATCATCCGCGAACCAACAATCATGACACCATACCGCATAGGGCTTATTCGGACTATACATTGAAACCACATCCCTTTTGCATTTGTCGCATGGACGCTTATAAAACGAGCGCTCGTTGCGAAATGCGAGCCGCCGCTGGGCGCGGCATCGCGGACACAGCTTCGGATCGCATACGTCAAATTTGTTGTACCAAATGCTATCTTCCGCGGTGATTGCAAATGAAAATGCGCACTGGGAGCAATTTTTTGTTTTAAAATCACTCATACTCCGAGAATTTTCTCGCTTGATTCAAGAAATGCAATCATTTCTTTCTTGTATTTTCCAAAAAGAAAATGTATATCATCGGTAAAAGCGGCAGGAAATTTTTCCATTTCCTGTTGCAACTCATCAAACGTATAATGCAAAACCCCCTTCGCTTCATGGTCGGCAGATCGAGTTCTTCCGTTATAAATTCCGAAATATAACTGAATCTTGTTTGCAATCGGAATAGATTCTCCCGAAAAAATTTTTTGTATCGGAGCAATTTCGGTGCCCACATGCATAAGTACTGCGACAGTATCAAGATATTCTTTGAGTAAACTCAACGTTTTTATAAAATCGGTTTGATTCCTTAATACAATCGAAGGGGTCTGAAGCTCTTGCACTGTTTCCACCATGGCGCTGAAATCAGGTGTATCGCCATGCCGCACATGCCCGCCTACGGCTTTATCAAAAAGTCCAGGATTGTGTGCTTTATGAAACGAACGTTTTTGGATAAAAAGTTCTTTATCCCCGGTAAAAAGAAAAATGTCTATTATTTCCACCGCAGCGGTGGGAGCTACCCCTGATTTATATGCCGCGATTTGATCTTCGTAAAACTTTGCACGCGACATGGGAAGCGCAACCTCGGGATTTTTTAAATCGTACGCGTTAATGATTTCGTCCATAATATTACAATAGTATATATGCAATTAAATATTTTTAAAACTAGGCACTTGTATATATTATTGTTTTATGGTTTAATTATTTTCAATGGAATACGCCCTCAAACCTATTTTTGATGCGATTGTGTGGATACTCGTCCCCTCTCTTCTCGGGTCCGCGCTTTGGAGTACTTATTCGCACGCTCAGAAATCGTCAGATAGCAGAGCAAATGATTCAGGTCAAGCAGGATTTATGGCGGGATTTATTCTTTTTATCATCATTGTGGTGTATCAAATCGGAGTATTTTTAAAGACAAGCTTTCCAGAAGGTCCAATTTATAAAGGATTTGATTTATGGCTTGCTTTTTCGAGCGCCATTCTTGCATACCTCATTTTTTCCGGAGGTAAAAAAATAATCCCAATTCGTCTTAAAGGATGGGGCATACTTGGTGCAAGTTTTTTTATTTTCTATTCGTTATTTCACTACCTCTTCATCCGCACATTCAACGAATTCCTGCTTTCTCTCGTATTGGGACTTGCATTCGGTATTTTCGTACACAACATAGTTTCCCCGCCCACAAAAGAGTTCCCTAAGTTTGGAGGAGGCGGACACCACTAGTCGGAAAAGTGTGGCCTGCTTATATCAGCGGTTCCGCCACCTTCTCCACTTCTGTGTTTTTGGGTGACTTTCCTTCGATAATAGCCTTCTCTTGAGCGCTTCGAAGAATTGTCGATTCCTCTTCGGCAATAAGCTTTTTCGCAGAATCAGCGGGAATCGCGTATTTTTCGCGTGAACGTTGAATAATCTCTTTACGGAATGACCGATGAGGGGGATCAAGTACCGCAAGTGTTTCCGCGGAAAAAGGATCATAGGATTCTCCGTCAATCATAAGCTTGATGTAGAATTCTCTCACGCCAAGATTAATCATATCTTTCACGTCAAACACCGGAGCCATTTCCGGCTTGAGTGTTACCGCATCGTCACCTCCGACACGAAAGATCACAATACTTCCCACATTACCAAGTACCGCCGCTTGTACTCGAGGCAAAAGCTGTCCCATGTATTGGTGTGCAACCGTGAGGCACAATCCGTACTTCCTCGCCTCAGAAAGAATATTTTCAAATGTCTCGGTAACCACATTTTGAAACTCATCCACATACAGATAAAAATCGTGCCGATCTTTCTCCGGGAGGCCTGCACGTGCCATACCCGCCTGTTTGATCTTTGTGATGAACATGGAGCCAAAAAAACTTGAATTTTCTTCTCCAAGTCTTCCCTTTGAAAGATTGATAAGAATAATTTTCTTTTGGTTAATAAGATCTTCAAGTCGTATTTTGTTTTCCTTCTGTCCGAAAATATTCCGAAGCATCGGGTCCGACAAAAATTGCCCCAACTTGTTGACAAGCGGAATAATAGCGTCGGTATCGAACTTTTCCGACCAATCCGCAAATTCAATAGCCCAAAAGCGTTTTACCATATCATCCTCGATATACTCCACGACTTTTTGCCTATAGTTTCGATCGGTTAACATCGAAATCATCCCTCGCATGGTAGCGTGGGGATAATCAAGTAATGCCAGCACGGTAAAACGGAATACGTGTTCAAGCCGAGGAGTCCAGTTCGCGCCAAATTGTTTCTCCATGACCTCGATAAGCCCTTGAGTCAATTGGTGCTTGAAATTAGGATCGACATTCGCAAGTGGGTTGAACGATGCGGGATATTCGAAATCGGTTGGATCGATAATTACCACGTCCTCTATGCGATTTTCCGGCACGAAATCAATAGTTGCGTCAACCACATCTCCGTGAGGATCAATAAGACAAAGCCCATGATTATGGGCGATATCTTGACGAATCATAAGCTCAAGCAGTTTTGTTTTTCCCACGCCGCTCTTCCCCACAATATAAAGGTGGCGCCGACGGTCTTTTCGGTTAATACCGAAAATAAACTTTTTTTCCTCAAGCGCCGCAACGTAGTTCGTTCTCCCGATGAAGGAACATTCCTTTGGATCCGCCTGTCCATAGATGGGAAGTTCCGGAGGAGGCGGGGCATATTTGATTATTTGTACTTTCCCTGGACGCGACATAATAATAAGATTTTTGTTCTACAATATTTTAATCTCTTTCATAAATGATTCATAGTCTTCAATCGTTTGCTGAGCTTTTTCCGTTTCGATTGTATAATCGGGAGTATGCACAAGCTCATTTCTCAACCGGTGTGCACGCCACAAGCGATCAATGCATAAAAGACTCTCGGGGGTGATTTTTGCAAGGCGATCCGCCATATGATCGCCCTCGAACCCAAGTTCTTTGAGTATTGAGTCAACCAGCGCGTCTGCTTCAAGTATCGCAAGCCTCATTGAATCCGAAGTTTGAATCGCCATCCGCTTAAGAACTTCTTCCCATCGTTCCTTAAATACCACCATACGTAACGCCATAGCGCCGGCATTTGTCTTTTTTGACAATCTGAATTTGGGGCGATATTTCCATGCATGGATAAGCGCGTATATAAATCCCACAAACAGTGCAATATCTATCGCAAGAAAAATAAAATTGAGTATGGAATAGAACCACATCCAAAACTCGTGTGTTCCGAAAAAATCTAGTCCGCCGTTATTCATTGAAGTTGTGAGAGGTTAACTATATGCATTGTCATATCGGTACTGAAGAAAAAATCATTGAAAGCGCTCAATTTCTTTTTCATTTCCGTAAATAGCCAATCCCGCAGGAGGTCCCGTTTTTCTACTCTCGACCCTCTTAATATGAGGTGCGGTAAGTACGAGGAATGTCGGCGGATGAAACAACGTCGCAAGCGCCTCCACGTTGAGCGTGATTGTTTTTGTGGCAAAATCCCAACGAAAAAACTGGGAATACAGGATTTTTCCCATAAAAGTATGATGGGGCATCATTCGGTGGCGATAGCAATGTAACAAACTTGCCTTCCTGTACTCGGCGCGAATATCGTAGAAAAAATGAGGCCAATGCCAAAATTTCACACGCGTGCTTACCGAATAATTCTGCTTGAACATATTCAAGTCAAGCGCCGCGTATTGGTTGAACATACCCGTGATACCACGACGTGCAAATGAGTCGTAAAAAAGCGGTTTAGGCGAAAAATACATGAAACGAATAATAGTCTCAAACGCGGGTTTCGAAAGATTATTCTCTATCGCTTCAAGCACATCGGTTTCCCCCGGCGTACGTTTTAAGGAAAGCGCTTTGAATTGATTTTCAGCTTCGTGTTCAGATATAAATACCGGAAGAGGACCTCCTGGAAAATTCGTTATTGTTTTTCCCCCCATATGTTTGGAAGATTCATCTTTCATCTTGTCGATGAGTCCCTTCCATTTTTCATTCCAATCATCGCTTGCGGGAGCAATAAGGATTTGTATACCGATCGTTTCTTCTTTTTTTGCCTTACTCAATACCTCAAGAAACGACGAAATTGGATCATGCTGGCGTTCTTCGTCAGGCGCCTCAAAGTCAGGATAAGTTCTGATGGGATATGCGGGTTCCTTTGCGAGTACCATTTCCGACCCCCATGCATCATATCCGCGCGAGTAGAGATCATCTAAATCAGAAGGAAGCTGATCAATATAATCATCAACTTCAACCAATTCCACATCCGGATAGTGGGCAAAAAACGCAGCTTCAACAAGTGGGCGTTGCTTATAATATGCTCTGATAAAAAATTTTATCTCTCCCCCAAAACTCACAATTTCGAGCGTAAACCATTTCGTGATTTCACCATCCCACCACGTTTCTTGAAAATCACCCGCGGTATTGCGAAGAGAATATAAGGACATAAGCACCTGCTCCATGGCACGAGGACCCTTCCTGATTTCACGCGGGATACGCATTTCAAACATCACCATTCTGAATTCCCTCGAATGCTCGTAGGTAAATTGGCGCCATCCAATCCACGTGGACTCAAAAAGCGGCCATAGAATAAAAAAGGCGATAAACCACTTACTCAAATCAAGGAAGTGGACAATAATATTAAAAATATCTCCGAACATATAAAGACCTTAATATTATAACCTACTCACATCAAGAACACGCAACACACCGCCTAAGAGCGGGAATTCAAAACAAAAGCAATATCACGCCTATGCTTCGCGCACTTGATAGCGTCCATCCGAGCGACGCTCAAAATGAGAACGATTTTGAAGATTTACCAAAATGGTATTCTCTTTAAAAAACCACTTTTTCTGAGCTGCTAAAATCACATCCTTCGGATAAAGTGCTCCCTCCTGCGCAAGAATTTTCTTAATTACATCCCGTGCAGTACCGGATTCGTAGCCATACTCTTTAAGAGCATACATTCCCCTTCCCACAAGGACAAAACGCGGGTCTTTTATTAATTCGTTATGCACCGTTGCCGCAAGCGCCGCCTTAGTATCAAAATTTGCAGCAGTAATTCGGTCGGCGATAGTCCGAAAATGAGCAGGTTTTCCTTCTTTACTGAGCACAAGATAAATTCGGTCTCGGATTGTCTGAGGCTTTATCTCAGGCCACTCTGCCAATCCAACATCGCCATATGGTGAATGGTGAATCTTTTTCGAAATAGCCAAATAGTTTTCGGCGTGCGCTACAAACATTTTCTTTTCCTCGATGAAAGATTGCAATTCTCGGGAATAATGCCCCGCAAGCACCACGCTCTTCTTCCCAGAAATTATTTTTACCCATGCATCGATAAACGACTTTGCAAGCCTGAAACTTTCCTTGTTCAAATAATAAAAGGAGTTGAAATTACTATCTTCGGCGGAAAAAGAAAAATTTTGCGTGGCCTCGGCAAGAAGCGCCACATCAGGTTCTCCCACTCCCGCATTTTGATCCGCGCAATACGACAAAAATCGGTCCGCGGGTACCACACCGCCATTATCGACAAGAAAAGAATTAATGGATTGTATGAGTTTGTTGCATACGGGGTGTATTCGAATGGCGTCTCCGAGAGGTTTTATTGCAGTACTCTCAATCTGCCTTACCCGTTCACGAGTAATGCCAAAACGCGCCCCTATCTCCGCAAGTGTTTCAGGTTCGGTTTTCCCCAAGCCAAAACGCCGAGTAATTACCTCCTGCTGTCGACTTGTGAGAGATTTAAAAATGTCTTGTAATTCCTTCATTGCATCGTCAAACCTATAGAAATCATTATAAAATATAATACCCTATTTCGTCAAGTTTGCCCTTTCCCACGAAAGAAAATAAGGAGTGGACTGGCAATAAAAATAGACGAGTATATTCCGGTAGTAACTCCCACGAGTAATGTAAGAATAAAGTAATGCAAAGTCTCGGGTCCTGAAAAATACAGCGCGAGAAGAACTAAAATAAGAGTGAAAGAAGTGTTTATGGAACGAGCAAGAGTTTGATTTACGCTGTCGTTCACCACAATATTGAAATTTTCCTTGTGCCCACGAAGCACCACATTTTCACGTATTCGATCGAATACCACGATTGTGTCGTGCACCGAGAATCCCACTACCACGAGCAATGCGACTACGAAATTCCCGTCAATTTCAACGCCATAATGTTTTCCAAGATATGCGAGTAAACCCGCGGGGATCGCCACATCATGAAAAAGAGTGAGGAGCGTTACCCATCCATATTTCCAAGAACTTACCGGATATGATGCTTTCCGAAATGCATGCGCGATATAGAGCGAAATACCAATCAACACAAGAATCATTGCGATAAAAGCTTTTTGTCGCAACTCCTCCCCCACCGAGGGACCTATAGAAGAAAAACTCAGCTCTTCAAATGTGGGATAGTCGTTTTTAAGCGTCGTAAGAAAAGTTTGATGTTGGCTCTCAGAAATGGAATTGAAACGAGCAAGGAATCCTCCCTCGGCATTGCGATTCATCTTGAGCTCGTCAAGAGACAATACATTCTTCATGCGTGCTTCAAGCGCGGCAGTCGCGGGTGTGTGTTCCGAAATACTGAATTGCCATAATGTTCCTCCTCGAAAATCAATACCCTCCTTAAACCCGTATACGGATATTGCCATAATTGCCACCCCCACGGTGAGAGCGGAAATGGCAAAATATATTTTTCTATTTTCTACAATATTAAGCATGAGACAAAAATATTATGATAGGGGACGCTTTTTTTCTTTGAGAAATACGTGCAAGAAATAACGGGTTGTGGTAATTGCAGAAAACATACTCACGAGTACACCGATGAGTAACGTAAGTGCAAAACCCTGCACGAAGCTTGAGGTGAAGAAATAAAGAATAACCGCAGTAATAATTGTGGAAGTATTGGAATCGCGGATCGAAGGCCATGCACGTCGAAATCCTTCAGTTTGTGCCGCAGTCCTTGAAATACCGCGCTTCACCTCTTCTTTCATTCTTTCAAATATGAGAATATTCGCATCAACCGCCATACCGATAGTAAGTATAAATCCCGCAAAACCCGCCAGCGTAAGCGTAATCGGAACTATTTTGAAAATTGCCAGCGTAAGCACAATATAGATAAGAAGTGCAAGCGAAGCGAATACACCAAGGAAGCGATAATAGAGAATCATAAAAATCATCACAAGCAAAGTGCCAATAATACCCGCACCCACAACTTTTTTAAGTGAATCCGCCCCAAGATTTGGACTGATTGTCTGTTGATTAATAAGAGTAATCGGCGCAGGAAGAGCTCCCGCATTGAAGCGTTCTACGAGCTTTTGAGCCTCTTGGATAGTAAAACTTCCCGTAATAACCGCATGTCCTCCCGAAATTTTTTGCTGCACGGTCGGCATTTCCACAAGCGCATTATCGAGAAAAATAGCGACTGGTTTCCCTATGTTATTTTCGGTGAGTAATTCAAATATTTTTCCTCCTTCTTCCGAAAACGCTATTGCAACTTCGGGAATTTGTGCAGTCGAACCGAAAGAAAGTTCGGCTCCGGTCACATATCGCCCCGTAAGATTAGTGGGAATAAATGTAGTGCTTGTTGCATTGTCTTCAACCTCCCGAAAATCAAGAAGTGGCGTTTCTCCAATCTGCTGAATTGCAACACTTATATCCTGAATACCCGCAAGCTCTACAATAAGCTGAGTATGATCACCTTGATGCGCTACGAATATTTGCGGCTCCCCCACCCCAAAAAGGTTCACTCGCCGTTCAATCACATCCCTCAAACCATTTGTCACCGCGTCGCGGTCTTTTTCTTGAACATTGCTTAAATCAACCTCGTAGATAAGGTGACTCCCTCCCACTAGATCCAAACCTAAGCGCCACGGTCTCCATTCTGCACCAAATCCTTTCGGGTAAACAAAAATACCCGCCACAATCGTGACAAGGATGATAAGAAATAAAGTCAGTCCAGATCTGCGCATTTGAAAAATATTTTAACAGAATAAGTGGAAAATGCAACATCACTAGCGGCATTGGCGCTAGTGATGGCGGTGAGAAAAACTTCTAGGCAACAGAGAAAGGAAGTTCGTCTCGATTGACTACGCGTAAAGATACGTCTGCCCGGACTCCACACTTACTCCATGCTCGACTGCAATTCTCCGCAATGACAATCGTATCGGGATGATCCACGTTCCAATACACTCCATTAAATGTCCCTCTCACTCGGCTTATTTCGTCCGTATTCCATCCAACACCACCGCGATGTTTCACCGCGGTGAACTCAGTTCTCATACTCATATCATTCTCCTTCCTCTGAATATAATATTATTGTCTCCGTACTTCGCCAAGTATATCACAAAGATTACTTACATATTGCACCAAGCTCGAATCTTTTTCGAACAATAAACGGACTAATCCGCACGCTTTGCGCGTCCACGGAAAAAATTGGCATTGTTGCAAAAAGTCAGATTTTGGTGCCCCCACTAGGAATCGGACCTAGATCAACTGCTTAAAAGGCAGCTGCTTTGCCACTAAGCTATGGGGGCCATATCTCCTAAACAAATCCTACAACTGCGGTACGTATTATCACAACACCGCCGGTGCCTCGCGTAGGACTTGAACCTACAACCGTCTCCTTAAGAGGGAGCTGCTCTGCCAATTGAGCTAGCGAGGCAAATTAATCTATTCAGATATTCACCCGTTAACAAATAAATTACAACACTCAAACCTCTTCGTCAAAGTTCCCCACTGATATCTTCGAGTGTCTTACGCGCCTTAGTACTTAATTTCTTCGGCGCTTTCAAAATAAAATCCACCAACAAATCACCGCGCCCGCGAGAACCAAAGCGAGGCATTCCTTCTCCGGGAATATGGAATAAGTCCTTAAGATTAAAATGTGCAGGAATTTCAATCGATACGTCGTTTCCGCCAAGAGTCGAGATACTAATCTTTTTCCCCAAAAATAAATCCGACAACTTTAACTCATACTTCATCACAAGATCATTACCACGACGCTCAAATATTGCATGAGGCTTGATACGTATCCGTATATATAAATCTCCCGAAGCACTTCCTCGCTCTCCCGCCTCTCCCATCCCCTTCACTTTGATAAGCTGATTATCTTCAATTCCAGGAAGTATCTCTACGTCCACTTCTCGAGTTGCCGTTTTTCTCCCATTCCCTTCGCAAGAACGGCATATTTTATTCGGAATTTGCCCCGATCCATGGCACTGGGTACATGCTTTTACTTGCGAGAAACTTCCGAAAAAAGTGCGTTTATCCACACGAACCTCTCCGCGTCCGCCACATGCGCCACATTGAGAAAAACCCGCGTCACTGTCCGCACCCTTCCCCTTACATGTTTCACATGTACTGAAAGTCGCAAAACGAAGATGCCTTACCGTCCCGCGAAGTGAATCTTTTAATTCAATTTCTTCCTTAACCTCCAAGTCAGAACCATGCGAATATGTCCGCCTTCTGGGACGCCCTCCAAAATTTTCAAAAAGAGTTTCGAATACATCGCCAAGGTCTCCCATATCACCAAATCCCTGCGCATCAAAACCGCTAAAACCCTCCCACGAAACTCCCCCTCCAAACCCTTGCGTGGGATCTGCGGTTCCAAAACGATCATAAGATTCACGTTTTTTCTTATCCGACAACACCTGATATGCCTCGTTTATTTCTTTAAATCTGTCTTCGCTCCCACCTGTTTTATCGGGATGATGTTGGTGCGCAAGACGCCGATACGCTTTTTTTATTTCATCTTCACTTGCGCCGCGTGCAACTCCAAGAACTTGATAATAATCTTTCGAATTCATAGTATGTGGTTATTGAACATATTCGACTACCTCGCGCGTACACGTTTCTCCTTTAGTAGTTATCACTTTTGTCACAAGAAGTGTTTGGAAAAAAAGCATAGTAATAAGTCCGGCACACCAATAGAATAGCACGCCGATACCTCTCAATATTCCGAAGAGGGAAAGAAGCCATATCGCGATAAACCAAACTCCGAATTTATCTTCAAGCCATGCAAGAGATTGTAAAATCACTTTGTACCAAATAACATGCATAGGACTTTCCGCTTCTTCCGGAGAAATTACGAGCGCATTTGAAAGATTTTCTTTCACGGTAACCGCAAGATTACGCACGGTCGCTTCCTGCTCGATAGTCGGAAGCCTCCGAAAATCAGGAGCGGATAAAAGGCTATGCCGCGCAATACTTGTGGTAAACGAATCAAATGTCCCTACAAAATCAATTTCTCCATAGAACCGATGCAACGCTTCTCCAGTAGACTGAAAAATTCCATTGAATGATCCTTGAGAGAAAAATGACCCTGCGGGACTCCAGTAAGGAATATAGAGCAAAAGGCCCGCGACGATAAGTGCAGTGGTGGATTTTGCAAGAAGAGGTCTCACTCCTTGCATGACGCGCACTTCGATTCCATTGGCAATATGCGCACGACTTGCCGCCTCTCCCCATAAAATAAGAAAGAAAACTATGAATGCCGCTGAACCGGCATACGCATAATTTATTGAGGAAGCAGTAAAAAGAAAAAGTCCCGCCACCGAACCAAGAATAACAAGTATTCTTCGAGTGATGCTTTTTGTAAGGTAAAGTCCGAGCGCCAGACATACCGAAAAACCTCCTCCTGAAAGGAGAATCCCCGCCCAGCCGGTGCCCACATCAAGAAATGTTCGATATGAAAGTCCTATCCAAAGCGCGCATGCGACCGTAAGTACATCGAGCGCCAAAGC
Source organism: Patescibacteria group bacterium (assembly GCA_024654525.1). Classification (GTDB taxonomy): domain Bacteria; phylum Patescibacteriota; class Minisyncoccia; order UBA6257; family 2-01-FULL-56-20; genus VGJV01. The sequence goes on along the minus strand of JANLHI010000030.1, from coordinate 104,178 downwards.
AACATAAAAACCGCTTGGTTCCCGAGTACGCTCCACAGGAAGCTGTGTCGCAAAATTTTGTGTTTCCTCACGCTTTAGGTTGCTCAGATCCCGAATCATCTTTCTTATCATTATAGAACGCTTGTCCTATTTTTTGAACTTCCGCGGACAACGCATCGAGCGCAGTCTTAATTGCTTGAATATCTTCACCATCCTTCACACTTTTCAGTGCATCAATTTTTTCTTGTACTCCGGTCTTTATTTCAGCAGGAACTTTGTCTCCTCCGTCACGAAGAGCCTTCTCGGCCATATATACCGTGCTTTCCGCATGATTTTTAGTTTCAACGGAATCCTTTTTCGCTTCATCCTCGGACGCATGCTCGAGCGCTTCTTTTTTGAGACGCTCCACTTCATCTTTCGAGAGATTCGTTGAAGCCTGAATTTTTACGGATTGAGATTTCCCACTGGCCTTGTCTTTTGCACTTACATTCAGAATTCCGTTCGCATCAATATCAAACGACACCTCTACCTGTGGCATACCTCGAGGAGCAGGAGGAATTCCATCGAGCATAAACCGCGCAAGCGTCTTATTGTCTGTTGCCATAGGACGCTCTCCCTGCACTACATGAACCTCCACCGAAGTTTGACTGTCAGCCGCAGTGGAAAACACTTGAGTCTTTGCAGTGGGTACCGTAGTGTTTTTTGGAATCATCGGAGTTGCAACACTCCCAAGCGTTTCAATGGCAAGCGTCAATGGAGTCACATCAAGCAATAAAATATCCTTTACATCTCCTTGAAGAATTCCTGCTTGCACCGCCGCACCAATTGCCACGACTTCATCGGGATTGATTCCTTTATGAGGTTCCTTACCAAAAAGTTTTTGTACCGCTTCTTGAATCGCCGGCATACGAGTTTGTCCACCAACAAGCACCACTTCGTTTATTTCGTTCAACGAAAACCCAGCCCCCTTCGGAGCCACCGCGGTAACAGTCTCTCGCGTAAGTTCAATGGAATGTTCTATATAATCACGTACAAGATCCTCGAGCTTCGCACGCGTTATTTTCATAAGAAAATGCTTTGGCCCGGATGCGTCGGAACTTACATAAGGAAGATTCACCTCGGTCTCAAGTGCGGTAGATAATTCATGCTTCGCACGCTCCGCAGCTTCTTTGAGACGTTGCAATGCAAGCGGATCTTTCGAAATATCAACTCCTTCTATTTTTTTATACTCAGCCACAAGATATTCAATCAAACGTTTATCGAAATCATCCCCTCCAAGATGAGTGTCTCCTCCTGTCGCTTTCACTTCCACCGTGTTATCTCCGACTTCTAATACGGAAATGTCGAATGTACCGCCGCCAAAGTCATATACCACTATTTTTTCATTTTTTTGTTTATTAAGTCCGTAGGCAAGCGCGGCCGCGGTGGGCTCGTTCAAAATACGCCTTACTTTAAGCCCTGCAATTTCTCCCGCATTTTTTGTCGCTTGTCGCTGAGAGTCGTCGAAGTATGCGGGCACGGTAATCACCGCCTCCTCAATTTTTTCTCCGAGCTTTGCTTCGGCATCTGCTTTTATTTTCCCAAGAATAAAGGATGACACCTCTTCCGGGCTATACCATTTTTCTCCCATCTTTACTTCCACTCCGCCCGAAGAAGACGCTTGCACTTCATACGGAAGCCAATCATGATCTTTTGACACTTCCTCATCCGAGAACTTTCTTCCCACAAGACGCTTCACGGAAGAAATTGTATTTTTCGGATTAGTAATCGCTTGGCGCTTCGCAAGAAGCCCCACAAGACGCTCTCCCGATTTACTTATTGCCGCAATTGAAGGAGTGGTACGGTTTCCCTCTGCGCTTTCAAGAACGCGCGGTTCACCTCCTTCCATCACTGCTACCGCTGAATTTGTTGTCCCAAGATCAATTCCTATAATTTTAGACATTTGATAATAAATTATTAATTAATGATTACTGACTCCCTTCCTTCCCCTTACTCACTTTTACTCGCGCCGGTCGGATAATTTTATCATGCAAACGATATGCGGGCTCGATTTCCTCAATAATTGTTCCTGGTGGTTCTTCAGATTCTACCTCGCTAACTACTTCTGCGCTTCCGGGATCAAACAGCGACCTCTTCACACTCACCACTCTCTCTAACCCCCTTCTTCGCAATGTATCTTCTAAACTCGCTTTAATCATATATACTCCCTTTTCTACTTGCCCCGCCTTCTCAAGTGCGCGGATTCCGAGGTCAAAACTGTCGAGAACGGGAATAAGATCCATAAGCAACGCAGTATTCGCATATTTTGCGATTTCTTCGAATCTTCTCATCTCGTCTTTTTTATAATTGATAAAATCCGCCTTTGCACGTTGCCACCCCGAAAGATATTCATCACGCTCGCGCTCGCATTTTTGAAGATCATTCTCTTCGCCTTCAGTGGTTGCACTTTCATTATTTTTCGGCGCATCACCGACTTCTTCGGATTCGTTTTTTTGTATATCGTCAGACATGATTGCAATATGGTTATTTATTTATACCACGCTACGCATCACATGGATGACTCGACGGTAGTTCATCCTTTTGGGACCTATGGCGCACAAGGTGACATTATTATCCGATAACTGATAACGCCCCATTATCACCGAAAGCCCTTCGCTTCTAGTAACGGGACTCTTGCGACCTATAAATATCTGCAACGGTTCCCCTTTCCATGACTCAATTGCGGAAAAAAGACGTTCGTCCACCTCAAAAAAATCTCGGATGACGCGACGAATCTCTTGGGGCGTTTCCCATGCAAGATGATCGACAAGATAATCAAGTCCCTCTTTCACCACTTCTCCGCGCGTATCTCCCACCACACCCATCACCCCGAAATCTTCCGTTAATTCGGAAAGAAACTCGTTCCATGCACGTTCTGCGAAAAGGCGCTTGAAATCCGCATGCGCGCGTTGAGTCTCGGAACATGAATCTACGAGTGCACATCGTGCAAAGAAATCAAATCCCTTATCCGAGGGAACACGCCCCGCGGAATGATAAGGTTGCTCAAGATATCCCTCTTCGGCAAGCGCCTCAAGTTCATGGCGAATCATTGCCGGCTTAATACCAAACCGATAACGGTCATATAACTGTTGAGAACTTACAGGCTCACCGCTTTCTATAAAAGCTTCAACCGTAGCACTCAATATTTTTGCTTCACGCTCGGAAAGCGTCATAAAATTGAAATTACCAATTACGTAATATAAAAAGTATATCATTTAGCAGTCTAGTGTCAAGATTGCCAGAACCGAACACCAGAGGATAAACATCCTATACTTTGGATTTATAGAAGTATTTGTCTATACTATTAAGATATGGCAAAAACAAAATCCGCATCACTTCTTCGCATATTTCGCCCAACAGACCGAGATATTGAATTTTTGAAAGCAAAATTTCAAATTCATCCTTTGATACTTCAGGAGCTCAAAACCACAACCGTAAGAGCGCGTGTGGAATATTATGAGTCTTATCTGTATCTTGTATATTATTTTCCGCTTTATGATACGAAAAGCGCCACTACCACGCGAACGGAAATAGATTTTATTATTACACGCGACACAGTAATTGCGGTTCACTCGGAAAAGATAGATGCACTCGACTCATTAACCGAGAATACCGCAGAGAGTTCTTTAAAATTATTATATACCGTACTTCAGGCACTCATCGAATTTCAGGAACGACAATTACATCATGTGCGCGAAAAAGTAGAGAGTCTTGGGAAAGAACTTTTTAAAAATAAAGAGAAGGAAGTTCTGGAAAAAATTTCCTACCTTAAACGAGACGTATCCGAATACCGAATAATCGTTCGCCTCCAACAATCGACAATACAATCCCTTCTCTCTCGAGGTCTTAAATTTTGGAATAAGGACGCGGAGATATATTTAAACGATCTGATCGGCGATCATCTACGCATCGTGAATCAAGTGGAAAATTACCGAGAAGCAACAAACGATTTTGAAGACACCAACACGCAACTCATGGGTTTAAAAGTGAATAATGTTATGAAGACATTCACCATTCTTTCATTTCTCACATTCCCATTTATGCTGATTGCGGCGCTTCTCACTATCCCCGCACGCGGAACTCCCATAATAAATACCCCGGGATCCTTTTGGATTATCGTAACTCTTATTGCAATCGGTATGGTTTCTTTGGCGCTTTTCTTCAAAAGAAAAGAGTGGTTCTAACGAGTCTCCACGACAAAAATGCGATCCCCTTCCACGAAGCTCAAGCTCTACAATACTCTCTCAAGACAGAAAGAGAATTTTCGGCCACTCAATAAATCGAAGGTTAGTCTTTATACTTGCGGCCCGACGGTATATAACTTTGCCCATATTGGAAATCTCCGCACTTATATTTTTGAAGATATCCTGGAGAGAACTCTCCTTTTTTTGGGTTTCAACGTAAAGAGAGTGATGAATATCACCGATGTCGGACACCTGACCAATGACTCGGATGAGGGAGAAGACAAAATGGAGCAGGAAGCACACAAAGAAAAGAAAGACGTACTTGAAGTGGCGCACATCTACACGGAAGCATTCTTGAACGACATCAAAAAACTCAATATTAAAATCCCGAAAATAATTGCTCCTGCGACAAAATTTATTCCGGAACAGCAAAAACTCATACAGAAACTTTTTGAAAAAGGACTCGCGTATGAAACAAAAAATGCCGTATATTTTGATGTGACACGATACGGTTTAAAAAAATATCTCCGCCTCTCACGCCAGCCAATTGAAGAAAAACGAATTGCGGTGCGTGCAAAAGTAGTAAAAGATCCGGAAAAAAAACACCCTTCTGATTTTGCGCTGTGGTTCAAAATAACCGGAAAATTCAAGAATCACGTCCTCCAATGGGATTCTCCATGGGAAAAAGGATTTCCCGGATGGCATATAGAATGCTCCGCCATATCGGAATATTTTTTAAAACAACCGTTTGATATCCACACGGGAGGTATTGATCATATTGCAGTGCATCACACAAACGAGATGGCGCAATCCGAAGGCGCATATAACAAAGAACTTGCTCACTTCTGGCTTCACGGAGAGTTTCTCGTAATCAACAACGAAAGAATGGGAAAATCCCTGGGAAATTTTTTAACACTTAGAAAAATAGAAGATCGCTCATTGCCTCCACTTGCATATCGCTATTTTATACTCGGTGCACATTATCGTTCTCAATTAAACTTTCATTGGGAAGCCCTTGAGTCTTCGAATCAATCACTTCAAAATCTTTATAAACAAGTGGGGCGACTCATATTCGACGCACGACAAAGCAAAATGAAAATACTACGTCATGACTATGAAAAGAAATTTCTCACTGCGCTAAGCGACGACCTTAATACGCCACAAGCTCTCGCCTCGCTCCATGCACTCCTCTATGATGACAAGCTCTCGCCTGTACAACGCCTTGATACCGCAAAAAAATTCGATAAGGTGTTACAGCTCTCCCTCATCGAAACAGCCAGGAAAAGAATGCGTATCCCCTTTCATATAAGTGTTGCAAAGAAGCATTACCACGCATTCCGCCGTAATCAACAGTTTGTCCAGTCCGATACCTTGCGCAAGCGTCTGAACGCGCTAGGATACGGGGTAGAAGATACACCATACGGGCCATTTCTCTGGCCTATAAAGCAAAAATAATAAGGTTTAAGCGCTACGATAGCCAAGCTTGAGAAGTTGGATATTGGGTTTGTAAATGAGAAGTTTACTTTATGTCGCCTAATCCCCCACAAAACAAATTGAAGGTTCCTCCTCAAAATATGGAGGCGGAACAAGCAGTCCTTGGCGGCATTCTCATCGACAAGAATGCCATTTTTAAAGTCGCAGATATACTTTCCTCACAAGATTTTTATTCCCCAGGACACGAAAGAATTTATGATGCAATCCTTGATTTATATCAAAAACATCAGCCAATTGATGTGATAAGCGTTGGAAACCTTCTTAAAGAGAAAGGCTCGTTGAAAGACATCGGCGGTTCAAGTTATCTTGCCGAACTTACCAATCAAATCGCGACCGCATCGCACATCACTCACTACGCGCAACTGGTAAAGGAAAAAAAGGTTTTACGAGACCTGATTAAAGCATCCGGTGAAATTACCGAGGATGCCTTTGATGCATCGCGCGACATCGAAGAAATGATGGATGATATCGAACAAAAAATTCTTGCGATATCGCAGAAATCTATGCCAAAAAACTTCGTTCCGCTCAAAGACGAACTGAAAGCGGCATACGAACGCATTGAACAACTCCATCAAGGAAAAGGACGTCATCGTGGCGTACCTACCGGCTTTGATGGTCTCGATAACATACTTTCCGGACTGCAAAAATCCGACCTTGTCGTGCTTGGCGCACGTCCATCACTTGGAAAAACATCGCTTATGCTTGATATTGCGCGACATGCCGCAACCAAGGAAGGTATTCCCGTAGGCATATTCTCGCTTGAAATGTCACGCGAACAAGTTATTGATCGTTTGGTTTCCGCAGAATCTCAGGTATCGCTTTGGAAAATCCTTACCGGAAAAATAAGTAACGACACCGAATTTCAAATGATTCAACAGGCACTTGACCGACTGTCACAGGCAAATATATTCATCGACGACACTCCATCATTAAATATCATACAAATGCGCTCTATGGCGCGCCGTCTTCAAGTAGAGCATGGACTTGGACTCCTCACCGTTGATTATCTCCAACTCCTCACCCCACGTACAAAAAGCGACAACGTAGTACAGCAGGTCACAGAAATTTCCCGTGGACTCAAAGCTCTTGCGCGAGAACTTAAAGTCCCCGTTCTCACTCTTTCCCAGCTAAATCGCGCGGTCGATCAGCGCGACCATAAAATGCCGCGCCTTTCAGACCTTCGCGAATCGGGAGCAATTGAACAAGATGCAGATGTTGTGATGTTCATCTATCGCAAAGACCGCGATAAACTTGATGTCCTTCCCGAAGAACAAAACATCGCACAAATCTCGATTGCAAAACACCGAAATGGTCCTCTTGGTTCCGTCGATCTTTATTTCGATGCGGAGCACACTTCATTCCGTACGATTGAAACTCGAATGGGAGAAAATACAGAGTTTTAAAGAAATGCGTCTCCCCTCTCCTATTGAGCAGTTTATCGCAAAACTCTCCGAGCTTCCGTCGCTCGGACCTCGGCAAGCTACACGCCTTGCATTTCACCTTCTTCGCATGGGCAATATCAGCATGAAAGAATTGGGTGATGCGATACATGACATGCGTACCATTCAACCCTGCACTCACTGTTTCTTCCCCACACAAGCTCCAAAATCAGAACTCTCACCACATGCCGACAACAAAGATCAAAATCAAAAATTACGGTGCCATATTTGCAAAGACCCTCGCCGTACGCCAACTATTATTATGGTGGTTGAAAAAGAAACAGATCTTATATCCCTGGAAAAAAGCGGAAAATTCAATGGTCATTATTTTATTATCGGAGAAATTCCAAAGACAGGAATCCTTGAAGAGTGGCAAAACCTACGTCTCGCACACTTAAAATCGCTTATACAAAAAGAACTCATTCCTTCGGCGGGCTCAGGGCACACAGAAGAAATCATACTTGGATTCAACCCTACATCTGTCGGCGATTTCAGCGCATCTCTTATCGCCAGGGAACTCAAACCATTCACAAAAAAAATAAGTTATCTGGGGAGAGGACTCCCTACAGGCGGTGAGATTGAATTTGCAGACGACGAAACGCTTGGAAGTGCGCTGGAACGCCGATCTTAACCGTATTTAATTCTCTTTATCTCACTTCTTTTTTCCGCATATACTTGCCATGGCAAGTATATGCGACCGCAATCCATGACAACTACTTATACATTAAATATTTTCTTGAGGTGTAACCCGTTATCTATATCATCTGCAACAATCCTTCTTACATATCGTTGTAATTCGTAGCATTCAACAAGAAAATCAATCTCGTCATCGCAGGGATAAGGAAATACAAATACACTTTTTTGCAACATACGAAATCCAAAACGATATAAATGAGAACGAAACGCTTCTCTGGCTTTTTTTTCATCTTTCGGTATATCAAACAGTACAATCCTCCATTTCCCATCCCAACGCACGGGCTTCTTCACCGAAATATTATCAATAGCATACGTAAGAACTTTCTTCTCCCCTTCTTTTGAAAGCACCATATCAACTTTCTCTCCTCGTTCATGGAAACTCACCAGCTTACTCTGGTAGAGCGCTTGAATAGAACGAGATAGTACCTCACTATCAATCTTTTTCCATTCCTTATGCATCCCTTTTAAAACCCTTAACTGCCGTTGCGGAGATATCGAAAGTGAAAGCGCTATTCCTGCTTGAAGTAGTAATAATACTCTCTTCTGAATTTTCCCAGGTCCTCGTGACATGTGTTTTCATCATATCATTTTTTTCCTGCATATACCCGCCATGGCGGGTATATGCAGGAAAAAGTTACTTAATCAAGTTTTAGTAATAGCCCCTTCTCTTTTACGCGTGCAAACATTCGGAAGAAAAACCAAACTACCAGTACGAGATATATTGCGTTTGTTCCCGCCGCCAGTAAAAAATCCCGAAAAGGAAGAACTCCCGTTGCAAGCACCGTACGCATGCCTTCAAAAACATAGGTAGGAGGTAAAATCCAACAAATCCACTGGATTGATTGGGGTAAAGCGGAAACAGGGTAAAACACCGCAACGAAGGGTTGAATAAGAAAGAGAATTCCCCATGCAATGATCTGAGCGGATGATCCGTAGCGAAGAATGATTCCGATTGCAAAAAGTCCTGCAATCCATCCAAAAAGGAGGAGGTTCAGAACAAACGGAATAAGATAAATACCAAAAGTGAAAATATTGAATTTATAGAAAAGAAATGCCAATCCACCCGCAACAATCCCCACAAGCACGATGCGGACAAGGCCAATTAAAAACCATGCCGCAAGCAACTCGATAGTCTTGAGCGGTGTTACAAAAATATTTAAAAAATTCCTTTCCCATACATCCTCGAGAAATGCGACGGAAACCGCTCCCTGCGCACGACTCAAAAGCTCCCAAAAGAGTATCCCTCCAAGAAGCACCGTTACCACGCTTACTCCGCCAAAATTGAGCTTTTCGAGATATACACTCAAGAATCCCCAGATAAGGAGTTCCATCACCGGCCAGTAAAGAATATCCATGATGCGCGGTAAACTCCGCTTATAAAGATATAAGTTTCTCATGAGAAGCGCTTTGACGCGATAGAATTTCATAAAATTAAAAATTTAAAATGACAATTTAAAGTCCGAAATGAACAGTGGATTGAATATTTTACATTGTCATTTTCCATTGTGACATTTACATTTTTATTTAGAATCGCTTCTCGCGATGTGCAAAAACACGTCATTTAAATCTTCATGCCCATACTTCTTCACTAAATCCGCAGGGGTACCATCATCGACTATTTTTCCATGATTAATGAATATCACACGGTCGCAAAGCGCTTCAACCTCCTTCATATTGTGGGAAGTGTACAATATCGTAATCCCCTTCTCTTTGCGAATTTTAAGGAGCATGTGTTGCACACGATCGGCAATATCCGGATCGAGCGAGGCGGTCGGCTCATCAAGAAGTAAAAGCCTTGGATCGTTTAAAAGGGCCTTTACAAGGTTTAACCGCGTAAGCTGACCGGTGGAAAGTTTTGAAGTAAGCTTCGACAATGAATCGACAAGGTCGAATTGTTCCACTAATTCCTTTATCTTTGCACCGGAGTTTCTCACACCATAAAGACCCGCAAACACATTAAGGTTCTCCCATACCTTCAAACTATTTGGGAGCGTTACATAGGGTGATGAAAAATTTGTCTTCGAGAGAATCTCCTCGCGGTGGTGCTTCATGTCAAGATCAAAAATCCGAATTTCACCGGACGTAGGAGTGATAACATCTAAAATCATCTGAATAGTAGTCGTCTTCCCCGCACCATTCGGACCCAAAAGCCCAGTAATATCCCCCTCATGCATATCAAAAGAAATACCGTCCACCGCAGTAACATTCCCAAAACGCTTTACAAGGTTATTAACTTTAATAATTGATTTCTTCATAAAGAAAATCCTGAATTCAAAAATTCAAATACTAAAAAAATAATCAAAATTCAAATACTTTGATTTTTTGAAATTTGGATTTTGTTATTCGCAATTTCACCCATGTCTGATAACCATCACATCTCCATCTTGGACAACATAATCCTTACCTTCAAGTCTCATGCATCCTTTCTCGCGCGCCTTGCTCCATCCTTGAGCCTCGACAAGCTTATCATACGCGACCACTTCCGCACGAATAAAATTTTTCTCGAAGTCGGTATGAATCACTCCCGCCGCTTGCGGAACTTTTGAACCACGCTCAATCGTCCACGCGCGCGTCTCATCCTCCCCGGTAGTAAAGAAACTGATAAGATCAAGAACTTCATACGCTTTTCGCGTAAGCTCTAGAAACTCATCTGCAAGCGCCACATTTGCCACTATATAATCCTCTCCTCTCTCTTGTATTTTTTTCGTAAGCGATTCCGGAACTTCTTCCGGTTCACCGTTTAAAAGATAGAATCTTCGTTTTGAGCTCAACAATGCAAGTTCCTTTGCTATTTCCTCATCATAAAAACGCACAATCGATTCTCCCGATTCGAGCGCAGATTTTATTTCTTTTAATACTTCGAAATTCTTAACCGCAACTTTATCACCCGCCTTTGCTTCTCCTTCAAGCTTTTTAAATCGCTTTTCAACAGTTTCTAGATCCTTCAACGCAAGCTCCGTGTTGATAATTTCCATATCCCGCAAAGGATCCACACTTTGTTCCACGTGCACCACGGTGGAATCGGTAAATACTCTCAGCACCACCACAATTGCCTGTGTTTCACGAATATGAGAAAGGAATTGATTTCCAAGCCCTTCTCCTTTATTTGCCCCCTTCACCAACCCCGCAATGTCATAGAACTCCACCACTGCAGGAATAGTCTTCTTTGAAGTACTCATCTTCGTAAGTACTTTTAATCGTTCGTCCACGACCGGTACCACTCCTACATTAGGATCAATCGTCGCAAAGGGGTAATTCGCAATCAAAATATTCTGCTTGGTGAGCAGACTAAAAAGCGTGGATTTCCCCACATTCGGAAGACCGACTATGCCGATGGAAAGTTTCATGTTGCGTGTTTTTTAAGGTATGCGAAAAGTGCGTCTTTAAGGAGCATAATGCTATCCATAGACACCCATTCGTCTTTTGTGTGCCAATTATCCCCAATCGTACCCACAAGGATACTCGGAATTTTATACGTCATAAAATGACGTGCATCACTTGCTCCATGTTCGCGAACCAAGGGAATTTTTTCTCCAAATGTATGGGAAAAAGATGATTGAATATCTCTGATAAAACTATTTTTTGAGTCATTGATCAAAGGCATGACTTTGGTAAGCGCCGTTACTTGAACCTCCGGCACCATCGCTTTTAATTTCCGATGCGCATCATCGGGGTGCACGGCAAACGTTTCCGTAAAACGAATATCAATCACTCCCCTCGCATATGACGGGACTATATTCGGAGCTTGGTTGTCTGTTTCAATAACCGATAATGTGACGGTGGTTTCCCATGAATCAGAAGGAACCCGTTTTTCCACAGTACGTTTGATTTTTGCAATTGCGTCATGCAATTTATCCAACGCATTCTCCCCAAGCCATGGTCGCGCCGCATGTGCTGATTTTCCCCGTGCAGTAAGCTCAACCCAAACACCCCCTTTTCCATGGATGGTAATCGCCACACCGCTTCGGCGAGGTGCATCTCCCGCAATTGCAAATTGAGGTCTCAACCCCATGTCGTCTACCAAAAATCCCGCACCGTGCGCACCGCCGACCTCTTCATCTCCCGTTATCATAAGCCCTACATCACTTTTAATTTTTTGAGCATCTAACTCAAGAAGTGTTCCGATAAGCGCGGTGAGCCCTCCCTTCATATCAACTGCGCCTCGTCCATATATTCTCCCATTCTTTTCATATGGCTTGAATTGTGCCATATCATGTGCGGGAACCACATCAATGTGTCCGTTGAGTAATATTTTCGGATATCTCCAATCACTTCGCGTGGGAAAAATAATAAGCGAATGCACACCTTTATGAGCGAATTTCTTTACACCGTACTGCGTACCGCGAAATAGCGTCCCCACATAATCAACCGCTCTTTTCACTTCCGCTTGATTTCTCGTTTCGGACTTGAATTTAATAAGCTGAAATAAAATTTTTTGAAGCGCCGATTTGTTCATGTATGGATATACTACTGCATACAATATAAAACGTAAAATGCAAAAGAGGCCGATCGTAAAATCAGCCTCTTTTTATATTATTTCATAGCTACACTCCATAGCCGTGTACCTACGCCACAATCATTTCAGTTTTCCACTCCTGCTCGCAAGGCGCCTCCCCACTGAATTGCACAGCGAAGTCTTTCGCTACTTCCCGACACACTTCGCGAATGGAGTCGCCGCACGCCGGACACCCGTCCAAGCGGTTGGGACAATCGTGGATCCTCTGAAACTCCGCGACCATTCGTTCCGCGGGCGTTCCGTTCTCCAGGATGTCCCAAAGTGCGTTAACCGTTTCGCTCCATTGCCACGAGGGGTCTCCATTCGCTTCTTTCCTTGCACTGAATGAGTCCACCCACTCGACGAGTTGCTCAAGGGCATATCTCGTCGATACGCCTTCGAGACTGCGATTGAGAAATGTACCATTCCGCCCCCTAATTACCGATTCCTGCATATTCTTTTGCACCGCGAGGTCTTCGCTCGCGCCGAAGAATTCAGGGAGAGGCTCGCCCGAGATGTAGCACTGTAAGAGTTCCAACACCACCCTCCTTAAGAAATCCGCCATCGTACCGATACCCCGAAACCTCGGGATAACTTCGCACGGCGAAATTTCAAGGCACATTCCCTTATCCGGCCGAAGCCGAAGCGGTCCGTTGTGCGCCCACGGCGCAGACATTACCGCCCCGATTGAGCACATTCTCGCCCGCCGTTCCAAGTATTCCGCCCAATCGGTCTCGTGTATATTCTCCGCCATCCACCCCCCGGAGTCCAAGAGCATACTTCGCACGTTTGCCCGCATCGCGAGCATGTGCGTGTTGAGCGCTCCGTGGAAAGGCGAGTTCGCGGTGAGTGATACGAGAAGCGGCACGATTCCGCGAAACGCTTTATGGACGTAGAGCAAGGCATTGCCCTCCCCCACGTCGATATTGAACTGCGTACTCGCGATACCATCGAGTCGGCATACCCCCACGCCATGTTTTCTCACCCCGATTTCCTTTATGAAACAGTGGTTAAAACTTGGTGTTCCAATTACTTCAAGCGGTGCGAGCGAAATAGGGAGCAACGCGCACCCCTCGTTCGCAAAGTAATTTTGGAGTACGTCGCATGTTCCTTGCAGGTCACGAACGACTTGTGCAATTCCCGCGTGTGGGTCGGTCTTTACCTCTACTATATCCACCAGAGCCTCTACCGAGATTTTCCCGTCGAGACTCACCGCGTCCGACGTGAATACCTCCTGCGCCCGCATTCCCGCTGAATTCATCTTTTTGTCGCGCACAAGAAGCTCAAGCTCTATCCCGATTTTTAGCGGCTCGCACGGCATGCGGAATTCGCTCCGCGGGACCACGTTTCCGCAGAGCGGAATTGTCCTTTTCGTTTTGGGGTTCACCCATTGTGTCAAATCTATCATAATCCTCCAACCTTATTAAAGTTTTCAAAAAACTTCTTTCCCTATCACAGGCGTACCAACCCTCATTTGTGGTTGCGCGCACCTGAAGATTATCGTTTCGCATACGGCAATCTTCAGATGGTGAATATAGTGAAAAGGTTAGGAAGGGTGATAACAAAGTGATTTCTCATCATGTCACCACCCTTCGGGTTATAATAAACCAAAGGAACGCAAGTTCCTTCGGACTTCAGACTCTCTCCAAGAGAAGACTCCTGTACTTGGGTTTTCGCATCCATTCGGGAATAGGTTTGGAACCCCCCCTTTTTTTTCGTTGCGGTTGCGGCAACTCCACCACAGGCCATTCCCTCTGGAAGAGAGCTCTTCTTTTTTCTGCTATTTTTTCCATAAAACCAAAGAGCAATGAGCGCATGTGGAACCTTATTGTTCTGACGCTCACTTCATAAATCGGTCTAGACCTGTTTATGAAGTGAATTTCTGAACAAAACACCTCCCTTTTATGGGGAGGTGTTGGTGAAATTCTTATCTCTCAACTTTCTAACGTATATGATATTTCACCATTCCTCCCGTTCCCTTGCGGATAAAGACAACGCAAAGCATCCACGCAAAAAGCGCAAGGGAAAAAATATGAGGCATATATACCAAGAAATTTTTCATGGAAGTTATAGTAAAATTAGTGTACACTCTTCGAAAACACTGTCAAGCCATTACCCTCTTTGACTCATCGCATCCGCAAACGCCCTAAAAAACGGCTCGCAATCCCCATTATCCTCCACCTCGGGATGTGCCTGAATACCGAAGCAAAAAAAGTCCTGCGCCGTGTGTTCGATAATCTCTGTAATCCCTCCTTTGGTCTTACCTGAAACAATAATACCCTCCCCTACAGACTTTACTGCCTGATGATGTCCGGAATTGGTACGAATTATTTCTTTCCCTAACAATGCCCGTGCCTTGCTTCCTTCCGCAACAACAACCTCATGCCCCACCTGTTTTACAAGATCCTCATACGTTCCCCCTTCACTCGCTCCGTGATTTTCTCCGAGGGCAATTCCTTCTATATGTTGATATAATGTTCCCCCCGAAGCGATTGCAAGCGCTTGGCATCCCCTGCAAATTCCTAAAAAAGGTTTTTTGTCGGCTAACGCTTTCCGAATAAGATGCAATTCAAGTTCGTCGCGCAAAGGTTCCGTTGCTTCCGTTTTTAGATGCGGTTCCTCTCCGTATACATTTGAATTAAAATCCGCTCCTCCCATACAAAATATACCCTGACACTCATTGTATAATTTCTCCACCATTTCTTTTGGAAAGAGCGAGGAAACAAAAACCGGCACTACATTATAACGAAGAAGTTTTTTAATAAATGTCTCACGAGCAAAATTGAGCGGAGCAATACTCTGCTTCACAAGCTCAAGGCGAGACATGGGAACCAATGCGCGATTCATATCTTATCACCTTACACAAAATTTTGAGGAATGCAATTATTAAAAATGGAAGTGCCGCAAATCAATGAAGAAATGCGGCACTAAATGTTTCGGGCATTAAGCCCTTTTTTCGCTGGTTATCCAATGCCGTGGATTGTCTTCAGCGAACGTCCCATGCCGAGAAAACCTCGATAGACCCCAAGGAACGGAGTTCCACCATCACCGCGGGTGAACGTTCGACCCCATTTTTGGAGCCCCTGAATGTCATGCAATTTTTGCATATTTTTTTGGTTTCTGCTTTTTGGTCACAATTGTTTATCCTCCTCCGAAAAGAAAGGTGCATTAGCTGGTGACCATGTTCAGCTGCAGCCGCAAAGAAAAATTTCCTTGCGCCTACAGCCGAAAAACCATTTTGAAAGAACTCTACTAAAAAGTATCTTCCTCTGTTAAAAAGTTGTCAAGGAGGTTATGCACAGAAATAAAAAACATGGTGACTCTAAAAGAGTCACCACGCTAAAAACAAATTATACTTGTCGATTAAGAGTAAAACAAAACCTATTTCTCTGTAGCTTGAGAAAAACAAACAAAAAATATACAATTTTGAATACTTTAACGAGTTATTTAAGTCATTGTTTTATCCACTTCGCACTTTTATACCACTCTCGCCTGATCGACGAGATGTTCCGCAAGCACCCTCATAGGATCAACAACCGGCTTTCCCAACTTCTCAAGCTCATCGGCAAAAATGGAAAGCTTTGCACATCCCACAAGAAGTACTTGTGCACCGTTTTCTATAAGCTGTTTCGCCACTTTCATCACCGGCGTTCCGTCCGCATCGGCGTTCACTTTTACCGCCTGCACCGCCTTTGCCACCGCTTCCTGCCCCTTTGTATCGGGAATCACCACACGAACCCCGGAATCCAATAACGCTTGCTCGTATATTTTTTGAGTAATAACCGGCCCTGCGGCAATAAGCCCGACACATGCCTTGCGGTGATTTTTTGCGATCTGCTGTATCGCAAGATTCACCATATTCGCCACCGGAACCGGAACACGACTCTGAATGTCCTCGATTCTCACATGAGCGCGATTACACGGAATCGCTATCATCGAGACTCCCGCACGCACTAAAAGCTGTGCCGACGTTACCAATGCCTCATGATGCTCTGTCGCCTCATGAGTTTTTACTTCCGCATCACTGCAGTCGGGAATTTTTGGATTCGTGTAACACACGATTTCCAAATGATCCTGATCCTTTCTGGCAGGAGTTGATTCCGCAATAAGCTTTTGTAAATGAATGCTTACAAGCGGACTTGTACTGCCCAATACACCTATTTTCATGATATTTGAATTAATTTACTTGCGTGCGACTTTTATTGTTTTTTCTCTAGAGTGTTGCGACGATTCCGGTATAAACGTCTGGGCACTCATCTCATAGGCGTATCCGCAGGGATTCGCGAATGAGATGAACGTCCATAATGCACAAAGCCTCCTGTTATCGAGGAGGCTTTGGTTGAATTCTTGTGTGATTTCCTTAAATTCTCTGTGGTTTTATTTCCCAACCAAGCTCCCCTTGTTTTTGAGTAATCTTGCTCATAAGAAAGACATAGCAAAACACCCACGCTGAAAGCGTACGCATCGTAAACATAGAAAAGTGGTGACTCGAGAACGTCATAATTATTGGTACTGGGTTATAATATTCCTCTCTATAAAGACTGTCAAATACATTATTATCCACAGGGTATTTTTACAAAAATTCTCGTTCGACATAATCCGTAGCGCGATAATATAAATCACTCTCGCACATACGTTCCCATGACTTCCGCTTCTTCAAGCACATGCCCTTGTATAACCCTTTCGAATTCATCACGCATCGACCCTTGTGTAATATCGAATCTCACATCCAACGCATAGATTTTGAAAAAATAACGATGCGGTGTCCCTTCCGGAGGACACGGTCCAATATATCCAATTTGATTTGCGGAATTCAGTCCTTCGACACTCCCCGATGGCTTGCTTTCCTCTTTGATGTATTCGGTTTCCGGCTTGATATTCCACACAATCCAGTGAACAAAGGTCTTCCCTCCGATTGCATCGGGGTCATCCATAATAAGCGCAAGAGTCGCCGCGCTGGCGGGCACGTTATGGAGCTGAAGCTCGGGATTTATATCCCATCCATCGCACGTAAACTTTTTTGGAATCGGTTCTCCGTTTTTAAATGAGGGGCTTATGATAAGCATAGGTAGCGAAATTATACGCTAACAATACCGAATTATAAAACAAATACAATTTATGTTCTTGTTTCTATTTTCTACAATTTCCTTCTCCACTTTCTCAACATTCCTGTCATTTTTTCCCGCACCTCTTCCTCGGTCTCAACAGATTCACGCGAGAGGGCAACTCCTGCACGAATCTCTCGAAGCACTTCATCTGGAAGCGCGGTTCCCGGTTTTGTCATTCCCGGATATCTCCACGCACTGATAATTTTTCGAATATTTCCCCCATCCTGAATCATTACCCACAACTCCTGCTTCCATTGCTCTTTCCATATCCCCCGATCTTTAATTCGTAATATCGAAAAAGGTTGCATCATCGCCACAGTCTTCGGCGCAATCCCCTCTTCCACACGCTTTGGCGAGTGGAGTACCCTGCGCACGCGCTGTTCGGAAAGCCCATAATACCGCATCTTACTGTGGGCATGATTCGTCCATTGAACTGTTTTTTGCTTTTTTGTCTGTAGCACACTTTCACTATATCAGAATAGCAAGACCCCGCATCGCAGGGTCAGTCTCCTCTTTTTTTGGAGTCCTTCTTTGAGACTCTTCCATCACCGCCACTATCTTCTTTTCCGTTATTGTTTCCCTCACTGTTTCCTTGCTTGGTACGAGTATTTCTTTGCCCGGTATACTCGCCCGTTCGCGATATCTGTAATATTCACACTCCTCCCTTAAAGTTTTACATGTATGTCTGAGACGTTATATCCCCAATCCCACCAGAAAATCGAAAGGCGCGGATGTTTGTCCGCGCCTCGTGTTTTTTTCATGCCCTTTAGGCACTTCCGATAAGCACAACTTCCGTGCCCGGCGTGGCATCAAGAATGCGTCTAATTTTTCCCGAATTTATGCCGTTCAACGAGAACTCGATCTGCACATCGCAACTTACTCCGAATACGCGCCACGACACTGGCGGAAACGCACTAATGCGCCGATCGGGGTCAATTGAACCCACAGCCATACCAGTTTTTTCCCCGCTATCACGAACGAGCATGGGAACTCTGGAATGCTGATAACTGTATGATTCCGAGAAGACAGCGCCTCCGAGCGCCAATCGCGAAACTTTCCAGGACACATCAATGGAATCCCGTATGTCGGTACTTGTGAGACCCGCAACGAGTGTCATCGTCCCATCCCCTTGAGCCACAAATCGAAGACTTATTGTGATTTCTCCAACGAATTCCTTTCTTTTCTTCAACTCGCGTGCCATTGTGGAGAGATTATTTTCCAACCCTTTACATTCTGCGTCGGCGACTCTCAAAATCTCCACACTTGTCCGAATCCTCGCAATCCTTTCCGCGAGGGAACACGAGTCTGCTTCGTATCGCTGACGTATCCGCTTTTCCTCGGACCCCTCAGTATGCAGTGCGAGTAATTTCTCCGCCGCCACTAAATAGTTTGGGTCATGCACAGCCACGGCGCGTCGGAGCACTCGCTCCACTGCGAACCATTCCACATCGGTATAGATAGAATCATGCGCATGTTTCCCAATAAATTGCGCAAGTACAAGAAATGAATACGCGTGAAGGCCCGTACTCGCCCAATACAGTCCCGGGTGTACCTTAACTGCCTCGTGCGCTATTCGTAATAGACTTGAGATTGTCTCTATTTGCAAATACCAGAAGAATTTCCGGAGGTCAATAATAAGGAAAAAGAGGAAGCGGTACGCCACCGCTACATCCTCGAACCTCCTTCCCTGACCGGAGAGCCAATAGCCACTTACCGCCCCTCTTTCATAGCCCACCTTGGTAAGTACGTACCACTCAATGAATCGCACTGCTTTCGGCATTTCCTTTTCCTGGCATTTCAGCATGAGCGCGAGGATCACTTTTAGAAGAAGTGATCTTTCCATAATTTCCGGAGGATAGACTTTCATCAGCTTTTCCGCCCATATCCACCGTATATCTGTGAGTGTATGAGCCTCAAAGAATTCCCAAAGAACCAGACCGATTTCCTTTCTCTGGTCCGGGTTGATATCGCCCCCCTTCCTTTCGAACAACTCACCCCATGTTGTTACTCTCCGTGAAGGAATTTGTAATTCGCTTATGATTACTCCGTAATCGATGTCTGTCATAACTCGCCTTTTGTTGTGCGTTCTTCAACGCATTGTTAAGAAACACCCACCTTCGTAGGTGCTTCTGTTATAACTCTCCTCACAATATCATGCAATATCGAGCTATCGATCGGACCTCTCCATCAGTTTTTTGAACTCATCCACTATCGGGACACCATCAGGACTCCCTCCATGTCCAAGTGCGGTATAATACGCAGTCCAATCAGCAAGGATGAGTGAAATAATCGCCCTCTCAAGCAAACTTTTACCCTTGAGTGCGGTTTCGGTTACTTGTAATTTTCTTGCGCGGTAAAGCCGCTTCAAAATTCGCATCCGCTTTTGCACTCGCGCGTCATCAAACTCATCGGTAATGAAAAGGAAGTGGAAGTGCCGAGAAAGCGCTTGCGTAGATTCGGAAACATCAAATCCGTTTATTTCATTATGATTCAATTCCGGAATGACATTCATATATGCAGGAATCTTTCCCGTTTCATTAAATTTTATTTTCCAGTTATAGGCAATATGAACATTCCGAGCAGACGCATATATAATGGGAACTTTTCCTAAAAACACCGTGGAGAACTTTTTGCCCCGCGACTCATATACGGAAGGACGGAGGATATGCGAAAGTTTCGAAGCGGTGCGAAGCGCAGTCCGTGCACCCACAAGAGCAAAAAGCGCGAGGAGACTCAAACCCAACGCTACGCGAGGCTCAAGTCCGAGATCCGGAAGTTGGACATAAGGAACACCTGATTTTTTTGCATATTCGAGAAGTTTTCCTCCTGTGGCAATTGCCGCACACGGCAATTTTCTTTTACGCGCTTCCTCAAACGCACTGATTGCCTCTTCGGTATTTCCGGAATACGAACTTATAATAATAAGCCTGTTTTTAATATCACCCTTCGGCAAACCATAATCAGAGTGAATCAATATATCATATTCGGGATGTATGGCACGAAGTAAATCGGCGGCAAGATGGGATCCTCCCATCCCCGCAACAACAAATCCCACCGACCATTGATGCGGGGAATTCGATTTTTTTATGCGCCGAAATTTCTCCAACTCTTTGGCATTTTCTATTTTCGGTTGAAACTCAAACTGTTCGTGAAAGCGTTTAATTGCATCGTACATCATATGCTCTATTGTATCTCAAACCCAGAAAATCCTCGAATTGCGCACGAAGCAAACTCAATATTCTCAATTTGTGCGTTTTTTTGAACACTCCGGCACCACTGGAAAAAATCCTTGATTACTTCGCTACTCCCCTCCGCTTCAAGATATACGCTTCCGTCTTTTTTATTTTTTATAAATCCACGAACTCCAAGTTTTTTAGCCTCTCGATATACTGCATAACGAAAACCTACGCCTTGCACTTTTCCGGATATTGTTGCGCAAAATGAAACGGGGGCTTCCATATGACTATTGTAATCCTATAACTGTGGTAAATCTCCCTTCTGATTCTCCGGTATTATTACTGCGATAATGCGAGAAGAAACGGACATCATTGATAGTATCGTAAGGTGCAATGCTGATATTCCCCTCTTGTACTCCTGCGCACATCAATTGAGCGACATTCCACCCTACGATATCCAACGCACAACTCCCTTCCTGTCGCGCGACCGCAAATTCCTTCCATACGGGAGTAAGTATTTCGCATACCGCACGCGTAAATACATATGACTCCTTACGTACCCCCGGTCCGATTCCGATTATTACATCCCTTGGATTCGATCCATGCCATTCTTTCATTTTTTTCAATATTTCTTTCATAAAGAATTGAGGCGTATTATGACGGCTCACGTGCGCAAGTCCCGCCACCGCATGTACAGGGTCATAAAAAATAACCGGCAAACAATCTCCGGTCAAAAGAAAAAGGAATGCACTGGGAGTGTCGATAAAAAATGCATCTCCCACTACCGCGCCTTCTCGTTGGCACATTCCCGCTCCGCGATGCGCGGAAGTAACCCGTGTTACTTCAATTTTATGATCCAGACTCGTACCTATACAATCTTCAATCCGAATACCCATTTTTTTCAGAAATACCATTCTATTCTTCGACACTTCTTCTTCCTTTCCCCACTGAAACGACATATTTCCGTCCGAAACATCCGAAATCGCATGAAAAAGTTTGGGAAATTTGAGAAACTCGGGAAGCTGATACATGAAAGAATAATCACAAATATCGCGAATTGTTATACACAATACAACAAGTCACCATAAATAGATTTGCGTTATTGAATCCGAATACACATTATTCGCGATTACTCTTGATATGATCCATCGCGTACTTAATCGTTCCTCCCACTTTCTTGCCGGGATTAAAAATTCCATGAGGGTCGAAAAGTGTTTTGACTTCCATAAAAATTCTCGCCATGTCCTCCCCATACATTCTTGCAATATACGGTGTGCGAATAATACCGTCGTTATGCTCGGCAGTAATGGAACCATGATACTGAAGCACAAGTTCATATACTTCTTCGGAAATTATCGGGATAAGAGACCTCACCTCAGGATTTTTAAGATCCATAAGCGGAATAATATGGAAATTCCCGTCACCGGGATGCCCCGCAATTGTATAAATAAGATGCTGTTTGTATTTATCGAGAATAGCGTTTAACTTCGGTAAAAAATCAGGAAGATATCTCGGACGCACGACAATATCATCGATAAATGGCGCAGTGTCACGATTTTTAATATGACCATGGAGCAATGCGAAACTTTGCCGTCTGATTGTCCAGTATTTTTCCTCCTCCTGCGCATCACGTACCGCACGAACCGAAACCTTGAATTTTTTCCGAATTCTTCCCGTCACCGCGGTTATCGTGTCTTGAAGATCCGCCTCGCTTTCGGCGGTAAATGACACCAACATCACCATTTTCGGCATTCCTCCACTGCGAATCATCATGCCCACTTCCGGAAGAAATTCCCATAAAAGTTTCAGAAAACTTCCTTTCATCGACCGAAATAAACTGGGAAGAAAACGTAATGCGATGCCAAATGTTTTATCATCGTACGATTCAATACTTTCCGGCTTAAACTCAAGAAGTTCATTCACCAAATCCGCAACCGGAGAAAGAGTGCGGAGAAAAATCACCACAAGCCGACTATATTTCGGCATCGGGACAAGATGTAATTTCACCTCCGTCATAAGTCCCAATGTCCCCTGGGAACCCACAAAGAGCCTTATCGGGTCAAGAGTCGTTCCGTTCCACACATTCCACAAAGAATATCCGGAGGAATTTTTAGAAACATCCGGCTGTGCACGAGAGATTTCCTCGGCATTCTTTTCCACAATCTGCTTAAGTTTTCTCCATGTCTGCGATTCAAAATCTCGTTTCTTTGATCGCGCAATAAGAGATCCCCGCGAAACCGGCACGATAGCGTGTTCTTCCCCATCCGCAAGCACCATCTTTAGTCCATCTACATATCGTTCCGTTTTTCCATAGAGAAGCGTTTTTTCTCCTCCGGAATTGTTCATTACTATTCCCCCTATAGCGCAAAAATCCTTTGATGCGGGATACGCGGGATACATAAGCCCTTTTTTTGCAAGTTCCGGTTCAAGATCGCGGAAATAGACCCCTGGTTCCACTACTACATAATCCTTTCCAATTTCCTTAATGCGGTTCATATACCGCGTAAAATTCACCACGATTGATTCTGAAAGAGGCCCTCCCGTCATATCGGTCCCCGCCGCACGCGCAGTGAGTGTAAAATATTCTTTTTTCTTTCGTTTTTCTTCCACGAAACGCACTAGTCTCTTCACATCATCTACATCGCGCGGAAACACTACCATCAACGGGCGTACTTTGAAAATGGAATAATCGCGACTATGCGACTCAAGCGTTGCATCATCGGTTGCAATATCTCCTCTAAACCCAGCTTTTAATTCTTCGGTAATCATTGTGTATAATTATAAACCATTACGATATTCTCACGTCTAAAAAATTATTTTACAAAAATAAGCTACTACCCCCTCATTATTACTGGTTTTCCTTCAAGGATTTTTACGAGCCTAGACGGCTTGCGCTCTACCCTCGCTCCGTCCACATACCAATCCACGTTATCTCCAAAATACTCCTGTGCCTCACGCACGGTTTTCGCTGGTGGTTTTCCTTCAATATTCGCGGACGGCGCCACAAGTGGTCCCGTTTTTACAATCAATTCTCTTAACGCTTTTTTGAGCGGTACACGAAATGCAATATATCCCGTCCCACAATGAAGATATTTAAATTTACTTCCTTTAGTGGAAAGCGCCACACTTACACGCCCCGGCCACACACCACGGAGAAACCGCGCTACAGACGGTGCCACACGCACATTAAAGCGGGAAATATCTTGAGTCGTAGCAATTAAAACAATAGATGGTTTTTTAGGATTCCTTTTCTTTAATCTATATATTCGCGCTACCGCCTCGGCATCGTATGCCGAGGCGACCACTCCATAGATAGTATCCGTAGCAAGTACCGCTACACCCCCTTTTTTCAAGGATTTGATAAGCCGGTCATCGGCAAGGGATTGTATAATTTTATCTTGTTTCACAACCTATACTCTATACGATATTTTCATAGAAGCACAACGTAAAGGGCATGATATGAATAGCGACACGAAAACACAAGATAATATGGGACATATACTTGTCACTGGAGTGACCTTACCAAAATAACTTTGGGAAAGTAACGGTATAACGAGGCGGCTCGCAACATTATTGAAATGTACGAATACTCCTTAATTTCTTATGGTACGCAATTGCAAAACGATGTGCCTCGTCACGAACTTTAATAAGTATTTCTTTTGAGATTTCTTTGGGAACCTTGCCAAGAAAATCATTTCTTTTCCGTTCAGAGCCCTTTGCAATACCCACTACCGGAATTTCCAATCCCTTTTCATAAAGCACTGATTTTGTAACGTTCACCTGTCCCCGACCTCCATCAATTAAAATCACTTGTGGCAACGGCCATGAATTTTTAAATCGCCTTTGGAGAACTTCTTTGATCATTCCTACATCATTCGACTTTGTAATTGTTTTTATTTTAAACTTTCTATATTCGGCTTTATCCGGCACATCACCACAGAACACCACCATTACTCCGACCGCGGATGCTCCGGAAATGTTTGAAATATCATAACCTTCAATTCGCACCGAAGGTTTAACCTTCGAATCCCCAAGGTTAAACCTTAAAGAATTTTCGCCGATAAGCGCAATATCCTGAATATGTTGCAACGCGAAAACCTGCTTTCTCAAACGAGATGCTTTCTCAAATTCAAGCTCCTTACTCGCCTTCTGCATTTCGCGCTCAATCTCTTGAACGACACGATTTTTCTTGCCTTCAAAGACGCGAATAAGCCGCCGAATGTTCTTCCGATACTCTGCCTTATTCACTTCTCCAATACACGTCCCGGGACACAATCCCAGCTCATACTCAAAACATGGTTTATTTTCCTTCTCCTTACTCCCTATTCCTTGCTTCTTGAGTTTGGGATGTACACTCCACGGAAATATCCTTCTCAAAATCCTCATCGCCTCGCGAATGCTCGTACCCGAAGTAAATGGTCCGAATACTTTCCCTTTCTCTGTCACATTCAAATCCTTTCCCCGCACCAGCACTACACGCGGAAAATCTTCATGAGTAATCATCACATAAAGAAAACTTTTATCATCTTGTTCTCTAATATTAAAAAAAGGATGCTCTTTTTTAATGAGCCGGGATTCTAAAATAAGCGCCTCAAGCGCAGTATCTGTTTCTTTATACGTAATTTCTCTCACTTCCTGCATGAGCTTCTCTATCCTCCCGGAAGTCGGACCTCCCTCAGGAAGTCTGATTTCCAAAATATTGGGAGTCCTTGTTTTCTGAATTTTCAAAAAATAACTCAAAACCCTCCGGCGCAAATTTCCCGCCTTGCCGATATAAAGAATCTCGCCCTTTGCCTCGCTCGCCTCGTTGGAGCTTCGGCGAAGCGGACCGGAACGTATTCCGCGGAGGCGGGTTGAATTTCCATGCATGATATACACCCCCGGCGCTTCGGGAAAATCGCGTATCACTTTTTCTTTTAATTTTTCGAAGTCCGTCATGCGCTCACAGTATAAGGTTCAACCTTAAGATTGCCAAAAGTTGAACCTTGACCCTTTAAAAAGCAAAGGAGGAAGAACGAAACCGCCCTATTTCCCGTCCAAATACCGCAAAATCAGCATGCCATATTCCTTATAACTTTTCACGAATTTCTTGAGCGAGCGGTGGAGAATCTCGGGATTAATCTCATCGTATTCGTGTACCAAACGGTTGCGAAGTCCTGCGGAAGGCGCGATGCCTTTTGCCTGCGTTTCAGACAATACACCGGTCTTTTCGAGTGCGATGAATGATTCATAATTTTTTTCGGGGGGTTGCTGACCGGAATTAAGAAGAAGGTGCACATTGATATCTACTGCCGCATCCACAATGAGCTGAAAGTCCCTCTCCGCAGTCCGAATTTCGCGATAGTTTTTCACAAACTCTTCGTAGGAAAGTTTAAGAATCGGTTCAAGTTCGTTGAGATATTTGCCAAGATTTGCAAGCTTTTTCTTTACCAGAATTTTATCGAGCATAGATACGTTGAAGATAGTTCTCTTGCGCGGTGCGAAATTTCTCGGCATCTTGAAAGATTTTCACCGCAAAAAGCTGAAAACGCATAAATTCCTTTTCCGAACCAAACAATAATTTTCCATCGCGGGCAACGTGATATGCGAGGAGAGGTGAGATGCGGTTGCTCATAAAAAGAACATCAAGCTTGTCTGAATACACTCCCAAAAAATCAGCGAGCGTTTCAGCAACCTCGTTCTGCCTCCCAAAATCCGCAAGCGTTTTTTCCCTCACCTCGTCACTCAAAAACACCATAAGATCAATGTCTTCCGGCTTCTTACTCCCTGTCGCGGCGGAACCGAAAAGCACCACCATCGTAATGCCAAGGCGTTTCACCGTCCGCGCGAATTGCGCTTTTTTTATTTTATCCAGATTGAAATCCATATCCTGATATTATCAAAAAAATCTGGAATATCAAAACAAAAGGAGGGTGCGTTTTCGCATCCTCCCGTTGGTTAAAGTTGTTGTTGGTTTTATTCTCTCGCTTGACCGACAAGCGAGAGAATCCAATTTATTCTGCATGACTCGACTCATCAGAGCCAATCACGCGGAAATTGAACATTTTCGCGGTTACGATTGCCAAAAAGTGTGGCGAACCATTCTTTACGTCATTAATGAAGTAGAAATCATCCACAATTCCCTTGAACGTGCCCACAACCGTATGTCCGCGAAATGGATGGACAAACTCCACCACATCTCCTATTTTTGGATGGTTTTGCATAGTGCTCCATTTCCTTGAGAGAAGAAACAAAGCGCTATGCAAAACTATTTTACAAAGAACAGTTCGATAAACTCACTGCAAGCTATGCTCTAT
The DNA here is from genome assembly GCA_024654525.1 of Patescibacteria group bacterium. Lineage (GTDB taxonomy): Bacteria > Patescibacteriota > Minisyncoccia > UBA6257 > 2-01-FULL-56-20 > VGJV01. The sequence continues at coordinate 77,272 of JANLHI010000030.1, read as the reverse complement.
GAATCCACTACCTCGGCAAGCTCATAGCAAGCTACTTGCCGTAATTACGGTTTGTATTATAACACAAAATATGCCATTTTGTCAATAAAACGGGCAGGGCATTGTAAAATAAGGGCTATTTGCCATAAAGCTTGCTATGCGTGTCTATGTCAATCAGACGCATGGTATGCTCGTCATATTGCTCATAGATAAGTCGCCAGTCGCCGGTGACATTAATACTACGATAGGAACGCATTGAGCCGTGGATCAAATGATTGTTTAAAAGCACGTTGAACGGGTCGCTCGAAAAAAGACGCAGATGATCCACAAGCGCCTGTTGTATTTTCTTTGGCAGTTTTTCCGCCTTCTTTTTGAATTGGTTGCTTGGCGAGAAAATCACCGCAGGCGTAAATCTTTTAGCAAATCCTCAACATTGCCAAACATTTTCCGCTTCGCATCCCTGTCCATCTCGGCGCTTATATTTTCCCACAACGCAATTTTTTCTTTCGTCGGCGCAGGCGACGCCGAAACGGAAAATTTTTTCTCACGCACAAACTGCCGCATCATACCGTTCAAGACCGTCGTGAGCGGCACGCCAAGCTCTTTTGCAACCGATTTCGCCTCATCGCGGAGTTTTTTGCTTGTTTTGAGTACAATCGTAGTTTCATCCATATACCGAAATACTACTTCTAGTATAAATCCTGTCAACCCTCACTATTTATATGCCAAGATTCAACCTTTGAGAACACTTCGGAGATACTCCCCCGTGAAGCTCCCCTTCTTGCGCGCGACCTCTTCCGGCGTGCCAGCGGCGACAACCTCGCCACCCTTCTCTCCTCCTTCGGGACCAAGGTCGATCACCCAGTCGGCGGTTTTAATCACATCAAGGTTATGTTCAATCACCACCACGGTATTCCCGCGATCCACAAGACGCTGTAAAACTTGAAGCAGTTTATCCACATCCGCGAAGTGCAAGCCTGTCGTCGGCTCGTCGAGAAAGTAGAGCGTCCGGCGTGTATCACGTTTGCCGAGCTCCGAGGCGAGCTTCACGCGTTGGGCTTCGCCGCCGGAGAGGGTAGTCGCAGACTGCCCCAATTCTAAATACCCGAGTCCCACTTCATCTAATATCTTTAACCGGTCTGCAAGCCACGGAATGTCGTCAAAAAACTTTACCGCTTCTTCAATCGTCATCTTGAGAATCTCGAATATGTTTTTCTTGTCCGCCGGAGTTTTAGCGGAGGAGGAACCACCATATTCCACTGCAAGCGTTTCACGGTCAAAGCGTTTGCCTTTGCAAATATCGCATTGCACATAGACCGTGGGAAGAAAATGCATTTCAATAGCGAGCGTGCCGTGTCCTTCGCAATTTTCGCACCGTCCTCCGGGAACGTTAAAACTAAACCGTCCCGGTTTATAGCCGCGCACCTTCGCGTCCGGCGTTGCGGCAAAGAGATCTCTGATAAATGTCCATGCACCCACATAAGTTGCAGGATTTGAACGCGGCGTGCGTCCAATTGCAGATTGATCAATACTTATCATACGATTCAAATTCTCCAATCCCGTAATACTCGTATGCGCACCCGCCTTATAACTTGATCCGTGCCATCGGTTTGCCAATTCTTTATAAAGCACATCATATACCAGACTTGATTTTCCGGAACCGGAAACTCCGGTAATCGCCGTAAAACGTCCTATGGGAATTTCCACATCTATATTTTTCAGATTGTTTTCTTTTGCGCCTTTTATGGAAATAAATTTTGATCCCTTTCCCACGCCACGCCGTTCTTTTGGCACATCAATAAATTTTTTGCCATGGAGATATTGCAACGTAAGTGACTCTGGGAAACTTTCCAGAGATTTACCTTTTGTAGATTTTGAATTTCTGCCACGTGGCACCAACAAATCCGAAATTGAGCCCTGTGCCACAATTCTTCCTCCATGTATTCCCGCACCGGGACCAAAATCTACAAGATAATCACTTTCACGAATGGTTTCCTCATCATGCTCCACTACTACGATTGTATTCCCTAAATCACGCAAATCATGGAGTGTCTTGATAAGCTTTGCATTGTCTCGCTGGTGAAGCCCGATGGTCGGTTCATCCAAAATATAGAGTGTTCCCACAAGACGCGACCCCACCTGAGACGCAAGACGTATCCGCTGAGCTTCTCCCCCTGAAAGTGTTCCCGAACGCCGTTCAAGCGTAAGATATTCAAGTCCCACATCGAGCATAAACTTCAACCGATTTTTAATTTCACGAAGCGGCGCTTCGGCGATTTCTTTAAACTTCTCCGAAAGGTTCAACCTTGCCATTGGCAAGGTTGAACCTTTCTCGAGTGCACTTATGAACTCATATGCTTCGCCAATCGAAAGATTCACCACCGAAGCAATATTCTTTCCCCCAATAAGCACGCCTAAACTTTCTTCTTTAAGACGCTTACCCACGCACATAGAACAAACTTTCTCCGACCAGACATCCTCCGTACCAAGCCCATGACACTGTGGACATGCCCCATAAGGACTATTGAATGAGAAAAGGCGCGGCTCTATCTCGGGAAAAGAAAATCCATCATTCGGACACGTAAATTTTGCAGAGAGCGAAACTTCTTTATCTGTCATTACCGTTACCACATCATTACCGTATTTGAGTGCGGTTTCGATTGCTTCCGCAAGTCGAAGACGATTATCTTTTTCCGAAAAATCAATCCCCGCGGGTATTCGATCCACCACAAGATCAATCGAATGCGTCTTATAACGACTCAACTCTACGCGCTCACGAAGTGTTTTATATACCCCGTCCACGCGCACCTCGGAAAATCCCGCATTCAAAAAATCATAAAGAAGCTGGTAATACTCCCCCTTTCGCCCCCGCACCACAGGTGCGAGAATCACGATATTTTTTCCCGATCCGCGCCCTGAACTTGCCGAAGGGTTGTTCTCCTTAGAAATTTGAATGGCGACATCCACGATTTCTTCATTGGCAAGCTTTTGAATTTCTTTTCCGCATTTCGGACAATGCGGTTTCCCTGCGCGCGCAAAAAGCACACGAAGATAATCATAAATTTCCGTAATTGTCGCCACCGTCGAACGCGGATTCGAAGAATGGCTTTTCTGATCAATTGAGATTGCCGGAGAAAGCCCCTCGATATCATCAATATCGGGCTTATCAAGACGTCCCAAGAACTGCCGAGCATATGCGGAAAGCGACTCAATGTAACGTCGTTGCCCCTCGGCAAAAATAGTATCGAATGCCATACTCGATTTTCCCGAACCGGAAAGTCCCGTAAACACGGTCATTTTATCGCGCGGAATTTCAAGCGTGATGTTTTTAAGATTATGTTCGCGCGCACCGCGAATAATGATTTTGTCCTTCATGTATAATTTTATTCACCTCGCGATTCTACCAAAGACTAAATTTTACGGGGAGTCTTCATAACATAGAAATTGCCCCCTTCCTTACGACATAGGGGGTATGAAGGCAAGTATAGAATAGAATTATCCTCATGACCAGCTGGAAAGCGCAACTTATAAAAAAAGCGCCTCTTATGATGAACAATGCAATCAATCAGATTCAATCACGGATTGAAAAACAAAAAAAACCGCCTAACGCGGATGTATAATATGCAGAGTTTCCTCCGACCAGTGAGGAAACTCTATAGTGGTTCTGCGTTTTTGTACTCAAACTGCTCCACGGTTTTCACAAATAGTAATCCTCAATGATATACCCACGGGTACATCGTGCTTTGGATTGTGATGGTGAAAGTATTACTTGAATGGAAGTTTTGCACGAACGTAGAACCTCTATAATACTCTCACATTCTCAGAAAAAGTCAATATGAAAATGTTGAGAACAAGTGGATAAATGAAGAAAAAATGGGGATAACTAGCCCTTCACTGTGGATAATTTTATTTTTTCTTTTGTAAGAACTTTTATTTCATCCCGTAAAATTGCAGCTAATTCAAAATTAAGCTCCTTCGCGGCTTCTCTCATCTCGCGTTCTTTTTCTCTTAAAAGCTTCTCCATCGCAGATTTCGACTTTGGAATCGGCTTCATCTCAAGTTTTAGCACTTCCTCCGGCAAAATACTTGCGATTTTACGTATAATCGTCTTTGGAGTAATGCCATTTTTCTTATTGTACGCAATTTGAATTTTCCGACGTCGATCCGTTTCAGACACCGCACGATGGATAGACCCAGTAATACGGTCTGCATACATTAACACCTCTCCTCGTACGTTCCGCGCCGCACGCCCAATGGTTTGCACGAGAGATGTTTCACTCCGAAGAAACCCTTCCTTATCGGCATCGAGAATCGCGACAAGAGACACTTCAGGAAGATCCAATCCTTCGCGCAAAAGATTCACTCCCACTAACACATCAAGCCCCCCCTTTACCTCCGAGCCCTTCCGAAGATTAGTGAGAATGCGTATACGATCAAGCGTTTTTACATCAGAATGAAGATATGCAACCTGTATTTTCTTACTCCCAACTCCTTTCTCCTTATTACTCAAATATTCAGAGAGATCTTCGGCCATCTTCTTCGTAAGAGTAGTCACAAGCACACGTTCTTTTTGAGCAACACGATCCTCAATGCGCGGAATAAGATCCTCAACTTGTCCCCGCGCGGGAAGAATGGTGATCTTCGGATCAACTAACCCCGTAGGACGAATTATCTGTTCCACTGTTTGTGCGCTACATTTCTTTTCATAAGGACCCGGAGTTGCAGAGGTATAAATTATTTGTCCCACACGTTTATCAAATTCGGAAAATCGAAGAGGACGATTATCTGCCGCGGAAGGAAGACGAAATCCATATTCAACAAGCGTTTTTTTTCGCGATGCATCTCCTGCATACATCCCTTGAATCTGCGGTATGGTAATGTGAGATTCATCGATGATGGTAAGAAAATCCTTGGGCCCTCCTTCGCCAAGGCTTCGGCGGGTAAAAAAATAATCCAGAAGAGTATCTGGCGGTTCCCCTATTGCACGCCCTGAAAGATGGCGTGAATAATTCTCAATACCATGACAATAGCCAATCTCACGCATCATCGCCACATCAAACTTCGTTCGACGTTCAAGACGCTCCGCTTCAAGAAATTTTTTGTTCTCTTCGAAATACTTAAGCTGCACTTTCAGTTCTTCTTGAATTGTTCCGATTGCCCGCTCGCGCGCCTGTTTTTCGGTAATAAAATGTTTTGCGGGAGGAATAATCACTTCCGCGAGCGCAGGAGTTTTTCCATGCCGGAATCCCACCACGGGATCCACTTCATAAATCGCCGAGATAGTTCCTCCTGTCACTTCAATGTTGTAAATCATCTCCCGATCCGGAGGCATAATTTCCCAATTTTCTCCACGCAAGCGGAATGTTCCTCTTTTTACGCTGATATTGGTACGAGTAAATTGCAGATCCACAAGCTTCCGTGCAAAATCTTTTCGCTCAATTATATCCCCTACTTTAAACCGGAAAATATTCGCCGCATATTCCTCGGGCGCTCCCAGCCCATAAATACACGACACGGATGCCACCACAATCACGTCGCGGCGCGTAAGAAGCGCAGTGGTAGCCGCATGACGCAGTTTATCAATCTCGTCATTAATAAGCGCCTCCTTGTCTATATAGGTATCGGACGAAGGAATATACGCCTCCGGTTGATAATAGTCGTAATAAGACACAAAATAATTCACCGAATTCTTCGGGAAAAGTTCTTTGAATTCGTTCGCAAGTTGCGCGGCAAGTGTTTTGTTATGCGCAATCACAAGCGTCGGTTTTTGCACCGCCGCAATCACATTTGCCGCGGTAAACGTCTTTCCACTCCCGGTGACTCCCAAAAGCGTCTGATGTTGATACCCCTTCTCCAACCCCGAAACAAGCTTCTCGATAGCTTGCGGTTGATCTCCGGCTGGTTTCATATTTTTTGCGAGTTCGAATTTTTGATTAGACATTGAAATAGTTAGGCTGGTTTGTCCCGTTGTCCCACCGCAGGAGGAATTTTACAGGGTCCCCGGCAAGCTTCATATTGTTTGCGAACTCGAATTTTTCCATCACAGTAAAATATACCCCAGAAAAGAGAAGAGCGCTTCCCCGATGGAAGCGCCCGAGATTACGTAACAGGAACTGATTTCCCATTAGAGGGTTCGACTTTACCTCCCCCAAGGCTTGCAGATTTCTTTAGTCTCCGAGATTTTTCGCTCTTCGACAGCCTCTGCCAGGCTTAGCTGTTTAATCCTGCGACTATCCGCAACTCCATACAACTCGTGGAGATACCTTTTAATCACTATTCTGCAAGACCGGCCACAAATTCGCATGGGAAAATGTGCGCTTTTGCTTTTCATGACCTATTCCGTATGGATTCTGAAATTTGTTAAAAGGATTATCCTATTTCGTGATTATCAGAGATATGCTTTTGAGTCATTATTCTACAAGACCGGCAACAGCTAAACGCTGTCCGCTTTTGCTTTTGATGACCTATTCTGCAACTCCGACAACACGATGGATAATAACCTGAATAATATTTTACATAATAATATTTTTCTGTCAACAGGAAGATGAAACTAAATTGCCCGAGCAGATTTTCCCCGCACGGGCAATCGTGAATTTATTCGATGTTAGGATGACTAACTGCATCCCAAGGACTCGCCGCAACTCAGGCACTTCCAGCATGCGCCGTTCCGTACCGTCACGTGGCCTCACAATGTGAATGTGGGCGTTTCCACACCGCCAGGGACCGGACGCTTCTCATCCCCTTCTACCTCCTTTGCATTTGAATTTGGCATCACCAAGGTTTAACCCTTTCTGCGGATTCCCCGTAAAGCTTCGCCACGGGGCAAGTAAGGTTGAACCTTTGAGAGAGGACAAAGATTGTGCTGATGCGGTCGCGCAAAACAATACTTCCTCCCATAATCAATCAACAAATACGTCGCCTCGAACCAATCCTTTTGGGGAATTATCTTCATTAAATCTTGCTCAATTTTCTCTGGCGTCTTTTCTTTACTCAGCCCTAAAACGCGCGACAAGCGCATGACGTGCGTGTCTACCGCAATTCCTTCCACTACGCCATATGCATTCCCAAGAATTACATTCGCGCTTTTCCTGCCAATACCAGGAATCGTAATCATATCTTTCATAGTATGAGGCAGTTTTCCATTAAATATCTCCCTCACTGCTTTTGCCGCACCAAGAATACTCTTTGTTTTTGCACGATAAAACCCACACGAATGGATATTCTTTTCGAATTCCTTTATTCCTTTGACAGTCTTTCCCGCTTTTACATAGTCCTCAAGTCGCGGATATTTCTTAAATAACGCCGGCGTTACCTCATTCACTTTTTTATCCGTACACTGCGCCGAAAGCACCACCGCCACAAGAAGTTGCCAATTATTGCCATATTCCAAAGCAATTTTCGTATGTGGAAACAATTTACGAAGCGCAATAATGATTTTTGAAGATTTTTTTTTCAATTGAGGAATATCTTTCTCGAGTATCATCGTTACATTGTACCTTAGAGAACATTCTTTTAAGTTTCCAAGCGATTTCTCCTTCCTAAAAAACCGCATTTCGCAACATTTGACAATATATGTCAAACATGCTAGCATATCCCCACAATTAATCATACCCCTGAAAAGGGGGTTTTTATTTAGAATTTACCTTGCTCGCAAATACCACTATGGCAAAAACACTGGTTTTGATTCTCACAACAGGAATGCTAGCGATTTACCCCTCGGAAACAGGGGTTATTATGGCCGATAAGACCCTATCTACGGGGAATTCCATAGAATCGACTTTTCTTCAGAGTTCACCCCGGGCATATATCGCAAAGAAATCTCCCTCGGTCACCGTCTGGATCACTGCATACTCCAGTACACCCGAGGAGACTGACGATACTCCCTTTATTACCGCATCAGGATCTACAGTCCGTGATGGCATTATCGCCGCAAACTTTCTTCCTTTCGGTACGAAAGTACAAATTCCTTCCCTTTTCGGAGATAAAATATTTATAGTGGAGGACCGTATGCACTCACGAAAAACCAATAACGTGGACATATGGATGCCGACGAAATTTGATGCCATCCAATTTGGAGCACATCGGACGGAAATTGCGGTATTGCGCTAACCCGGTAACAATCAATCACATGGCCACAACACCCCTCCCACGGGGTTTTTTATTATATGCAATCACATTGCGCCTTCCTTCTTTAAAAGAGCGCGCTTCATTTCTACGCCTCGGTTATATCCCCCAGTCTTCCCATTAGACCGTATTACGCGATGACACGGAATTTCGGGATTAAAATTCGTATTCAAAACATTCCCAACCGCACGATATGCGTTTGGTTTCCCGGCGCGTCGTGCAACTTCCTTGTAAGTCAACACTTTCCCCTTGGAAATCTTCGAAACCACGGAAAATACTTTTTCGCGGAATTCCTTCATATAAAAAGATTTAATCCGGTATTCTCATCCCGTGACCGACGAAGCTCTCCGGAAAGGATATCAATCCTAAGCTCACAAGTTCCCGATATCGTAATTTCATGAACATGTCCCCCTCGCGCCACCATATCACTCCCGGAAAACACTCCATGCGCATGAAGTGCGGGCTCATCACCCAAAATCCCAATATTTCCGTTGAGTGAAACTATCTCCACATCAATCACCTCACTTTTTTGATATGTGTTTGTTTCGAGATTGTAATATGAAATAACTATGCGCGATGCGGCACCAATACCGGAAAAAGTTCCCGCAGTGATACCCGATTCTCGGATATACGAGATAAGCCGTTCAAATACTTCTTCCCCACGATCAATACGAAGTATTATATTATTTCCTTCATGAAGAACAATTTTCATAGTATTAGCGTGGTAATATGATTATCACTCCTTTACGCCGAAGAAAACCTTCTCTTTCAAGCGCATCAATGACTTTATCGACTCGCTCAGCCGACTCACGAGTAACTCTCATCACTTGTTTGATATCCATGCGAGTATATTCCAAAAGAAGACGGAGAATATATCCTCGAAGTTCGCGAGTGGAACCACGAAATGCCGACTGTGCACGGTATATTTTACTTCGTTTATTCGGATTCGGTAAGGTCTTTCCAATCATTGCACCGTAATCCATAAGCGCCCAGTACCACTTGCACGGATTTTTCCTATCACATGTTGCAACAACCGCAGTATATATATCATTCTCACTCACACTCTTCTTTTTCGGAAAAAAGTGGTGAATTACCGCACGACGAATATTTGTTTCTATAAAAACCGTTGGCATATTAAACGCAAACGCCACAATAGATCCTGCGGTGGCATTACCAATTCCGGGAAAAGTCTTGAGTAGCTCCGGCGCACGTGGCAAAATACCTCCATATTCTTTTACCACAATTTTCGCCAATCGATGCAACGCAAGGGCTCTCCGATTATATCCAAGTCCCTGCCATGCACGAAGCACTTTTCCGGAAGATGCGCATGCAAGCGAAAAAAAATCAGGGAATATTTGAAGAAAATATTCGTACTTCCCACGCACTCGATCCACTTGGGTCTGTTGCAACATTATCTCCGAAACCACAATCGCATAAGGATCATCGCTATGTCTCCACGGGAAATCTCTTCCGTGATTATGATAATGGTTCCAAACTACCCTCTTAAAATGAGTGGCCTTACTTGAAATTATTTTTTTCAATCCATCTTTTACACTCGGCATTCTTCAAGCGCCTTTCCTTTTTTTATACATCCTTCAGATTGACACATACCCGGCTTTAGAGAGACACCATTACACCCCCCTGTACATACATAGCGCACTTCCTTGCGCTTCCTCAAACTTTCATATGCACAACTTCCCGCAAATAACGTAATAACGATGCTTACCCACAACGGAATACTCCATCCTGCGATTGATGCATCCCACCGAAGTAAAAAGCGCGTGAGATGAACCAATCCTATAATCAGAAAAAAATACCCCATGATATGTCGTACTGTTTTCGTGGTCATATATTTGTATTATACATTCCCCTTTTCCTTTTTTTCCAACTCCAAGCATACCGAATTGATACAGTAACGCTTTCCTCCTTTTTCCGAAGGACCATCATCAAACACATGTCCAAGATGAGAACCGCATTTTTTACAACGCACTTCGGTTCTCGGAAAACCGCGACTTTCGTCTTTATACAACTCCACATTATGAAGATCTGCCGGCTCCGTAAAACTTGGCCATCCAGTATTGGAGTCAAACTTCGTATCAGACGAAAACAATCCGGTACCACATACCACACAACGATACGTTCCTTCCGCATGCTCGTTCCAATATTTTCCCTTAAAAGGAAGCTCTGTTCCTTGCTCACGCAACACGCGATATTGATCGGGTGTAAGCTTCATCTTTAGATCCTCTTCGGAAAATAAGTCTTTTCTTTCCATATGAATAAATCATATCACTTTGCCAACATTCACGCACACCTCTGCAAACAAAAACCCCGCATTCATATCCATCAAACGACAGATATAAAGCGGGGATTTTTGAGCAAATACTAGACTCGCTTTTTCTTTCCTGCTTTCTTTGTAGTCTTCTTTTTCGTAGTCTTCTTTGCTTTTTTCTTTTTTGCCATTGTGAAAAAAATTTTACCGCATACAAACACCGACCTTTTAAACGGCGGCGACTGAATTTTTATAAAATCATTCCGCCTGAAAAATTTCAGAAATAATTTTTAATTCTACAACCATACTAAAATTGTAGAACCTTGTGCCTACATGTACAGAGAAAGTTATGCACAGCTGATAAAAAAATAGAGAATAATTTAATTATTTATAAAATAAATAAAATTTGTTAAAAAAATCAAACTACAGTAAGTCCACGAAGAAAATATCCGACTACATATGCCACTCCTGCTGCGATCGCACCAATGAAAAGTGTTTCAAATGCGGTAAGAAATTTATTTTTTCTAGTTACTACTCCGCGAATTGCGCCAATCGTAATAAACGCACACGCCGTAAAGATGACGGAATACAAAAATTGAGTCTCCGGAGAGAGTTTTAATGTAGTAGCGGCAATGAAGGGTAATAAAGGCACCATACCAACCGCAATAAACGAAACAAACGTTATTGCAGCGGTTTTAAGCGGAGCTTTTTCTCCTTCCGTGGGAACACGAGCAAGTTGCTGATCCGATTTTTCTGCCAGATAGTTCGAAGAAGCCATAGAGAACCCGTCTGCAAGTACATTTGATATACCGAGGATAAATACAATCGCGGGAGAAAGTTGTGCCCCCACTACCCCGGAAACAACCGCAAAGGTGGTTACGGTGCCATCCGTTGCTCCATATACAAATTCGGCAAGATATTTTTCGGAATATGCGCGAAATGCCATAGTGATTTTTATAATGATAACTTTTCTATGCGTATTCCCACAAGCCTTAACGATTTACGCATGGGATTCTCGCGCGCATCAAAAAAAGGCGCAATCATTTTTATCGATTCGAATATAAGTATATCAACGGAGGATGCAACGTACTCAAGCGTATGAGAACGGGTAACGGTTGTAAAATCTCCAAAACGCACAGTGAGTACTATACGTTTAAACCCGCTGAATCCCGAAAAAGAGAAACGCTCGAAGACCGCGCGCGCGAGTAACTGAAGACGCATCAGTATGAATGCACAATCATGCATATCGATTTCAAATGTTTCCTGTTCTCCCAAAGATTTAATATTTTCCTTCTCTCCAACCGGAGCATCGTCTTTGCCTCGCATATACATATAAAGTCTTTCACCCCACACACCACATAACGCGCAAATATCCTCAAGCGAAAGATTTTTAGCATCACGAACTAATCGAATTCCTTTTCGCGCAAAAAGAGACTCTGTTTTTGGACCTATGCCGGGAATTACGCGAATGGGTAACGATTCAAGCGCATGTTCTGCATCTTCCTCCATAATAACCGAAAGTCCATTGGGTTTTTTCATTTCTGTCGCTATTTTTGCGACAAGGCGGTTGGGACCGATTCCCACTGTCGCAGTAAGTCTTTCCTCCTGTAAAACTGCCAATTTTATTTGTTGCGCAATGTACTGGGCATTTTCATACGACCCCGTGAAAGAAAGATCGAAATACGCCTCATCTACACTCGCCTGCTCCACACTATCCACAAACCGCTTCACAATCATCATTACTCGACACGACACTTCTCCATATTTTTTCCCATCGGTTTCACAAAAAACCACTGCCGGGTTCCCATCGGCTTTGGCATTTTCTGAAAGTTGCCACGCTCGGGAAATAGGCATTGCCGAGTGAATACCATATTCCCGTGCCTTATAATTTGCAGTCGAAACCACGCCACGTCCCTTTCCTCCTTTAGGATCCGATCCCACCACAAGGGGCCTCTCCGTAAAGCGCGGATTATCCCTTTCTTCCACTGAAGCAAAGAATGCATCCATATCAAGATGTCCTATAATACGCATCATCCACTAATGATAACGCACATACTTATACAGCCCCGCATTTTTGTGAAAATGCGGGGCTGTATTTTCTCACCTTCTAAAACAAGAAATTAGAAACCGTTCTGAATATCAGAATCAAGCGTATTAATATCTCTTTGGAAATCCGCATCTCCGAAGTTAACCGCATCAAGCTCATTCTGAAGAGAATCCAAATCTTCGCTAACTGAAGCAGGAGTCTCTACTACCACGCCTCCTTCGGCATTGCTACTCTCGGGTACGGGCTGTGTCGCCGATACCGGATTTTTCTCCATAGTCTGTGGATTCATACCAGAGACATACCACCATGCAATACCCCCAGCAACCACGATAGCTACCACTGCAATAATCCACGCTGTTTTATTTTCTTGCATATAGATTAACTATAATTATTGCGACGATGAATCACTCCTCGGCTTTGGAATATTACGAAGTGTCTGTATTGTGTTATGAGTCGCCTCCCGCGCCTCTCTTATTTTTGTATCTCGTAAACCCATAAGATCTTTTTTAAGACTTTCGTGCGCACTTTGAAACGCTTCCCGAAGCTTTGCATCGGTGGTTATATCAACCGAATATGTTTTCTCTGCCTGCTCATCAAGTGCTTTCCGCGCCGAAAGAATAGCTTCATTCGCCGTTCGAATCGCCGAAGTTACCGATGCTACATCTAATGATTTTCCAAGCGCGGTATCCCGACGATCTCCGACTTTTTTCAATACCAAATCATATTTATCAAGCATATCGGAAAAATGTGTCGTCCACTTCTCATTAAGGGTTTCCAAGCGCTCAAACAAGGTATCCGCAACTTGTTTCTTTTTTTCGTCTTGTATTTTCTTTAATCTTACCTGAAACTCTGCGCGTTGCACCCTTATCTTTTCTTCTCTGTCTTTTTTTGCGTCTTCCAACCTTGCATTCATTCCTTGAACGCGAAGAGCATTGACCTCTCCTTGCGCCGTAGTCGTCGTTACCCTAACATCCACCTGTGCCGCCACAATAATTGCCGTTGCGACATATGCAACTCCCGCAAAAAACACTCCCATTTTTTTAATTTCCATCATACCTTCCATTCTAACAGGGGGAAACACACCTTGCAATCAAAGTTACACACAGAACTCAAAAGAAATTCGATGAATCCCCCTGAAAATCAACGGATATTGAAAAACTGATCCAGTATTCCCGACAATCCCGACATAGCATTGTCATACTTTGAGATATCTTCCGGCAATATCCAACGATATTCTTCCGCCTCCCAATCAAGCCGAACTTTGTCTGTCGCCACTACCGCATGTACAGGGTGGATGATCCATGTCTTTTCATACCGAGCATCGGTCATTTCGAATATTTCTCCTATATTTATTTTTAAAATTTTATCCGGAGAAATGTTTAATTCTTCCTCAATCTCCTCTTTCGCTTTTTCGGCGGGACTTTTTTCATCATCAAGAAATCCCCCAATGCCATTCCATATTCCCGGGTAAAAATATAAATCCTTGCTCCTTTTTACCAATAAAATTCTCCCGTCAAACTCCACAAGACAATTAATGACGGGGGCACGCTTACTATGTGTATAATCAATCTGTCCCGGTTTTGGAATAAATTTTGGAATACTCATATTTTTTGAACTTCATCAATCGAATACTCGCGCACAACATCTCCCTTGCCAAACACAAATTTCCCATGAAACTTCTTCCCATCAAAGAGAAGTGGCATCCAATACTTATCATCAGGCCACATTATTTCGTAGGGAACATCTGCAATGTCAAACCATTGAGGCTTCATCTCATCGCTCTCCCGCGGCTCGCCAGTAAAGCTGTCCACTCGAAAAATATGGACTGTGAGAATTTCCCCGAGAGAAGCCGACCCATCTTGTTCGGAGAATTCAAAATCAAGAATACCCACATGCTCCGCAGAATCTATTTTCACTCCCGCCTCTTCATGCATCTCGCGCCGCATTGCTTCTTCAATTGTTTCTCCATCTTTTATTTTGCCACCAAATCCATTCCAACGCCCTTCGCCAAACCCACGCTTTTTCATTCCCAAAAGCACGCGGGACGACTGAAATACAACGCAAAGTGTAAAGATTTTCTTCATTTTTCTTATTTATCCTATACCACACACTATTCTCTCACAATACAATTATTCTTTCACGTTACACAATTCCATGGAATTGTGTAACGGGTAAAGTCTTCTATTCAAAAGAAATAACTTGCAACCCTTTTTCCTCAACCTCTCTCTCCGGCCAAAACAATGCATCCGTTTTAAACTTCAGCACATAGGATACTTTCTTCTCTATTTTCTTTCCTGTATATTCTTTTATTTTCGGGTCCCATTCTTCAAGAATAAGCACATCTCCCTCACGCACTTCAAAATCATTGAGACGCAACTCGAATCTCTTTTTTCCGGATGCAACCGCATCAAAGTACTTTGGCCATATTTTTTTCTTGATTATTGCCATATAAAGAATTAAATTTTCATCGTTTTTTATCCTTCCAATGCCACCACTGTAGCCGTTTCGGATTGTGCCACGTATGCGATGCATAATACACCGCACACCGAAACACGTACAACATACAACGGTCTATATGTCGTCCTTCGTAAGCGCAAAGCTTTTCATAGAGCTTTTCGGGATTCTTATTCTTCAAATCTTTCACTGACCGAATCCCTATATTCCAAAAATCCTCGGCTATTTCCTTCCCTACACCGGGAATAATGCGCAATTCCTGAAGAACTTTTACGTTTGGAATTTTCATGAATAAGAAATACCTTCGCGACGAAGTATAATCCACTTCTCTTTTTTTATTTCACACTCCAAAAATGCACAATCGGCAATTTTCCCAATTTCCTGACGCGCCACAACCTCGCGGAAAAGAACTCTCATCGGTCCGCCGTGCCACACTATCGCAATACCACTGCGTCCTTGATCGAAGATTATTTCACGCACGGAAGATTGGATCCTTACACTAAAATCTTCATAGGATTCAGCTCCTTCGATGATATTCAACCTATCTTTTACCTTCTCAACTAGACTTGGATACCTCTCGCATGCATCACTCTTGACCATGCCCGTAAGAACGCCATACTGACTCCGTTCTCGAAGCTCGGGTACCACCACGATGGAGCAATTCAGTTTTTTCGCAAGAATTTCCGCGGTTTCTTTTGCGCGAAAAAAAGGACTTGAATAAATCACCGCGATTCCTTCTCCTGCAAATTTTTCCGCAAGCTTTTCCGCTTGTCGTCTTCCCTTTTCGGTCAAATGGTCATCATAATTTCCGCCATAGCGATTTTCCACATCTCCCGTGGTTTCACCGTGTCGTATAAAATAGATGCGCATGTATTTTTTATTGTCTCCGAAATTTGACAACAAGGAAAAAAATGCCGAAGAGCACGACAAATCCAGCCATTGCATATACACCATATGCGAACGCGATGTTCCCAAGATAAAAGAAAGGTACACTCGCGAGTGCGTCCACAATCACGCTCGCAAGGAGAAAGTTGCGGAATGATATCTTGGAAAGCCCCGCAGCGTAGCTTAAGAAATCCACCACGACCGCAGACATGAATCGAAGCGCGACGAACCCCCAAAATTGGCGCTTCTCCGAAATTTTTTCCTGCCACGCATGGAGATTCTGAATCGGCGCGAACTTTGCGGCAATCGGTTCCCGCCATCTCCGCGCGATGAAAAACGCACACACCGAGCCAAGCTCGACGCCAATGAGGTTATAGAACCACGCCGTGTGCCACGGTAGAAATGCGATGCTCGCGAACGCTACCGGCGCGCCCGGGAGCGGCGCAAGCACGATTCCCAGAAAACGAAACGTGATGATTACAAGCGGCGCAAGCGCCGGATAATCATTAATGATCTTTACCGCGTACTGGTTGTACTCGGGGAAAAATATAAGGACAAAGAAAATGGCGGTAAACACCACCCCCACCAAGAACCAGAGAATTTTTTGCTTGTTAGACATCACTCTATATTTCCCGCACCCATTCAAAGCGGGGTTTCTTTATGCCGTCTACCTCTACTTCTTCCACAAACATATTATAAGGACGCACAAACAGCGGATCATCGCCAAATTCTTCTTTTAAATCGGGACAATCATAGAGCGCCTTATACAACACCATTTTCTCTCGAGTTTCCGTATGAAGCGCAACACCCAATACTTTGTATTGTTTCCCTTTGTAGTGCCGATATACTCCCGGTTTAAGCATAAAATTATCTTTCCTCCCACCCAAATTCAGAATAAGGAATTTTGTTTACAAAACTCTCAATCGCCTGTCGAATATATGGAATCGTACTATCCGGAAGATTATCCAACAAAAACCAACTTAAATCATCGCATTTCTCGGGTTCCATATTTTTCGGTTCCTCGTTCCATTTTTTCACCACAAAGAAAAAATCAATACGCTCATGATCACCGCAGGACCGATGCATCATGTGCGCAAACTCAAGGTCTTCAATTGCGACTTGCGCCCCAATCTCTTCTTGAATCTCACGCACCATAGCTTCCCGCATTGTTTCTTTCTCTTCGGCGTGCCCGCTAGGCAAGCCATACTTTCCATCTTCAAATCCCGTTTGAAATCTGCGCGACAATAGAATTTTGCCATCCTTTACAAGGAGAAGATATACGGAAGGAATTAACTTAAAACGTTCCTTTGGCATTGGATTTAATGTAATTGAATTATTGAGGTTAAACCTCAATAATTCCTACGCCCCATGACAATGCTTATATTTCATCGGTCGTCCGTCAGCATGTTTCGCCCCGCACGGACATGGATCGTTGCGTCCTACATTCGCGAAAGATCCGGGAGATAGCCCGATTCTAGAAAGTTGGCTCTGCACTGCCTCATTATCGACTACCTTTCGGGTACCGTCCACTGGATTCGCCAATTTAAAAATATTTAAAAATATCCACGCATTGAAGTTTACCCAAAAGTTAGTGAAAAGCCGATGCGCCTCTTGCCGATATTCCACAAGCGGATCGCGCTGACCATATGCACGAAGACCAACAGATTCTGAAAGCGCATCAAGATCTTCAAGATGACTCATCCAAAGCATATCCAAAATACTCAATGCACGTGAAAAAGTTTGCGGGTCTGCCGATGCTTCAATACTACGTTTCGAGATAATATCCTTAATCCCAGCGTAATTCGTAATACGTAATTCATCGTTCGTCGCAATAATTCCCGCTTCCTCGAATCCTTTTTTTAACATTTCCTTCACCTCATCAGAAAACTCGGCCTCTTCCGCAAATCCTTGCGGAACAATCATTTTAGTATGTCCCTCAGCTGCCTCAAACACCAACCGACTCAATTCACCTTTATTCATGCTTTCTAGAATTTCCTGTCGACGCCGATACACCGCCGTTCGTTGTTTGTTTAACACATCATCGTATTCCAATAAGTGCTTTCGCATATCAAACGTGGCGCCTTCCACTTTCGACTGCGCTTGCGCAACCGCTTTTGACACAATCCCCGCCTCAATCGGCTGGTCATCAGGAAGATCAAACTTATCCATAATTCCCTTAATCATGCTTCCACCAAATATGCGCATAAGATCATCTTCGAGTGAAAGATAGAACTGCGAAAAACCCGGGTCTCCTTGACGCCCCGCACGTCCACGAAGCTGATTATCTATACGGCGCGCTTCGTGCCGTTCGGTTCCGATAACTCCAAGCCCACCCGCCTCACACACTTTCTTTGCATCATCGGCGCTAAACGGATTACCCCCAAGAATAATATCCACACCGCGCCCCGCCATGTTTGTTGCCACCGTCACCGCGCCCCACCGTCCCGCCTGCGCAATAATCGCACCTTCCCGCTCGTTGTTTTTTGCATTCAATACTTCATGCGGTACGTGATGCTTATGTAATAACGCCGAGAGTAATTCATTTTTCGAGATAGAGGTAGTTCCCACCAACACCGGTTGTCCTTTTTCATGCGCTGATTTTACATCTCGCGCAACCGCTTCCCATTTTGCCAACGCGGTTTTATAAATCAAATCTCCCGCATCTTTTCGAGTACACGGCTTATTCGGAGGGATACTTATCACTTCCATACCGTACACCTTATGAAATTCTTCCGCGGAAGTCTGTGCCGTCCCAGTCATACCCGCAAGTTTGCGGTAAAGCCGGAAATAGTTTTGAATCGAAACACGCGCATATGTCTTTGACTCCTGCTGTACCGTGACTCCCTCTTTCGCCTCGATTGCCTGATGGAGCCCCGCACTGTAACGCCTCCCTTGCAAAAGACGCCCCGTAAATTCGTCCACAAGAATAATTTCCCCGTTTTTTACCACATATTCTTTATCGCGATGAAACAATGCCTTTGCCTTCAAGCTTTCCTCAAGATAATGCACTAAACGAAGATTTTGAGGTGCATATAAATCCTGTATACCCACAAGCGATTCCACCTTCTCTATACCATCATTAGTAATGCTTACCGCTTTAAATTTTTCATCAACTGTATAATGAGTTTCGGGCTGTAAGTCACGTACTATACGCGCAAATGTTTTATAAAATTCACTCGATTCCGAATCCGGCGCAGCGATAATAAGAGGCGTTCGCGCCTCATCTATCAAAATACTATCCACTTCGTCAATAATCGCAAAATTATATCCTCCACGCGCAGACTGCACCTGATCGAATAATCCATGCGCAAGATTATCTCGTAAATAGTCAAATCCGAATTCGTGATTCGTGCCATACGTGATATCCGCAAGATACGCTTCTCTGCGGGAAATAGGACGGAGAAATTCCTGTTGTACCAGAAAACTCCCCGTAATATCACGCTCCTTATCCAGTAATGCCGATTCTCCGATTTTCGTCTCTTCACTCCCTGATTTTACAGATTCCTCCGGAGCCTTGTAATCGGGATCGTAAAGATATGCGGTATTCGGCACAAGACACGCCACCGAAAGACCCAATGCACGATAAATCTGCCCCATCCATACCGCATCACGTCTCGCCAAATACTCGTTCACCGTCACGACATGCACACCATTTCCTGCAAGCGTATTTAAATATGCAGGCGCTACTCCCGCAAGTGTTTTTCCTTCACCGGTCATCATCTCGGCAATACCACCCTCATGAAGCACGATTCCTCCTATAAGCTGCACATCGTAGGGACGTTGTCCCAATGTTCGGCGCGCGGCTTCGCGCACTAATGCAAAAGCACGAGGTAATATATCGTCAAGCGAAATTCCATTTTTTACGGATTCCTTTAATTTAGCGCTCTCTTCTCGAATCGCTTCATCCGAAAGTTGTTGTATTTCCGGCTCAAGCGCGCCAATTTCCTCCGCACGTTTGCGAAGCACATCAACCTTCTTCCCATGGAAGATATTTTTAACAAATCCAAGCATAGAGAGGGTAATTACTGCGTGAGAACTATACCCCGAAGACAAGTTTCAGGCAACGAATGAGGGGTAAAGAAAATGCAAATGGTAAAATTCTATTTTTTACGAGGTACAGTCTTTCTCGGTCTTTCAATAAATCGTGTTTTATATTTCGTAATTTCAAGCTCCATAATATGGTGCAAACGATCAATTGCAACCCTCAAATCCTCCGCACTCTCTTCCGCGCGAAGCAATTGTTTTGGCAAGTGAAGATTTGCGACAGCACGAAATATCTCCCCTTTTTTATGATGATGTGTGGTCTTTGATATCTCTACACGCAACTCAACTCCCCCCTCCGTATCGAACCGTTTCACAAACTTTTCCAATGTCGACAACTTTTTTTGGACAAACGTCTCCAATGCGGGAGTCCATTCAAACCCGACTGCTTTAAAATTAAGATTCATACTTACAGTATATCACTCCTTTTCCAGTAGAGAAAAAGGTCTCTTATGCATCCACCCAGTCCTTATTGCTCTAATCCAGTATCTGAACTTCGGCTTCCAGCACCACATTAAATTTCTTATCTACTGCACGCGTTACGCAGGCAATAAGCTTTTTTACGTCATCAGCGGTTGCCTTTTTTTTATTTATTATAAAGTTCGGATGTTTTGTGGAAATCTCCGCATCACCAACACGAACACCCTTCATTCCCGCCTCGGAAATAAGACACGCCGCGGGAATTACGGGAAATGGATCCTTCTTAATCACATGCGCAAACTGAACACGCAACGCCTTTGAAACTTTTTTTACATCGACATTTTTAAAAATACTCCCTACATTCGGAAATTCTAAAGGATGCTTCTTCTTCCGATGTATTATTCTTTCCATAGTTGCCTTCCGAATCACTTTCATATTCCCTTTTTTAAGTTTAAATATCACACTTATCACAATATCTTTTTCTTTTTTTAATTTAAAAATACTCGACCTATACCCAAATTTGCACATACTATTGGAATAAAATTTTTCCTTGATAGCAACGGTATCCACACTTTTTACCGCAATAACGGAATCCTTTATCTCCCCTCCGAATGCGCCCGCATTCCCCCGAATCGCACCTCCGACAGATCCGGGAAGTCCTCCCGCCCATTCGAGACCAGACAATCCGCGCGTTATCGCAAAAGAAACTAATTCCTTCATGGATATTCCCGCGCCAACTTCGACAAACGCCCCACGTGAAGCGATGTCCTTAAAATCCGGATGAATCACAAGCCCTTTAAACCCCTTGTCTCCAACTAAAAGATTAGTCCCTTCTCCCAGTATAAATATTTTTATTTTTTTCTCCTTTGCAAATTTAAGCGCGCCAAAAAGACCTTCGACTGTATTCGCATTAAAAAAATACCGGGCATGGCCGCCGATCTTGTATGCCACACACCCGGCAAGAGAAACATTTTCTTGAAATCGGATCATAACTCTGGAACGGCCGGTGGGCACCCTTTCGGGAAAAGCCACCTAAAGGGTCGCAAGTGGTGACCTCCAATTCTGTTTGATATTGAATGAGTGCTCGCTTGCGACCCTTGAGATGGCCACAAGCTCTCCAGCCGTTCCCTACATATCATAGCAAAGAGACTACTAATTAAAAACCTTCTTCTGCCAGGGGATAATCCGCAATGATAATAAAAAACCCCGCCCCTCTTGCGAGGGGCGGGGTCAAACAGTTGGATAGCGCATACCTTAATCGATATCGTCGTTAAGGCATACTCACACTCATTCGCTAGCATTATAGCAGAAATAAGTATAGAAAGTCAAGTCGACAATAACACTACAAGCACCTAAGAGTTTTTATTCCCAGTTTCACTACCAGGGTCAACTCCCTCGATAAACCATTCACTCGCCTAGGATTTGTGCCACCTCCGGTGTTTTTTTCTTAAGGGTAACAGGTACTGATGAGTGATTCTTAAATACCCAAAATTTGTACCCTAAGAAATTCAGAAGGAACGATGCGGCAACGCCGCAAAGACCTCCGACATTCAACCATATTTCAGGGGAAATGCCTGAATGGGGAATAACATTCACCACAAAAGAAACCGTACTCACATTGACACCCCACCCAATAAACGAAACAAGATAAAATTTAAATGCTTCTCCCGTATGCGCATTTTCCCGAGATCCAAATGTCCAAAATTTATTCCAAAAAAAACTATTCGTTGTCGCTCCGACAAATGCCACGGTTGCAAACACCGGTATCAGCATTCCCGACGTAACATGGAAAACGAGTGATTGCAGATTCAAGAGCCCAAAACTGATAAGCGTATTAAGCGTTCCGACCGCGCCAAATTTTGCAAATTGGTAAAGCGCGGGGACACGCAACCCCAAAAAATAAGCAACAAAAAGCGCAAATGGCGAAAATACCGTGCATCCAATAATAACTCCCGCTCGCAGAGCGGGAGTTATTACGGGTACTACATTAGTAAGTATGGGTTGCGCCAATATACCAATCGCGACACCAATACTTGTTACGATTACAAAATCCTTTCGTATCATTCGTACCTGTTTAGCGAATTTCGTACGTAACCGAAACGTTCAACGTTACTTCGGTTGTCCCCGGTTCAATCGTCGGTACCGTCGGAGCACTCGATCCTCCGCGCCCAAGAGCTTCGGCGCTTGCAGACATTAAATACGGGACAGGAGGGTAATTCTGATATTCCGAAGCATTCACAACATCTCCAAGCAATACTCCGGCATCTTCGGCAATCTCACGAGCTTTTATTTGAACTTTTTCGAACGCATTTTTTCGCGCATCACTCAGATATCTTTCGGGATCTTCAACCGTAAAATTTACACCTCCGATCTGGTTCACGCCAAGCGGAGTAAGTCCTGCGATAATGTTCGCAACCTTGTCCAATTCGCGAACCTTAATAGTAAGCGTCTGTGTCAACGAGTACCCGGTAATGAAATTCCTTTGCGTGGAATAATCATGCCGATAACTTGGCGAAAGCGAATACGCGGTAGTCTTTATATCCTCATCCGCAATCCCCTCTCCTTTCACAAACTCCGCAACCGCGTTCATCTTCTGACTATTACTTTCCGAAAGATCGCTGGGATTTTTCCCCTGCGACACTACCGAGAAAGAGAGCTCCGCAATGTCGGGTACTGCGATTGTTTTACCCTCTGCGGAAACCACTATTGTCCGCGCAGGTGAAAACGACTTTCCAAACTTCCGTATTGCCGGAATTGCGTAAAACAACGCGCATACGATAAACACAAGCAATAACACATCAAGTAAAAACCAAAAATAACTCTTCAACTTTGTATCGTGCATATTAAGTAATAATGAGTAACGATTAATTTACGAACACATTGACCTTTAATTGGAAGCATACTACCACACTACCCCAAAATCTTCAAAATCTTGCCAAATGCTTCGAATTTCAGGCTTATGCGGCCTATAAGCGCACCATCGATTTCTCCATTTTCTAAAAACCCCCGCGCATTTTCGGGAGTAACAGAACCACCATATAAAACACGGGAATGGGAAGTGCGGAGTATTGAATCGAGAATTGATTTTATGAAACAAATCATTATTACCGCATCATCAGGAGAATCTGCGGTTCCGGTTCCCACTGCCCAAAGTGGCTCATACGCAATAACAACCTCTCCTTCGTTTCCGTCTTTCCCTTTTTCAATTCCCTTTAATCCTTCAAGGATTTGCTTCTCTACAAATTTTTTTGCCGCACCAAATCCCTTTCTCCGAATATCAATGGATTCTCCTACGCAAAGAATCACATTGAGTCCGTGCCTACGCGCGGCACTGCATTTTTTATTTATTACCTCGTCGCCTTCTCCCATAGCACGGCGTTCCGAATGTCCCACAATGACGTATTCCACGTTCAGATTTAAAAGCATTGTGGGAGAAACTTCTCCCGTAAACGCCCCCTGCTCCTCCCATGAAACATCCTGCGCCGCAAGCTTTATATTTTTTGCCATACGACGAACATCCGTCAAAAAAGGAAATGGAGGTGCAACCACCACTTCGACGTTTTTCAACCTCTTAGAATCCGCATCAGTCCTTCTCGCAAGTTCCTCCGCCTCCTTCAAAGTAGCGGGATTCATTTTCCAATTGCCGACAATAAGTTTTTTCGCCTCCATACAAGGATTTTAGCATACCGAGTCCTACTCCGTTGAAAGTAAATTTCCAAGACCGCTCAATTCCAACACACGCTGTATACCTATCACACTCACTCCAAAATTTTCGGTAACATTCGCGGTAAGTCCCGCATATTCGATTCCTATCACATATCCATCAAGAAATATCGGGGACCCAGACCGTCCCGGCAACACATCATCCGCACGCCATCGAATATAAATCGGCGTACTAATAAACGCTTTATCCCCTTCCACTATTCCATCAAGAATCCCCACTGCTCCTTTCAGAAAAAAGTTAGTAAATGCGCCACCGGAGCTGTTTATCAATTCCACCGGGTAACCGAAATTCAACACTTCGGATTGAAGCGGAGGAAGCTTTTTATAAAGAACAGGGCTGTATGGAAATTTCTCGGGAAGTGTGCAGAGATTAAATACTTCGCAATCCTTGCGCGGTTTGTTTATTTTTAAAATCGCGAAGTCTATATTTTTATATTCACGATCACTCATTTCCCCGCGCGGCGGGACAAAATACAACTCCGCAAGATACGGAAACGGATGGGGAAGTTCTAGTTGAGGATTGAATACACGAATATCGTCTACCGTAGGCAATTCGCTCACAGTCGGTGTACCCACTTCACAATGAGAAAACTTCATGCTTTGGTACAACTCCGTTTCCTCCGCAGAATCCGCCCCATATGCCCATAAATACCACGCAGGATCCACTACATGTCGCGCCGTGATAACATATCCTTCCGGATTTACTATAACGCCACTTCCTTTTGCATATATCACCTCATTCCCTTCTCCATAGAGTTGCGCGAGGGAAGAATTGGTAAATGTATATACGCAAAGCAACCCTACAATCGTTTTTGCGGATAATTCCCTCTCCTCATCTTCCAGTATTGCCGGAATGGAAGACGTTGCAATAATTTCAAATGAACTTGTTGCAGTCGTAATAGGAGGAGAAGAAATTACGGGTACCGCAACGACCGGAGACACTACAGAAGATATCGGAGGTTCCTGTGGTGGTAAAACTACAGGAGAAACAACATTGTCTTTTTTTAATGTCGATGAAGAAAGGTGAGGTGCGGGAATCACAATAACTTTTTCAGTACTTGTCGTTTCAGGTGTGAGAACAACAGTGCTTGTCGCCACCACTACACTAGGTTCATTCACAACACTCGAAAACGGAACCTGAGTATTTATTACAAGGATGATAACCGCAACGACACCTCCAAAAGCTATGAGATATTTCAACATATGTGTAGCCCCAAGGGGAATCGAACCCCTGTTCCTGCGCTGAGAACGCAGTGTCCTAGGCCACTAGACGATGGGGCCTATTCAAACAAAAGTAATAATAGCGTAATTTCGACACGAAACAAACGAGAGACCGACAAATACATCTTAAAATCGACATTTTTCGCCCTATATTAGCGCAACCATTATCACGCAGGAATAGCGGTGGGAATGTCATTTTCAACATCAATCGCCTTAGCAATCTGGTCAAGAAGCATTGCATGCGACCCCTTCACTAAAACCAAATCCCCCGTGCGAAGCTCTTCGTCGATCATAGGAATAACCTCCTCCGCTTCATCAAAGCTCATCACCTTATCACGATGCATCCCCGCACGCATTGCCGCTTCGGCAATAAATTTTCCTCTCGGACCCACGGTAATAAGAATATCGGCGCACTTTTCAGCGAATCGTCCCACCTCTCTATGCGCATCAATCGCATATTTTCCTACCTCAAGCATATCACCAAGAATCGCAATTTTCCGCTTACCCGGAAGATCGCGTAACGTTGCAAGCGCCGCACGCATGGAAAGCGGACTTGCGTTATAAGAATCATTAAGAAGATACGAGTCGCGAACCGATTTTTTCAAATCCATTCTTCCCGGCGCAGAAACATAGTGCTGCAAAGATTCCGAGATGGCAACAAGGTTCATTCCGAAAATCAAACCAACCGCCGTTGCCGCACCGGCCGCATACGCATGCGCCCTACCAAATACCCCGTCTATTCGTACAGGTACAAAGCTCTTAATATGCTCAATCTTGAACGATACTCCTACGGGACGACCGTCTATAATGCGATGTTCAAAGCGAGTCAAAATGACTTCCGATCCTTTTTCAAAACCGAAGGTTGTAACATGCGCGCGCGTTCTCTCCTGAAGACGCATAACCGTATTGTCATCATGGTTTAAAACGGCAAATCCCGCCGCGGGAAGCGCTTCAATAAGCCGCGCCTTTTCACGAGCGACTTCTTCCTGCCCGGAATAAAATTCCACATGTACCGGAATAGTTCCCACCGCGGTGATTACCGCCACACTCGGACGCGCAATAGAAAGGAGATATTTAATATCTCCCGGCTTATCAGCACCATATTCCAAAACCAAAATTTCCGGATAAGACTTTTTTGGATAGAAAATAAGCCTTACTACACTCCCGCACAATACCCTGCACCAAAACCACGATTTGCGAAACAAATGCCCCCTCGAACCCTCTCTGCTCACCAATACCGCATCACGCTCAGACCAATCTCCAAGAATAGTAAGGGGGAGTCCAAAATCATTATTAAGGTTTCCTCGCGCCGCACGCACACGCCTTCCACTTCTAAGCACGGCAGCGATTGCGATTTTAGCAGATGTTTTCCCTACACTTCCCGTAACTCCCACCACACCCGGACTAAAACGCCATATCGTAAGACGTGCAAGTAGCGCCAAACTCCCGCGTAAAATATTTCGCAAATAAATTCTCATTGATAATCAATTACTACTGTAGTCATATCCTTTATTCGGAAATCCTGTCCGGCGGGATATTATAATAATTAAGAATAAATTGAGCAAGATTCCGAAATGCCGGAACCACCGAATATCCGGCAAGAGGCGCATCCGGAGGCTGGTTCAATTTCAATAAAATTATAAATCGAGGGTTACTTGCGGGACCAAATCCCACATAGGTATTGACTACGTTCTCTGTATAACCTCCATTCTTAAAATCAGGAACAAAAGCTGTTCCCGTTTTTCCTGCAAGAGAATATCCGCTTATCTTCGCAACTCCCGCCCTATCAATACCCGAAATCATCATTTGTGTTACTTGTTTTGCGGCATCCTCACTCACTACACGACGTACAATTTCCGGACTTTTATTCGCATCAATAAACGGCTTCATCAACTTCCCTCCGTTTGCAATCGCACCAACCGCCTGAATAAGTTCAATCGGAGTCACCGCGATTCCCTGCCCGTACGACGCAGTGGCAAATGCAATATCCCGGACACTTCTCTGCTCCAAAGGTCTTAAACTTCCCCTTACCTCTCCGGGAAGCGTAATTCCCGTCTTGTCCCCAAGTCCAAATCGCTGGAGATACGAAAGGAAGGAAGCATTCCCAAGCTGTTGTTGCGCGAACACCGCACCAGTATTGAGCGAATGCTCTATAACATACGTCATAGAGACTTCTCCATGTCCACCGCGCACATCATAATCAAAATTCTTGATAGTATATCCGTTCATGGAAATCTTCCCATGATCGAAATATATCGTATCGGGAGTAATTTTTCCCGCATCTATCGCACCCGCCATAGTAACCACTTTAAGCACCGATCCCGGCTCGTATATCATCTCAAGTAAAGGATTCGGAAAATTCGAAAGCGGAGAAGATCCGTAGGTACTGGGGTTAAACGAAGGATAACTTCCCATTGCAAGAATTTTTCCGGTATTGGGATCTCCCACTATAACACTCCCACCGGGCGCACGATATTCAGCAATAATGTCTTTCAAAACTCTTTCCGCTTCAAGCTGAAGAGTCGGGTCAATCGTGAGTATTATATTGTTTCCCGCTTCCGGTTCAGAAAAATTTTTTCCATCTACAACACCCGCAATGCCCCGCAAAACATCGTCATATTGCTTTTCAACTCCATATCTTCCATGCGCTTCACGCCCGTCATCATCGGGACTTACAAAGCCCAGCACGTGCGCCGCCATTGCACCATTCGGATACAGTCGTCCCGGCGCAAAATCGACATATACACCGGCAAGATTAAGTGCCTGAATCGCATTGACCATTTCCGCATCGGCACGTTTATCAAGCAATACATATAAGCTATCTTTATTAGAAAATTTCTTAAAAAGTTCATCAACGGGAATATTAACCACTCTTGCAAGCATATGCGCCGCTTCGTCCGCATCCTCAATTACCTTCGGAACCGCAAATATTAAAGGATAGTCTTCATTTAATGCGACCGGAACATGTGCACCATCCTTATCGGTAAAGTAAATGAGCCCGCGCGGAGCATCGAGCGACAATGCAGCGCGATATTGAGATTGCGCTCGCGCAAGAAATTGGCCTCCGCGTACAAGCTGAAGATCATACAACCTTCCCAAAAGGCCGAGGTAGCCAATAAATACTCCGATAATTACCAACCAGAAGCGAATTGCCATTGCGTATCAGTTTCTATATACGCGGGATTCTTTTCCCGCACCAAAGAATATGCACTTGCAAACGTCGCGAGTCGCGCACTGTCAAAAAGAGAAAGGAGATCACTTCTTAATTTTGCATTCTTTGCTTCAAGTTTTTGGAATTCTTCTTTTGAAGCGCGGAGATCACGATCAATATCTGCAAATCTATTATATACGAAAACCAATCCTATTGCGCTCACCACTAATACACACACCATACATACCAGCATCACATTTAATATATTTTTTTTGTTGTTTGGTTTTATAAAAGTCATAGTATGGTTTTGAATTAAAAATTAGGAATTAGGAATAAAAGAATTTAAATATGAGCTTATCCATAATTCGTAATTTCTTATTCGTCATTTACGCATATTTCCACTGCTCTCATTTTTGCCGATCGGCTTCGAGGATTCCGTGAAATCTCTTTATGAGAAGCAACCAACGCTTTTTTTGTGAGAATCGAGAATTTCCCCTCTTTCGCCATGTCCCGAAACATATTCTTCACTATCCTGTCTTCAAGCGAATGGAAGGAAATAATTACCGCACGCCCGCCTACACGCACTATATTCGGCAATTCTCGAATCACACATTGAAGATTCTCAAGTTCTTTATTTGCATAAATACGGAGTGCCTGGAATGTCCTCGTTGCGGGATGTATTCTCCCTCTTTCATATCCGGGAGACACCGCACCACGTATAATTTCTGCAAGCTCGGAAGAAGAAGTGATCGGCGACTTTTTCTCATGACGCACAATCGCATGTGCAATCTCCGGCGCATATCTCTCTTCTCCGTAATCCCGAATTACACGGACAAGCTCTTTCTCGTCTATTCGCCGTAAGATATCCGCTACCGATTCACTGTCAGCGTCATACGTCATCACAAGAGGTTCATCACTCGAAAAACTGAATCCTTTCCCCGATGTATTCATTTGTTCGGAAGAAAACCCGAGATCAAGAAGCAATGCGTCCGCCTTTGGCAATCTGTTATCCTCGAGAATTTTGGGAATATCCGCATAATTCCCGTGCACAAGAATTACATTACCGTTCGATCCTATCCGTGCCCTCCCCTTTGCAAGCACCTGTTCGTCCCAGTCAATTCCCAGTAACTTCCCCTGTACCCCGATTTTCTGAAGAACGACATCCGCATGCCCCCCTCCGTTTATCGTGCCATCGATGAAAAAGTCTCCGGGCTCACATTTAAGAATTTGTACAATTTCTTCTAAAAGAACAGGAATATGCATGGAGAAAGTTCAAAATGTAAATATCAAAATAAAATTTGATTAGATTTTTGAGTTTTACATTTCAAATGCCCAACTCTCCCAACTTTTCCGCAATTTCTTCCGATGCACCTTCGGTTTTGCGTTTATATTCCACCCAACGAGCGCTGTCCCAAATTTCCGCTCTGCTGTACAACCCCGCGAACGTAACATCCTTCGAAAGGTCAGCATATTTTCGAAGATAATCGGGAATCAAAATTCTTCCCTGACCATCAAATGAGGCATCCATCGCACCGGCAAGCATCAAACGAACAAATGCACGCGAGTTCGCCTGCGCCAATGGAAGCGCCACAAGCTTCTGCGCCAGCACATCCCATTCTTTCGCCGCAAACAAAAACAAACAATTATCTAACCCACGCGTGATAATGGCTCCCGTTCCAAGCGCGTCCTTGAATTTAGAGGGTATTGCCACTCGACCTTTTACATCTAACGTGTGGTTATATTCGCCAAGAAGCATTGAAAAATAAGTATTGAGAAACAAATGTTATCCCCAGAAAGGTCTTAAAATGGGCAGTTATCCACAAGATTATCCACTTTCCCCCACTTTCATTCAATTCTATGCCACTTCTCTATATTGTCAAAATACCGAAAATAGCACCACAAAACAAAAAGAAGCCTTATTTTTAAAGGCTTCTTAAAGGAAAATATTTAAGCTATCCACAAGCATATAAAAATACTCAAACCCCACCCAAAAAAACCCTTTCTAGTATCCCGCTTTCCACTATTTTCTTTGAGTCACCTTCCGCCACCACTTTTCCTTTATCGAGCACATACGCGCGACTCGCAATTGAAAGAAGTGAAACGAGATTATGTTCCACAATCACAATTGCCGTTTTGTGCCGCTCGCTGATTTCTTTAATCTTTGCGAATACTTCTTTTACGATTTTCGGGGCAAGTCCGAGAGAAGGCTCATCAAGCAAAAGTACTTTTGGGTCGGTAATCATCCCGCGAGCAATCGCGAGCATTTGTTGTTCGCCGCCGGAGAGCATCCCTGCGCCATGTTTTCGTTTATGCTTCAACACAGGAAAAAAATCCATTACTTCCGCAATGCGCCTTGCACGCTCTTTTTTATCCCTCACAAGAAATCCTCCCACTTCCAAGTTTTCTTCAACGCTTAATCCGGAAAATACCCGTCTTCCTTGTGGCACGAAAGAAATTCCGCGAGCCACAATCTCATGTGGCACCGGCCTGATTGGTGCGCCGTGCCAACGCACTTCTCCCTTCTCAATCGGCGCAAGTCCGAATATCGCCTTGAGGATAGTGGACTTTCCCGCCCCGTTCGGCCCCATAAGCGCTATCACCTCTCCCTCGTCAATCATAATACTCGCACCATCAAGCGCTTTCACGCCACCATAGTGAACATGGATATCTTCAACTTCAAGTAAAATATCTTTCATGTGTTTGGATTATGAATAACGAATTAAGAATTACGCATGATTCATATTTTATAGCGCGTTATTCTCCTAAATATGCCTCTACTACTTCTTTTCTCCCAAGCACTTCGTCAGGAATTCCTTCCGCAAGCAGTTTTCCTGAATCCAATACAAACACATAATCCGTAAGTCGGCGAATTAATCCCATGTCGTGCTCTACAAGAATGATTGTTTTCCCCGAAGCTTTCAAAGCATGGAATACCTCTTCTACGGTTTTTACCATCGCAGGAAAGAGCCCCGAAAATGGTTCATCAAAAAGATAAATATCTGAATTCATTGCATACGCCCTCCCTATTTCAAGAAGTTTGCGCTGTCCATAGGAAAGATTTATCGCAAGTTCACTCCGTTTTTCCCATAGCCCCACAAGCCTCAATACCTCCTCTGCTTTTTTGAGGTGAGATTCCCCGTGCCGCTCAAACAACGCCCCAAATACATTCCGTTCGGTAAGTATAAGAAGAATATTGTCGAGCACCGGCATCTGCTCAAAAAGCCGTACATTTTGGAACGTCCTCGTAATACCATAGTCGGGAATTTTCTGTGACACAATATATTGAAGCTCTGCACCGCGCACCGCAACCACACCACCGTCAATGGGAAGTAATCCCGTAAGTACATTGATAAGCGTACTTTTCCCCGATCCGTTCGGGCCCACAAGTGCAGTAATCCTCCCCTTCTCAATTTTCAAGGAAAGTCCATCTACCGCATACACACCCCCGAAGTGCTTTTGCAAATTTTTAATCTCAAGTATTGTCATATCTTTATTGTGTGTCATGGTCATCAATTATTAAAACTTATATTCCCCTATTAACCCTTGCGGACGATAGAGCATAAACAATATCAACACTATTCCATACACAAGTTGTTGCATGTGTGCGGAAATATCTTGTGGAAACCCTGCAAAGCGAAGAACTTCCGGCAAAAGCACAAGTATTAAAGCTCCCAGCAATGAGCCGCGGATACTCGCAAACCCACCCACAACCACTATTCCTAAAATAAATATCGATTCCATAACATGGAAATTAGAAGGGTCTATAAATGCAATATATGAAGCAAAAAGAGCTCCGGCAAGCGCCGCCATCGCTGCGGCGATCCCGGAAATCATAATCTTATACAAGAGAGTGTGATATCCGAATACACGTATTGCTTCTTCATCTTCGCGAATTGCTTTTATAACCCTTCCAAACGATGAATGCATAATCAACCGCGCAGAAACATATACAAGCCCAAGAAAAAGAAACGTTAATGCAAAAAAGGATTCATTACCCGCAAAAGAAATTCCAAAAAGAGAAGGTCTTGAAATACCTGAAATTCCAAGAGGACCGTTCGTGAGACTCTCCCAGTTTATAAACACACTCACTATGATGTAGTTAAACGCCACACTTGCAAGCATGTAATAGTCTCCGCTAAGCCGAGCAAACACCCACGCCGCGATACACCCCACTATTCCCGCGATACACATTCCTAAAAACGCCGCGAGGAAAAAGTTCAAAGCAACCTTTGTCATAAGAAGTGCAAGCACATACGCGCCAAGACCAAAAATCGCCGCATGCGCAATCCAAATAAGTCCCGTACCTCCAACAAGTAGATTTAAACTGATCCCCAGTATTGCGTAAATCCCAAAAAAAGTACCGAGATGAAGAATATAATTCATTTTTTTCCCATTATCCCCTCCGGTTTAAAAATAAGGAACAGCGTAAGCAATCCAAATGCAATCGCGGCTTTCCATTGACTTGCAATAAACCAAATACCGAAATTCTCAACAAACCCAAACAGAAATGCCGCAATCACACCACCTGCAAGATTACCGATACCTCCAATAATAGAAGGGACTGCCGCTTCAATAAGAATGAAAAGTCCCATTGTCGGCTGAATACCCGTATCAAACCCCACAAGAATTCCTCCAAGTCCCGCAATCATGGAACCAATAAAAAAAACTATGCCGATTGTTCGGTCGGTATTAATACCAAGCATTTTCCCTACTTCTTCATCATCAGAGAGTGCTCGTACTACTTTTCCGAAAAGTGTAAAACGGAGAACTACAAACAATAATCCGCTCACTGCCGCGGCAATGCCCATAATCCACCATTGCACTTCAGTTACGGAAGCTCCCGCTACATCAAATACACGGACCGTACCCGAAGGAAGCAATGTCCAAAATTCCGCACCAAAAAAAATCGAGAGAAGAGCTTGAATAGCCACAAACGCGCCAAGCGAAGCAATTACATGTACCGAAGGTCTCACATTCTTCTTCCGTAAAGGAGAAAATATCAATCGATCAGTAAGTACCCCCACTACACCCGAAAACAAAGCACCCGCAATGATACTGGGAATCATTGGCAATCCTACGGTACGCGTAAGAAAAAAGAAGGCGTAGCCTCCCGTAGCAGCTACTACGCCATACGCCATATTCGTAAATCTCGTCGCGCCGTAGATAAGGTTAAAACCCAACGTGAGGATGGTATATGTCGCCCCTGCGATAACGCTGTTGGCTACAAGTTGTGCAAAGATTTCCATAAAATGATTGCAAATATACATTTCTCACACTCGAGAGTATTGTAGCGACTTCTGCCTAGAAAAAGCAAAAACTCCATACTCGGAGTTTTTGCTCGCTCTATGCAAGAAGCTAAAAATTATCGAATCACTGCTTTACCATCTTTTACCACTTTAACCGCAAAACTTGCCTCTGCAGGATCGCCATTCTCATCAAACGCCACGCGCGCCGCAGACACTCCTCCTATATACTCCACTTTATAGAGTTCATCCTTAATCGCTGTCGGATCAGTTCCTACTTTTGACATCACCTGCGCAAGAATCTTAATACCATCATATGCACCGGGACTGCAAGTAAGCACTTCTTCGCTTCCTGTTTTTTCCTTCATCTTTGCTTTGAAATCATCGGAAAGAGGCGCAGACACCGTCGTATACATTGCCCCTTCTCCCGCTACACCTACATCTGTCCATAATTTTGGATCACCCCATCCGTCCGCACCAAACATCGATACCCCAAGATTAAGATCTGCAGCCTGCTTTAAACCCACGGTGGATCCTTCGGTATATCCCACAAAATATACAATATCGGGATTCGACGCTTTCACTTTTGTGAGTTGCGTACGAAGATCGCGCGCCGCTTGATCATATCCCTCATCCGCAACAATCGTACCTCCAAGATTTGTGAACTCTTCCCGAAACACTTTATCAAGCCCAACACCATAATCGCTCTTCACATATACAATTGCAGCTTTCCGTTTCCCAAGTTGTTCGTACACATACTTTGCCCCAAACGCCCCTTGGAAAAGATCTGATGGATAATCCCGAAAAATATAATCCCCCGCATCTGTAATAGCGGGCGCCGATGAACAAGGAGACAACACTACGCGTTTTGCCTGTTCCGCTGCTGCAGCAAACGACATTGTCTCACCCGAACAAAGCCCACCCAATATCACCGGTACGTTATCCACATTTATCAGCTTATTCGCCGCATTTGACGCGACTTTCCCCGTACATTGCCCATCCTCATAAATCACATTGAGTGGCCTACCTCCAATACCTCCCGCCATGTTCACTTCACTGACTGCAAGCTCCACTGCCACTTTCTCATTTTGTCCCAAAGCTGCTCCATCCCCCGTAAGCGGAGCAATAAATCCAATGGTAATCGGCGATACATTTCCCGCAGGTGATTCCGTGGGACCATGTGCAGTCTGAGGCGCCTGAAGAAACGCGAATACTCCCGCCACCACCGCTACAATAATAACCAACCCCAACACTATTCTTGCCGAACTGTTCATAGTAAAAATTCTAGTTTATTTAAGACCTTTTGTCTTATGGTACCCCTCATTATAGATGCAACGCAAGCCCCACATGCAAGCCCATGACACATGGCAATTTGTTATGATATATCCATAGTAATAATTGCATTGGTTTAGGTTATCAGCGATGAATCATTAGTCATATCATGACTCTTCTCACTTTGAATTGCTTCGGCGTTCCGTTGGTAGCACCTCGCGCTTCCGAACGAATGCGTCTTATCGTGCATCATATCCAGTCTCTTAATCCCGACATTGTATGTCTTCAGGAAATATTTTTACCATGGCACAAACGTATATTCAGTACTGCACTGCAACAGTGGCGCCATCGATATATTCCAAGAAACGGCATATTCGGCACAGGTGCGGGATTATGCATATTTTCAAAATTTCCAATGAGCAACGCGACATTCAACGAGTTTTCCGATGTGGGACGATGGTCAAGCATTACACTTGCCGATAAGCTTGTTGAAAAGGGATGGATGGAAATTTCGTTTGATACCCCTCGTCCATTTCGCATTTTTCATACACACCTCACCTGCAATTATGCCGGTGACTACCACCCTATTCATCGTATTGCACGGATTCAAAGAATCCAGCTCTATGAAATGTCCACCGCGGTGCGAAAAGTACCTCGCCACATCCCCGCATTTATTGTCGGGGATTTAAATGTTCCTCCCGAAAGCTCTCTCTTGCGAAGTTTTCTTAAAGCGACAAAAAGCACGGATCTTACCCCGGGGACTGTTCCTTCAGTGCGCGGAAATCATTATCGTTTTCCTATACTCTTTTCACCGATTATCAGTAATTTTAAAGTAGATTATATATTGGGACGCGGAATCCCCCCCACCGCCACGGCAACGTGGCGGTATGTGTTTGGTCATGGAGAAAAACTTTCGGATCACCTTGGGATTCTTCTCGATATAAAATTATAGTTTGTGCAGTATTTTTGATAAGCTTTTGTTTTGAAGTTTTTGTGCAACGATAGCGGAACAAAAATTTGGGAGAAAAAATTTTCTTACCTTAAATTATAAATGTGAAAAATTCCTGAACCGCATACTCAAGGGTTTGCGAAGATAAATTTCGGATATCCGGTGTTGTGCGAAGTAATAAAATCCCGCCTCCAGTCATTGGACGGAGTCTACCTCGGCCTGCCGTCGCTGTTTCTAATTTCAATGTGTTGAATTTTACCCTTGTACACAATGACGTACTCCACGCCAACAGTTTTAACAGTCTGTCCACTACGTTTTTTTCCATTGAATTCGAAATCGAACAGGACAATACCCGGCTTTATTTCCTCGACTGAGTTTACCTTCCACTGTACGGATTCAAACTGCGCGTGGAATTTACGCTGCATTTCCATGATGTCGGTACGACCGAGGTAGACTCCCGTTGTGGCTGAACTATATGTCGTTGATTCAGTAAATAAATCCTGAATTCCTTCAAAATTACTTTCATTCGAAAGGTCAAAGTATCGTTTTGCTATCTCAAGCGCTGATGGCATGTGGGATTTTTATTATTTCGTACAACGTTCCGGAATATGCGATGTTTGCCCGTGGTAAAACTTGCGACCAGCGGGAGCTTGCCACTGGCAAATATGGGTGGAGGCTTGCGGAGGTACGGAGCAAAACGTAGTCGCATACTGCGTATTAGGCGATGTTGTGTCCTGTTGTCGTTGGCGTAGGATCATTTTCTTTAATTCTTTTTCTACAAATTTGTTCCACCTCAAATACATTTGGAATTTCCGAAATATAAATAACATCGGGGACATATCTGTCTGGACCATTTTTTCTACTTGCCATTCTGCCAGTTCTCATTTGGAGTGAAACGTTGCCTTTTTGGGCATTTCCATTAACTTCAATATCTCCGGAAAATTGCTCCCAATCAATAGATCTGATATTCCCATTTTGGAAATGCACCAATCTTGTTGGAGTGCCGACAAAATAGCCTCCTTTTTTGAATAATGAGTAAAGCCCCCAAGACAATATGCCAATTCCAACTAATACAAAAATTCCAATAATTATTGCGGGTATTACAATAGGACCTAGATTGTCAGGACCAGCAACAGTAGGCACTCCATTTGATTCAAAATGGACTTCCTTGCCTTGAAATATCGGGCCCAAAAAGACAAATACAAATATACTTGTAAATGCGGTCCAGACAGTTCCAAAAAGAATTGAAGAAATTGATTTTTTTAACGGTTGAGTACGACCGGCTTTAACGGCAAAGTCTTTGCTTTCTGAGCTAACGGAAGACGATAGCTCCGGTGGCAATGTAATGTTTTCCATAGTGTGTCAATTATTTTAGTAAAAGGTTAGACAGGACACAATGTCGCCTAACGTATCCGAGTATGCGAAGTTCGCTTTTCGGATTTATTGAATTAATTTGTTTATTGGCTTAATCCTATTTTATCGCACTTTCGCTTGATTCACCACCAAGCAGAGAAAAGCGAATTTGGGTCGAAAAAATTTTGCACTCCCACCTGGCAAATCAAAATGTTTGCCAACGGCGTCCGTCAAAAACAAAATTCGTCTCCTTTTTTAACGAGAACTTTCAGACCGACGTGGTAAATCGCGTATGCTCTTTTTGTAGGCTGATTATTTGTCTCCATAAAAAATTTCTTCCCAAAAAATTAAAATATGGTTCGAGCCGATGTTTTTCTGCTTGGTGCACTCTGCAGGGATCGAACCTGCGACCTTCCCGATGTGAACGGGACGCTCTACCACTGAGCTAAGAGTGCATTCGACAAAGATGGACGACCATCTACCATCGGCGGCGTGGGATCCCGCGTATGAGCGGTGAAAAACTAAATATGCCTACAATTGAAAATAGTAAAGCAAAAAGGCGTCCCGCTCAAGCGAGATCGCCTTCTTGTACTCCCCTACTACGTTCTGCATGCTACTTATTATTCTATCACTGCCTTCGCTCCTGCCGCTTCAAGCTTCTTCTTTACTTCTTCCGCTTCTTCCTTCTTCAATCCTTCCTTCACCGTCTTCGGCGCGCCATCAACCAAGTCCTTTGCCTCCTTAAGCCCCAAGCTGGTTACCTCGCGAATAACTTTAATAACATTGATCTTTGTCGCTCCTGACTCTTTAAGGATCACATTAAAACTTGTTTTTTCTTCCTCAGCAACAGCCCCTGCACCACCTCCTGCCGCAACCGGCGCAGCCGCAGAAATGCCAAATTTCTCTTCAAGTGCTTTTACTAATTCTGCAAGCTCTACTACAGAGAGAGCTTCAATTTTTGTGATTAAATCGTTAAACTTTTCCATGAAAGTATTGATGCAAATATACTAACAGGTACCAGTGATGCGAATGAGAATCCCCATTTGCATTATTAGTACAATTCGCATATTGACATCGTGTATATTGACGACCTTTCCATTATTCTTGCTTCGCGGATTTTTGCTGGAGCAAGTACATAAATGAACGAAGCGGCGCAGCAAGCGTCCCTAAAAGCTGCGCCAAAAGAATCTCTCGAGAAGGAAGCCTGCCGATAAAAATTATCTGCTCGGCATCAATTGCCGCCCTCCCCTTTGCGTCATACGCTCCCAAAATGTGTTTTGCCCACATACCTTTTATACCACCTTCCGGCACCTCAAGCCCGGAAAAAAAATTATATATGGGACCGCTGACTCCCTCTATGTTTTTTTTCGAAAAAATCGTGCCCACCGAACCGCTAAACTGTTTTGCGTCATAGGTAACTCCCTTCTCTTTAAAAAGCACATTTAAAAGTCGCTTTTTAATTACCAAAAGCTCCGATCCCGCTTCGCGCACCACTTTGCGCAATTTCTTTAAATTTTCGGTGGAAACATGTGAGAAATCAGCAAAAATAAGCGCCTCGCTTTCTTCAAAAAGCTTACGTCCTTTTTCGAGTTCGGTTGTTTTTTGTGCTTTTGTTTTCATGGTAATGAAAAAAGAAAACGCGTCACAAAGACGGTTTTACAAGGGATTTTCCTCGGCAGGTCTTATGCTCTTTTTCTCCGAGCCGCCTACTGTCTTTGGATATGACAAGTATAGCACCTACAAAAAACCCGTCAACCCCTATCTAACCCTTCCTCAACGTAATATATTCCCTCACCCCCTTCAGCCACCCGCCGGAGAAATACTCTTCCGGCTTAAAGGTTTTCATATCCACCCATTGCATCTCGGTGTGCGCGGGCGAAAGGCGCGCCTCACCACTCTTCCAGACTGCCGGATACCCGATTGCGAATATCCGCACCGTTGGCTTTTCCGGAGTTGCCTCCACCCGCTCGTGGCGCATGAACACCGTCGGTTTCCCAATATCGTATATAACCCCCTCACCCAATTCTTCTCGTATTTTCCGGCGCACGATGTCTTCGAGCGGCGTTTCAAATTCATCCGTCTTAATTCTCCCGCCGGGAAGGTCCCACCCCGCAACTGCGGGGCCGAATTTATCTTTCAAAATCAAAAGTTTTTCCTCACGCTCAAGGAATACTTTTACCGCAACGAAATAGGTATCTTTTTGGTTCATATATTTCCTATCCGCTCACTGCATATTTTATACAATTGCGCGCCTTTCCATTGGCTGGAATTGTACAAAATCCCGGGTTTATCATTCAAGATGTGGTCGAGATGATATTTTGCCGGAGGAAAAATATTATCCATGCGCAACACTTCCGCAATGGCGATCCATTGGGACACGCCCTCCTCTGAATCCTTCGGCGCTATCTCTTTGGGTATAGTTGCTCGAAACACATATTCAACCCAAACTTCATTTCTATCAATGTGATGGTGAAATGCAATGACTTTCAACTTTATATTATGGGGGTCAAGCGCAATACCCACCTCCTCCTTCACTTCACGAATTGCGGCGCCAAGCACATCCTCTTCCTCATCAACATGCCCGCCGGGACCAATCCAGAATCCCGGGAAATTTTTCTTGTTTTCGGCGCGCTTATGCATCAACACCTTTCCCCCATTAGTGATATAGGTCTCACAGGCAATTATCACCTTTCCTAATTCGTGCATTCCTTTAGAATTTGTCATATTGAGTAGATGCATCCGCTTACAATCCCTTACGGAAACAGCGCTTTCCTAAACTCTTCTTTTTTCTCCGGGTCGAACCTTGCGCGAAGCATATAATTCTTGAACTCGGCGGACATCCAGAAGCGAGGCTCGTCAACCAATTCGAGAAACTCGTCGAATGAAATAAGGCGCGTGGCAATTTTTTCTCCCGAATCAAGCTGTTGTTCCGAGGTTTTTATACAATTCCGCGCGATAAAGTGGTGAATTTCGTGAATCACCTTACTATCCCTGCCAAGGGTCATAAAAAGAGTCCAATCGTCAGAAGTATATCCGGTTTCTTCCAACAACTCCCGTTTCGCTTCCACAAGAGGGTCATCCTCGCCTTGATCCATTCTCCCGCTTGGAACGGTAACACTCCCCTTCCTATCCGGCTGGTCCTGATCTTCAAGAATGATTTTATCCCCCACTGTCGCAAAAATCTCCACCGTGGAATACCGCCAGATTCTTTCAAATGTATTTGTGGTTCCATCAAACATTTTTTGCTCCCATTGCCACACTTCAAAAATCTCGCCCTTAAACACCCGCTTTGCATGTGCGGGAAGTCCGGGGCGCGGAGCGAGTGAATCCATCTATTCAATATACCCGAGTTTCTTAAAAAGTTCGACTGACGGCGGAGTGAGTTTAAGATTCTTTAGTGCTGATACCTCCGACCATTGATATGTTACGAACTCGTCGCAAAGCCGTACTTCAATTTGAGAAGCATCTTTGTCGTCTATCACAACCTTGTAGTCATAAAATTTCATCTTACAAAGCACGCGCTCGCCGGTGGATTTCAGCGTTTTTTCGCTCTCTCCTTCCCCCGTATCGCTCACAAACTCAATTGCATAATGAGAAACATCAATGCCCGTTTCTTCGAAAACTTCTCGCGCCACCGCCGCCTCTCTACTCTCACCTTCTTCAACACCACCGCCCGGAATATGCCAACAATCCATGGAGTACACTCCTCCACCCTTGGGATTTTTGAGCGCTTGTAATAACTTTCCGTCACGTGAAAAGATGAGCGCCCCAACAATATCTCGATGTATGGTGCGCATTATTTTTTATTTCATTTTTTTCATCAACAACTCGGTAAAATAGAATTCCGGTTTTGTACGCGGGATACTGGTATTTCTCTTTACAATCTCGAAATTCGGAAGCAATGCCACAATACTCGCCTCGTCAAGAAAGTATATCTTATGTACCACACCGTTCATTTCTTCCTCAAAGTAACGGCTACTCGTGTGAGAAATGAAAGCCCGGATAAGATAGAACGAACCAACATGGCTCACATTCTCTATTCCTTCTACATATACATTTCGACGTTCAGGGTCAATGCAATGCAAATATGCCCAGTCCAAAACAAGGTCACATGATTCTTTATTTGACAACATCCACTCAATGGCATCTTCGGCAAAAAACGTGCAGTTATTCGAAACATTTTCCTGAACCGCATTCTGTCGTGCAAATTCCACCGCCTTCTCGGCGATATCTATACCAATGACTCTTTTAAACTCGTGGTGCGCTAAATACACAGATTTTTTACCGGTACCACACCCTAAATCCAATGCCGAGTCCCCTCGCACTTCACCGCTATCAATCAAATTCTTAAACCAGTCCGCCTGTGTATTCTGCCAAGGAATTTTATCCAAAGGCTGTGTATAAAATGTATCCCAAAAATTCATTGAATAATACGTCAATCCCAAGGAAATTTAATTACTTCACTTACTTCTCTCAAAAAATAATCGGGGGTTGTTTCTGAAATCGGCATGGTATACAAGCACGCGGTTTTGACGGATGCCCCTTTGGATTCCAGGTATTTCCTTGCGGCGACCAGACCTTTGCCCGTTTCTATCATATCCTCTACCACCAGCACTTTTTTTCCGGTAAAATCCCCCTGTAACTCGTCTAAAATTTTTCTCTCCCCCGCTCTTTCCAATGTAACACATCTCATCTTCGGCACTTTAAGAAGCGTCGAAAGAAGCCGCGCAGGCACAAGCCCGCCCCGCACCACACCCACAATTATGTCGGGTATATATTCAATCTTTTGCGCAAGCGCGCGCATTTCTTTGTCGAATTCGTCCCAGGACATATGATATTGCAGATTATACACTTTCGACTCCCACCACCGCTAAAATTACGGCGGGTATTACCATGCCGAAGCCCGACATAGCTTAGCGAATCCCGCCGCCGCTAAAGCTATGGCGGGCGAAGGCGGGGGTAGTAAACCTAACGGTTCAACTTCGCCTTTGCTTTTTGAGCTTCGGCGAAATAAAGGGAATCTCACGCAAGGTGTTTTTTGATAAATGCTCGACCCGAACCGGACTTGAGATATTTTTCAAATTCGTAAGCTTTGTATTTATTTTCGAAAGCAACGTAGGAAACCAATTCAATTGGAAGCCTACTCTTAGTTGCCTCAACTTGTCCTTTACTGTGACGCTCTAATCTGTCTTCGATGTTGTTAGTGCAACCCACATAATTGAAAGTGTCGGCACATTTCAGAATATATACGAAATGCATGAAAATATAATACCTCATTATAGCGGGCTTGCCCGCCGAAGCCCGACATAGCTTAGCGAATCCCGCCGTCGCTAAAGCTATGGCGGGCGAAGGCGGGGGCACTAGGAATCGAACCCAGGTTGGCGGTTTTGGAGACCGCTGTCCTACCACTGAACGATGCCCCCACTTAAAACAACGCAGATAACATCATGCGCCATAGGTATACTACAACCAATATAAAATACTCTCAATAACCCGCCTGATACGGGTAAAAACCATCTCTCTCGCTATTTTTTAACCTCTTTATGACCAGTGTGCTTTCTGCACCACTCGCAAAACTTTTTAAGATCAATCTTTCTTTCAACTTTCTTCTTGTTTTTGCTGGTATAGTAATTCCTCCGCTTGCACGTAGTACAGCGAAGCCCTATGAGATTCTCCGAATGTTTTGATTTTTTTCCCGCCATTGAATTTGTTTAAACAAATAAAGGATACTCCATTTATTTCCTAATTTCAAGAGATACGCAAAAACATCTCTATTTCACACACCTGAGCCGATGGCCGGATTTGAACCGGCGACCTACTCCTTCATTACTACCTTCCCTTTTCGATATACACATATGCGGAAGGATTAGACTGTATCTTTCTCCTCGATAACACGAGGAAACCCTTGTCAGTCGTTCGAGCGCAAGAAGCGCTACGGTCTGAACCCCGTGCGGGCCTTTAACCGTAATTCAGGATTCATCCGGACGTTACCGTCGGGATGGGCAGGATTCGTCTACCATGGAGTTGCTCTGCCAGCTGAGCTACATCGGCAACATATTATCAATCGCACGCTTAAGCTTACTATTACTCACACGTGCAGTCAAAACTCCATACCTTGA
The DNA here is from genome assembly GCA_024654525.1 of Patescibacteria group bacterium. GTDB lineage: Bacteria > Patescibacteriota > Minisyncoccia > UBA6257 > 2-01-FULL-56-20 > VGJV01. The sequence continues at coordinate 34,022 of JANLHI010000030.1, read as the reverse complement.
TTTTTCCCTATTTGTTCGGGTGGCGCGGGGGAGGAGGAGTTCAAGGGAAGAAATCCCATGCTTTGGGTCTTCCGTATCTTTTTCTACAAAACTGGAGCCACCTCCCGGATTCGAACCGGGGACCTTCACTTTACAAAAGTGTTGCTCTACCAGCTGAGCTAAGGTGGCAAAAAAACGACTCATGCGCTACCACTCTATCAAATCATATACTGAGAAGCAACGGGTTATTCCCCTCCTCCTCGCGTGGAAATAAGTGCCCAAATACCCACTATGAGATGGAAAATGCTATCGGGAGGGTTTTGGAAGTTCGCACCAAGAAGACTCGGAGTAAATATACTGTAGAACCCAAGCAATATACTGATAACCCCCACCACGATTACCGCAGGTTGTTGTATTTTTGCATCTCCAAAATATGCGAACACAAGCGCTAAAATTCCCACAATAAGATGCCCCCAATTTTCCGTGATATCAAACCACCATGCCGAACCAAAAACACTCGCGTCGGATGAAGGACCAAGTACTCCAAAAAATCCAAGCAACGCAAATAATATTAAAAAGAATCCTCCATTTTTAAGAAATTGTTGTGAATTCATTGTTGTTATTATATCTCCTCATTCCTATTATGCGAATAGGAAAAATTCTCCCTATGAAATACCAATGCGAGTGCAGTGAGTGCGAGTGAAATGTCACGAAAAAGAATATTAAACTGATTAAGATTGAATACCACCACGCTCACGAGAAAAACAACGGCAACACTCGCCGCGTACATAGTATGCCAACCCGATAGAAGCCAAAGTGCAAGTACAACATGAAAAAAAGCAAAAACAATCAAAAGCACCTCCTCGGATAATCCAAAATTTCTCATAAAGGAAGGGATATACCCTATCCAATCAACGGGGTTTTTCCAAAACCCATAGGCAGGGTAGAGAAAAGAGAATGAGAGTGCAACACGGAGAAGAATCGATGTCATACTCTATTCTGTAACAATAACCATACCAACCATGTTTGCATTCAGATGATCATGATATCCCCATGTTCCCACTTTCGTAAAAACAAATCGAAACACGTCTAGTCCTTTTTGGTCAGTTCTATACTGATCAAAATCAGGATAACGCAAGTGAGTAGGATGGTCGTCGGAGGCAACTGAGACACGCGTGCCGGTTCTATTCTGAAACACAACCGTATCACCCTTCTTCACGGTAATAGTTTTTGGCAAAAATCCATTTGCATCATAGACAACAAAAAACTCTTGTGAAGTATGCATACTTACATCCGATATCGTATCCAAGGGTACCGCTATTGATTCGACGACTGAAGACGTTGCAACTGGAAATGTTGAAGGTGAAACATACGCATCATTCTCTCGCATATTCTGTAGCGGTGACAATGCCATACTCGCGACAACCGTCACCACTACAATTCCTACTACTAGTACAATAATTTTATTTATTTTCATTCTTAATATAGTATCAGTTAATATCTTATTAATATAGTAACTAACACTCAAGTGCTTTTTTTATCTTATCCACCAGCTCAAAAATAGAAATTTCCGACTTAATAAAATAATCAAGCGCTCCGAGTTTTTTCACTCTTTCCTTATCTACGTCTTGACTCAAATTTGATGCAACCACCACTTTAATACCCTTAAGTTTACTATTAGCTCTTAGCTCTCCTAAAATCTCAAATCCTGTTTTCTGCGGTAACATCAGATCCAAAATCAATAGATCGGGCTTGCGTTTATGAAGCTCGGGTATCACAAGATCACCCTGATCGACAACCACCACCTCATAACCCTCACTGGTAAGTTTACTCTTATAAACGCCTATATACGCCTTATCGTCTTCCGCTACAATGATAAATTTTTTAGTCATGGTCTTCGGTTTCTTTTGTAATATTCACCACATTTGGTTTTATAGGCAACGATACATAGAAGGTTGTTCCTTTCCCCTCAATACTTTCAAACCATACTTTTCCACCCCAATCTTCTACATACGATTTTACAATAAAAAGTCCAAGTCCAGTACCTTCGGTATCAATTTTCACCGCATTCTCCGCACGAGCAAACTTAACAAAAAGTCTTGACTGTTCTCCCTTCGGAATTCCTATCCCCGTGTCGGCAACCGAGATTTTAATCAAATTATCGGAATAATCAACTCTAACAGACACTCGTCCCTTCGGCAATGTATATCGCACCGCATTAGAAAGAAGATTCTGAATAACCTCTCGAAATCGTTTCGGATCAATCATAATCTTAGGTATGGCTGTTTCCACGGAAGAAAATGCAAGTGCTACCGATTTTTTATTCGCTTCCGGTTCCATTTCTTTGATCGCACTCTCGACAATACCAAAAATTTCAGAAAGTTCCGGTTCATCTTTCGTTCTACCGCCCTCTATACGTGCCACGTTCAAAAGGTCTCCTACAAGGCGAATCAAGCGAAGATCACTCTTATACATCTCATTCACTCTCCCCTGCGCCTCTTCCGATAATGTGTGAGTCTCTGATTGCAACAACTCCAAATTCCACCGCATACTCCCCAAAGGGGTACGAAGCTGATGAGAAACAATGGATATAAATTCGTTTTTTTGGCGATCAATCTCCTTTTCTTTTGTAATATCCTGAGCCGTGCCTTCCATTTTTACCGGCACGCCTTTTGCGTCCATAATCACAGCTCCTCTTCCACGAACCCATCGGGAGGTTCCATCCGGAAGTTTAATCCTATGATCAAATTCAAACGGCTCATGAGTCTCGAGAGTATTTTGTATGGCTACTTCCACTTTTTCCAAATCATCCGGGAACACTTGCTGTAAATATGCATAATATGACTGTGGAACTTCTTGACGCGTCACCCCAAAAACACGATAAAGCTCATCAGACCATATCATATTATTACTTCCGATTTCCCACTCCCAACTCCCGATATGCGCTAACGACTGCGCTTGAGCCAATGCCTCGGTTCTTGCATGCACTTTCTCTTCTAAACCCGCGTACGATCCCTGCAACCGCCCCGCCATGTCATTAAAGGATTTTGCAAGCTGGCCTATTTCATCATGACTACTCACAACAACCCTATGTTTGAAATTTCCCGAAGATATAATTTCCGTCCCCTCACGAAATTTAATAATCGGACGCACAATGCTAAACCAAAAAACAAAGATGATTCCAAAGATTATAAGCACCAATACCACACTAAAACTTCCCAAAAGTAACACTGCGGTCTCCTCACTATGCCTTGCTTCCTCCACGCTAAGTGCGGCGAATTTCTTTGTGTCTGAAATTATCTCTTGAGTGTTAAATAAAAGTTGAGAAGTCAACTTTTCTTCCTTAATATTCTCCGCACCACGAACTTCGGACAGCTCAAGGAATACTTTCCTGTTAATCGCAAATTTTATGAGTAAATTGTTAATGACTTCTTTGTATCGCACTTCGGAAAACTTCGGAGAAAGGGATTGCAAAAGACGTGCCAAATCATTGTTCTTGGTAAGCCATTCGTCCCTATGAACGTCTCCGTAATCAAGTAAATATTCATCCAAAATAAGCCTTCTTTCATAGACGCCCGTGGCTATTTGATTCGCGATACTACTCCTCCCAATCGCTTCGTTAAACTGCTGATAAGAAAAAAAGAGAAGAACACCAAGAACAACAATCGCCAAAAAAGAAAAAACGGCGATATATAACAGTTTTGCTTTAATGCTCATTCTATGCTGATAACAAGCGAGGATGTTTTCGTTGCGTATGAAATAACACTTCTTACCTTGTTACACTAATTGTCGCACTTTGTTCAGCGAGCGGCGCACACACGGTAACGCGACCGTTGCCGCTTTTTGTAATACGATAGCCGGTGCCATTTGCACTGCTTGTCGCTTGTGGATCAATGGGAAGCGAGGTTAAATATTGTTCGCTTGCGGTAAGTTCGGTAAGTGCAATAAAACTTCCACTGCATGTTGATGTCGCAACTCCGGTTTTACAAATTTCATTCGTGGTAACCGAGGAACACGTTGAACTTGCAATACTAGAAGGCAATGTTCCGTTATTATCAATCGTATATTGATACGCGGCGTTAAGAATAGTGTTTACATCTGCACGACGCTGGGCATTTCTTGTGTCTCCCAACTGTTTATTGGGGTTGATTGCAACAATCACAATACCCGCAAGAATCGCGATAGCGGCGACTACCAAAAGGATTTCGAGAAGAGTGAAACCTGCTCGAAATCTTTCACTTTCAGAACGCGACATATAACTTTTAAAAAAGAATTTCTTCATACTCCCCATTTTACCACAACTTTGTTATTTTTTGCATATTAATCATCAAACGCCCTCGCTATCAAGTTCTTTACTAGAAATCACTTACTTCCTGCCACGAGACAACCTGAATAGTGGGGTTAATTTTATCAATGATTACTTTTGTCTTGCGGATAATGGTACCCACCGTACTCGACGCAACGATAGTACGATTCTGCCCTCCTTGACTCGTCACCGTATAACTGCATACCCCCTGACCGAGAGTCAAACTCCCACTGCCCGTAAATGATGTGGCATCTCGAATCTGCTGCATTCCTTCTTCAACGCACGCATTTACAAGCGCCTTGGCTTGATTAGACTGTTCCACTGCAAAGCTTGTGCGTGAAGAACTCAATCCGAGTAAAATAAGTGAAATGGTAATTGCGATTCCAACAGCGCCAACCACCAAAACACTTATAAGGGTAATATAACCCTGACGATGCCTAATAAAAACTTTGTAGTAAGTAGATTGAAACATGGCTATGAGTAGATTGAGATAATTGAATAATAAGTTTGGAATTCAAAATTTTATCTTATGGTTGCCGAAGCGATGCACTTCCATAGAATGTTTCACTAAAATTATACTCATTTCTCCCCGCAGGATTTGCGTGGGTAAGTGTGAATTGAATACTAATAGCGCCCGGAGTACTCGCACGAGAAAGATTGAAAAAAGAAAGTGAAGAAGCGGTAACGCGCGAATTGGTAAGTGGAATTACTGAACCGGACCCCTCTTTAATGCGAAGAACTCCTCCGGAAAGATCGAAAACAGTAGGGTCATCCGCTACAGTTATCACATCCAATATGAGAGAAGCAGCACTAGCTCCTTGAGAGGGTGAAGTAATCGCCTCGGCATTCCGAGATGCTCGTGTAATCATTTGCATCACGCGCATCCCCTGCTGTTCCACTTCGGCGATTGTTTGATTCTTTACTCTTGATTCAAGCAAAATAAAAAAGAAGGTGGAGATAGCGGAAAGTAATACGGACGCAACGGCAACGTAAAGCAAAAGCTCTATCAGAGTAAATCCTTTCCGGGAATTTTGGATTGGAATCAGATACATAAAATTTCGAAATTAAGGCAATGCACAACAAGTATCGACAGAAGCGCCATCGGTACAATACACATCACCAGTGGAAAGATACGTCTCGCCATTATTTGCACATTGCTGGGAATTTGCCCTACATGTTCCCGCACTATATCCCTCTTGTATGGTGTGTTCATTACAAGAAACGGGAGTCGAAGCACTCTTTTGCCAATTTGTAAGTCTCGAGGTGAGAGATACTGAACCATTTCGTTGTGGATTTTGTTGCCATGAAACCGAACAAGAAACCGTTTTCCTGTTCTCATCTACCGTAGCAACGGTAATCTGCCTCGTAAACACACCGACCGTATCACTGGAACCAGACAGATTCCACTGATTACTCGTAGTAGCCAGTCCATAAGTGCCATCAATAAGATTTTCGAATGAAGAATCACGGATATTACGCACCGCCTCTAATCCCTCTTCGACAAGGAACGTGGCGCGAGCGCGGCTTCCCGCAAGTGCAGTGGATTCTTGCCCATAAAGATATGCGCCGACAAACGCGGTAACCAGCAACACAAAAACAGCGCTGGCAAGTATTACTTCTACCAACGAAAAGCCCTGTTGCGATGAATTTTGAATGTTGAATTTTGAATGTTGAGTTACCTTTAAAAGCCCCGTTAGCAATCTTCCAACAATCTCTATCTGACTACCTATTTTATTAAAATCGCTATCATTAATGTATCCTACATCTTTTGCAATAAGGATTTGATTGTCTACTTCTGTAAGAGATCCTTTCGCCATTGAATAAAAATGTGCTTTATCTTTGGGAAGTCTCCTACTAAAACCTTCTGCGATATTTGATGTTATAGATACAGCGGCTCTGCAAATTTGTGATACAAGTCCGAATTGCTCCTCTTTTGGAAATTTTTTTGTTATTTTATATATCTGCAAAACCAATTCATGCCCATTTTTCCAGGTGTTAAGATCTTTGTATGATTTTATTTTTTCGTTATCCATATTCAATATTCCACATTCCATATTCAGTATTCAATGGTGCCTTTTGCATTAATGGTAATTGTTCTCGTTTCATTATTCACCGACATAAGCGTCGTGGTACCCACACTTGCGGGCAATCCCGTAAATTTTGTAAAAACATATTCCCCTATTCCGGATACGGTCATATTTGTCGGTACTTCGAATACCTCGTCAAAATCAGCATCGCGCGCGACATAACTCGCTCCCTTGAACATTACAATGCTCCCCGATTGCGCCTTTACCCCCCAACTTGTATCACCATCAACCGCGTGTGAAAGAACTTGCGCGCGACGCATGTTTTGCACCACAGTAGTCGCCGCGATATCTAAATTATTCCTGTTTTGAAATGACTGATACACCGGAACGCCGATTCCCGCGATAAGCGTGATTGCCGAAAGAGAAAGGAGCATTTCAAGGAGTGTAAATCCCGCTCTCATATTTGAAATTTGACATTTGACACTGGAATTTTTCTTTTTCATTTCTATAAATTTCTTTCAAATATCCAGTATTAATTGCCAATTGTTTCTATATATTTCCCCGATACCCAACCAGATTCACCGTCTGATAAAACGATTCGGTACCACCCTTCACTTTCTTCCGTATATACATATACATCCCCCGGTGCAACATGAGTTATAATATTTCCTCCCACCGACGATGCATCGCGCACATTGAGATAATCAAAGCCCGTAGGAAGAATACGAAGTGTATTCTCATTTTCCTTCACTACTTCTTCACCGGGCACGACTTCTTGGATTTCCAATCCTTGATCTATGGTCTCTGCACTTGGTAAGACTTCCTGCACTTTGAGTTCCAGATCTACCGTGGGATCCTCCACTACGACAGAAACAGATGGCTCTTCTGTTTGTGGTGTTTGTTGTCCTCCCGCATTGAAACCTCCTATAAGATTGTAGATAGGCAAGATAACCGCAAGTGCCACCGCAACCACACCAAGCCATACAATAACGAGAAGAATCGGCTCTAAAATAACGGCAAGATTTTTTGTACTGGTATCCGCTTTTGTTTCAAAAGTAGCGCCAATTTTTAATGAAGTCGTTGATAACGAACCCGATTGTTCTCCGACAAAAATCAATTGTTGTATGGGAGCAGGAATCAAACGATTTGCATGTCTGAATGTACCAAAACTTTTCTGAAGAGAATTTCCGTCTTTTATCGAATCACGCAAATGAAAATAAAGTTTGCGATATGGCGCAACTTCAGTGGCATTCGCAAGCGAATTAAACACATGGGTAATGGGAAGTCCTGCTTCCAAAAGAGTCCCAAGAAGATACCCAAACCGAGCCACTTCTACTTCTTTAATAAGACCCTTGATACCGGGAGAAGAAAATAAAACAAACTGACCTATAAATTTTGTCTTGCGAAATGAAAAGAGGAAAAAGAAAAACAATCCCATTACTACGATACCCGCAGGCACCACATACTGCCCATAATTGCCAAGAAATATTCCCGATTCAATTAGAATCTTCGTGATAAGCGGTAATTTAATCTTAAGCTGAGAAAATACAGTTGCAAGCTTCGGAAGAATGAACCACGCGATACCAACACCGATAATTACCGTAAGGGAAAGTACAAACACCGGGTACATCATGGCGGAACGAAGCTTCGACTTGAACACGCGATCTTTTTCTTGCTCAACCGCGACTACTTTCAAATTTTCCATAAGCTTCCCCGATTCTTCGCCAAGTTGAATCAACGAAACCGCATGATCGGGAAAAAGATTAGTAGTCACAAGCGCCTTCCATAACGGAGACCCCGATTCAATATCCGCTTTTATATCTGCAACGATACTCTTCATGCGGCGTGAACGCATTTCGAGTGCCATGGCATCAAGTGCCGAAGTAATCGGCATACCGCTTGCAATCAGCATGCTTAAATTTTCTATAAAATAATCCCTTTCTTTTGAAAGACCAAAAGTCATTGCGCGGTATTATATATTAATTTTTCTCTCCAAAACTTAGTTGCACACATCGATAATGAATGATAAATGCGTAAGATGCGGTTTCGTGTCGAACATATTTTGTAAAACATCTACAGTGAATGTTACTGCTTCTGACTATGTCTTATCCGGAGGCTCTGCAACTCGAAGAAGCTCTTCAAGTGTCGTTATCCCCACTTTCACCTTCTCAATTCCATCTTCAAAAAGTGTGTTTGATCCCTCTTTGCGAGCCAGCTTCCAAATTTCCTTTGTTGAAGGAGAATGAAGAATGAGATCTTGCATCTCCGGGGTGATTTTTATGAATTCGAAAATTGCCGTGCGCCCAAGATATCCCGTATACCCGCACGCTTCACACTTTTTCCCCTCGTAAAAAGTTGCCGACTTCCCTCCAAAATATGCATGGCTTGTCTTAAGCTGTGGAGTATTAAAATCACTCGAAGATTTTGTAACGCTATGTTTACAATGTTCGCAAATTTTCCGCACAAGTCGTTGCGCAACAATAACCTGTAATGTGGAAGCAAGTAAAAACGGCTCTGTACCCATATCCAAAAGTCGAGGAAGTGCGGTTGCGGCATCATTCGCGTGAAACGTGGAATACAACAGGTGGCCGGTAAGTGCGGCATTCACCGCAATCTCCGCAGTTTCTTGATCGCGTATTTCACCAACGAGAATGATATCCGGATCTTGACGAACAATGGAACGCAATCCTTTTGCAAACGTGAGCTTCGTTTGATTGTTCACTTGAATTTGATTCACTCCCACCACTTTATATTCCACAGGGTCTTCAATGGTAGTGATATTCACATCCGGATTATTTACAATTTTCAAAAGTGAATACAACGTGGTTGTCTTTCCGGAACCGGTTGGACCCACTACAAGGATCATGCCAAATGGCTTGTCCGCCGCCTCTCGAAGAAGTTCCTGGTGCGCGGGCGACAAACCGATATCTCCGAGAGAAAATCCCTGCACATATGCCGAAAGCACACGTAATACCACCTTCTCTCCCTCAACGGTGGGAACAATGGAAGTTCTCATATCAACCACCGCACTTCCCTTCTCATAACGAAGAGAACCATCCTGTGCGGTAACATGCTCATCAATACGCAACCCACTTTGTACTTTGATGCGATTTAAAATATTTTCATAATACTCCCTCGGAATTTTCCCCGCTTCATGCAACACACCATCGACACGGAACCTTACTAATACGTTATTTTGCCGAGGTTCAAAATGAATATCGGATGCATGATATACAAGCGCGTCATCAAATATTTCTTCCAAAAGTTCCGGTGCAATTCTTCCTTTTTTCTCGATAATTTTGGAAAATCGTGTCTCCAGTGGTTTTTGATAATGCACAAAACTTGCATCAATGTCATCAGCGATCGAGTAAGCAATATCAATCTTCTTTCCCGGAAAAAGCTTTTCAATCTCCGGCAAAAGATTTTCATCCTGTGGATTGTCGGTAGCAACCATTACCTTTTTATCCTCTTCGGTAAAAATGACCACTCGATATTTCTTGGCAATGTCTTCGGGAATCTTTTGTACCTGCTCGGAAGTTGACGGGGTTGAATTTAAGTCGGCATAAGGAATCTTGAGTGACTCCGCAATTGCTTGTCCTATAAGATCTTTGGTAATGAGACGCTCTTGGAGAAGATAATCAATAAAAGCCGTGTGATGCTCTTTCGCAAAATCATCAGCCTTCTGTGCATCTTCTTCACTCACATAACTCTCCTTGAGAAGAAGCTCTCTGATTGCAGTATCATCAAATTTCACTGCATCTTCCCGGACAACATCCTGACTCAATGGTTTTTTCTTCATAAATATAAAAAGTTTATCTCACGCAATAACTTGAAAAATAAAATTTAAACAAGGAATTCTTCGTCTCTTAAGTAAGTTTATACGTTGCCACTACATAAAATTGTATCAAACTGTGCAACAACTACAATGACTATAACCTTAAAATAATACCGCGTGACTTTATTTTCTTGTCATTTGTGCATAGAATAGCGAGTGAGTCCGCCTGCACTAAAGTTTTGGCGAGACAATGGAGGGGTGGCTGAGTGGCCGAAGGCGCCGCACTCGAAATGCGGTATACTCGAAAGGGTATCGTGAGTTCGAATCTCACCCCCTCCGCAACGTACAAATTTGCACGGCAAATTTTACGTTGCTGGGACGTTTAATTTCGAAGAAATTATTACGTCCCGCCATAACACAAAAAATGTATTACGTTTACATTTTGCAGAGTAAGAAAAACCAAAGTTTATATATTGGATATACAGCCGACCTTGAGAAACGAGTTGCCGAACACAACAGCGGCAAAAGTCAGGCGACAAAACCGTTTCGCCCCTACGAACTGATATTCTATGAAGCGTTTTGAATATGAGGGATGCCAAATCACGAGAAGAATATCTTAAGAGCGGCTGGGGATTTAGAACTATTAAGAAGATGTTAAAGAATTATTTTTTGTAGTTAATCGTACGATTAAGCACCCACTTGAGAGACATAACCGCCCCAGATCTTTAAATACAATGCAACCCGAAATTAGCTCTTATTTGGATAAACTTTATGAGAAAACCAAAGATGTTCGTTTGATTAATGTTAAGGTGAGAGAAGACATTTTAAAACTAATAAATCGGTCCATAAAAATCGCCAAGTCGTTAGGCGTTCCAATGGAGGAACTTCTGAAATAATTTATGAATATATGAAAATACATATTATAATGCATGAAAGTTTTGAATCTCCTGCGGCCACAGAAATATGGGCAAAGAAAAAAGGGCTCGACATAACTTACACCAGACAATATCTTGGAGGCACTTTCCCCGAAAAATGTAATTTTGATTTTTTAGTGGTTATGGGTGGGCCACAATCTCCCGCAACGACTTTAGAAGAGTGCCCACATTATGACGCAAAAAAGGAAATTGAGTTTATTAAAAAAGCTATCAACCAAAATAAAATTTTGCTTGGTGTTTGTCTTGGCGCACAACTTATTGGTGAAGCTCTTGGCGGAAAATTCGGACATAGCCCAAACCGAGAAATTGGTGTTTTTCCGATAACGCTTACAGAAGACGGAAAGCAAGACCCGATAATTGGAAAATTTCCTGAAAAATTTTTGGTTGGTCATTGGCATGGGGATATGCCGGGGCTTACTCCAGAATCAAAAATTTTAGCCACTAGCGAAGGATGCCCGCGACAAATAATTCGTTATGCTCCAAAAATATATGGCTTCCAATGTCATTTTGAATTTACGCCAGAAGCGATTGAAGGAATGATAGAAAATAATACGCACGAATTAGAGGGTCATAAAGGTTTGCCGTATATTGAAACCGCTGAACAATTACGAAGCCATAATTACGCTGAAATGAATAATCTCCTATTTAATTTTTTGGATAAAATAGCTGAGCAAAAATAGAAAAGAAACGATTTCATCAGATATGCAAAACATAATTTCACATTCTGATCAGCAAAAAATTTGGGAAGAAAAACATAAAAATCCTTATGTTCTTCTTCTAATGGATTCTAACGACGCATCACCATTCCCCCAGAAAAAAGAGGCGGGGTGCAGTTCAGATTTCCTCGTCAGGATTGGTTTTAAAAAAGGTTCTTTTGTATAATGAATACTACCTTCGTCTCGCTATAGCTCGGCTACGACGAGATAAAGTACGCCGGAACGAAGCTTCGGCGAGCCGAAGTCGGTTCTAATTTCAAGACATCATCACCACAGGAAACACTATATCTCACATTATGGATTTAAAAGAAAAAGTCATTGTTATAACCGGCGGAAGTCGAGGGTTCGGCAAAGCACTTGCGGAACTTTGTATTGCTTCCGGAGCTCACGTGGTGATTAGCGGTCATGACGCAACAGCACTTCAAAATACAGCGAAAAAATTATCCTGTGATTCTTTTGTGGCAAATGCTACTTCTATAAATGAGACGAGAGAATTCGCTAAATATGTTTTTGAGAAATATCACACGATTGATATATGGATTAACAACGCCGGTGTTCAAATTGCACCAAGCCTTGTGGAAGATATTGATATTGAAAAAATGCATCACTTGTTTGCGGTTAATTTCTTTGGATATGTGTATGGCTGTCAGGTTGCTCTCTCTTATATGAAAGAAAAAGGGAAAGGCGTAATTATCAATATCAATTCTACTGCCGGACTTGAAGGAAAACCGGGCATCGCCGCATACTCGTCTTCAAAATTTGCAGTGAGGAGCTTGACCGAATCAATTCGCAAAGAACTGAAAAACTCGAATATACAAGTCTACGGTGTGTTCCCCGGTGGTATGCAAACGGAAATATATAAAGAGGAATATCCCGCAGATTTTCGCGAATACATGGAAGTTATGCCCGTTGCAAAAAAAGTAATCGAGAACCTGCAATCAGATTCCCCCGAAATGGATTTAGTACTCAAAAGACCAAACGCATAGACTCCCCTGTTTTATTTTTTAGATTTTGAAAAGAATTTTCCCCACCACTTCCCCGTGAGTACGCGGATGCCAATAAGCTCAAGCCCCACAAGCGCAAGCCATGATCCGGGCGTGAGTGGCGTGACTAATGCAAGCAATCCAAAGAGTATAAAAAAGATTCCTATTGCGAACTTAAACCGCGGATACTTCTCGGAAATACGATCGTGAAATTTTTGAAGATGGTGTCGCATATATTCGGATAGAGTAAATACGTTCTTCTATATTGTAATACATTCATTAAAGAAAGGTGGTTTGCTTCATAAAGAACTTTCTGCAATGATAAATTGAATAAGTACGCTATATATGCCCTCGTAGCTCAATGGATAGAGCTTCACACTCCTAACGTGAAGATAGAGGTTCGATTCCTCTCGAGGGCACAGGCATGTGAGACCGACCGAGCGGGCTTGGAAAGCCCGGTCTCCCGTGTTTCCATAACCGATCAATCTATTGACTGGTTTTTGCCTAAACGGGGAAAACCCTATGTTGTGTGTAGTGGTTCAGAAGATTTTTTGCTTGGTCAAGTGGCATATGCACAATTTTCAGTTCGCCGTGCTCATTGATGACCGTTTCGGATATTACCTGTGGGACAGAGTGCTTCGAAATGTAATACATATAGACAATACCTCCGAGGATAATCGAATAAGCAACGCCACCGTCATGGCGAAATTTAGTCGGCTGGCTTATTACTTTCGCTGGCAATTCGTTGTGTTTTCGATAGGAACTAATAAAGCATGGATAATCCATTTGTTTTCCTGGATCGCCACCGTAGATCATCGCCCTTATCGTTTCTTCGTGCTTTTGTCCCAGTTCAACTTGCTTGTAAAAAACTCTTTTCGAGATACTGCACCGCCACACTAATGATAAAAGGAATAGCTTAAACTTTTTATAGTCTATGCCTTTTGCATAAGTGAACTCGACACCATTTTGGTTTATCTCATTGCGCATTTCTACGCCATTAATTTTCCCTCCATAGAGTACCTGGCAGGCATAATTTTCTAATCCACCAATAAGCTTGTTATCACAATTAGCACAAAGGATATTCGCCTCGTATTCCCCTGTCTGAAGCTTCTGCTTACTCCAATCAGAAAGGCGAACTTTGAACAGACTATGATCGCCGTCGAAAAGGTCGCCGTACATAAAGTTCGGAATAATATGAGATTTTTTCAGGAGCTGTTTATCCTGTAGGCAAAGTTTACAAGTCATCGTTGGCTTGGGAGTAATAACGGGATTTCTGTTTTCGTCAATTTGGGATGTACTTGAATAATTGCCTGGCTTTTATTGTTGTCGTTGTAAGAAACTAGAACTTGCCCCAAGAAAGGAAAACCGATCGATGCTATCTGGTTGTGCAAATCGTGAAAGTCGGCGTCCATGTGGGTGTAAGACGGAGACTGAAGCTGTATAAGCAAATTCGTGTCGCCTAAATTATTTCCATAGTGTCGCACCACTCCAATAATGAAATCGAGGATCGCCTGCGTTTGAAGCGGGCCACGATAACGCTTCAACTGAAAATCTCTAAATCCATCTTCTGCCTTAATCATAAAATCGGATTCAGTGTCTGTTTTCCTTAGATTAATCAGATCGGCCAGAGATACAATCCTATCTCTTTGTGGACTGAATGAGTCCTGCAGCTCGAAGCATATTTCACTATCATTTCCATAAAATTGGGCGAACACAAAGAGACCAGCGAAAATCTCGTGTTCGTCTCGGTCTGCCGCCCCTCGGTCGCCAACCATGTTAGCGATTTCCTCCATCCTAGAGTGATTGCCCGCCAAGTCTTTCAATGTGACACCTCTCGCGCTCATTTCCTGCATAAGTTGCTTTAACTTTGCTGCTTTATAAAGCGAAGATAACTCGTTTTGAGTGAAGCAAATAAATTGCCTTTTGTTGATATTTTTAATGTACATGAGTATTTCTTGTTTTCGTTATTGTAAGTCACACTGATCCAATATGTAAAACTCGAAGATGTCGATTTGATAAATGCAGGCAAAGCCTTTTTAAGTCTTAGCTTGAGCAATCTTCACTTCTCTCTCCGCCATCGTCACCTTACTACGCAGGCAAGATAACAACTCTCGCTTCTCAAGTATCGTTCCGTCTCGCAACACGTACTTCGCGTAATTTCGCACGTCAATGTCGCCGACTTTGATCGTCTTTTCCTTTATCCCCAAAAGTCCCGACTGGAATTTCTTGTGCCGTTCGATTTCAATTTTAATCCGCTCCTTCATGCCGATCTCATCGAGGTCAATTTTATCCATCAGCTTTGCGAGCTGCTCGATCAGATCTTCTTCTCGCATATATCCCGATTTGCAGTTCTTATCCTGGAACCGGCAGCAACCGTAGTAGACGTACCTGTGTACATTGCCATTTTGTTGTTTCTTGAATTTCTCATCGGCCGTGATACCAGATCCGCATAGTCCGCAGGTCATGAGTTTCGTGAAGGCGAATTCCTTTGTTTCCCCGCGCACCGCATAGTTAGCCATTTTCTCCTGCACCTTGTCGAAGAGTTCCTTGGTGATGATGGGCATATGCTTCCCGGCATACCACTGCCCACCGCCTCTCGGATATTCGAATGAGCCGTAGTAGAAAGTATTTCGCAGAGTGATGTATATATTGCTGATCGTGAGCGGCTTGCCACTCCTTACCCGGAACTTAGCCTCGTCCTTGAGCCATGCGTGAAGCCGTCGCCCGCTCATGTTCTCGTAGGCCACTTTCTCAAACATCTTCTTAATCATGGGAGCCCTGTGGGGATCAATTTCTACATGGCAGCTTTTCTCCTTAATCGTGCTGTTCAGGTATCCCGTCGGTGCCGTGCATGGCCATAGCCCCATCTCGCATCGCGCCCTTAACCCGCGCTTCACATTCACCACCTTATTGTCGTTCTCGAGCTTAGCCTGCGAGCCCAATATCATAAGGAGGAACTTCTCGTTCGGGCTGTTGGTGAACTTCTGCCCGTAGGTGCGTATCTCAATCAACTTTCCGCTGTCCATGAGGTCCACGATTCTTCCGAGGTCTCCGGCGTTTCTCGATATACGGTCTGCCGCCCATGTAAGTATTCCGTTGAATTTGCCACTTTTGATTTCATCGACGATCTCATTGAACACTGGACGTTGCCCCGCTTCCTTTGCCGAGTGCGACTCTTTCTTGATCTCTACCACCTCCAGATGGTCACGTTCGGCCATCTGGAGCATCTCCTTGATCTGGCTGTCTATGGAAAGGATCTGCTGTTCCTCGCTTTCCGTGCTTTTCCTCGCATAGAGCACGTATTTGACCTTTATGGGAAGCTGGATTTGTGTTTGGGCCACAGCTCCCACCGGCCCTGTAGTTTGGTTGGTCATACCCTAAGAGATGACGCAAACCCGCTAGGGAGTCCAGACGGGGTAGTTGATAACCCGTAGGCAACCAAAACCCCTTAAAAGCTCTTTACAATGCTTAAATTGTCGTGTAAACTTGTGTTAAGTTATGCTTTTATGAAAAAACAGCGCCCTAAAATAAAACAGATGCCCGATATTCTCACGCTTCAACAGGCCTGCGAGATTCTGAATTGTCATCCTAATACTCTCCGCAAGTGGGACAACCGTGGCATATTAAAAGCAATGCGTTTTGGAAGTCGGCGGGATAGACGCTATAAGAAAGAAGACATATTAAAATTTCTTAAACAAAGCCAAAAATAACTTATGTCATCAGATACCAAACAACTCGAGAGTAGATTGTGGGAAGCGGCGGATCATCTCCGCGCTAATTCTGCGCTTCGCTTGAATGAGTTTGCCGAACCGGTTTTGGGGCTTATCTTCTTGAAGTTTGCCGACGTTAAATTTATCGCCGCTAAAAAGGATCTTGAGGCAGAGCGTGCAAAAGCAACATCCAAGCGCCAGCGTCCTATCACGCCCGAGGATTATCACTCTCGTGGCGTTTTGTATATTCCTGAAGGCGCTCACTACTCACATCTCATAACCCTTCCTGAAGGTACAAACATGGGTAAGGCAGTAAATGATGCGATGAAAACTATTGAAGGAGAAAACAAAGAGCTTGCTGGTATCCTACCGAAGAATTACAACTTGCTGGAAAATTCAGCTATCATCTCACTTCTCAAAAATTTCAATCAGATTCCGGACACGATTGAAGGTGATGCCTTCGGTCTTATTTATGAATACTTCTTGGGTAAGTTCGCCATCGCAGACGGATCAGGCGGTGGTGAGTTCTTCACACCGACTTCTATTGTTAAGCTGATCGTCGAAATTCTTGAGCCGTTCAAGGGATATATTTACGATCCTGCCTGCGGATCCGGTGGTATGTTTGTGCAATCTGTTGAGTTCATCAAGCGTCATTTTGAGAAAGGAAAGAAGTTAAAAGCGGCGCGTGAAGTATCTATCTACGGTCAAGAGAAAACTGACCAAACGGTTCGCATTGCAAAGATGAACCTTGCGATTCACGGTCTATCCGGTGATATCAAACAAGGCAATACCTACTACGAAGATCTACATCGTTCACTTGGGAAGTTTGACTTCGCTATGGCGAATCCTCCTTTCAACGTGAATGGTATCGACAAGGAGCGCATTAAAGATGATCCTCGCTTTCCGCATGGCTTGCCTCGCACTGATAATGGAAACTTTCTTTGGATTCAGATTTTCTTGAGTGCATTAAAAAATACTGGTCGTGCTGGTTTTGTTATGGCTAACTCTGCAAGCGATGCCGGACACAGCGAAAAGGATATTCGCGCAAAAATGATTGATGATGGCGTGGTTGATGTAATGGTCGCCGTAGGATCAAACATGTTCTACAACGTCACCTTGCCAGTTACCTTGTGGTTCCTAGACAAAGGTAAAAAGAAAACTGATCGCAAGGATAAAATTCTTTTCATTGATGCGCGAAATATCTACCATCAAATTGATCGCGCGCATCGCGACTGGACGGAGGAACAGATACAGCAAATAGCCGATATCGTGCGTAGCTATCGCGGAGAAGGTATAAAGAAATACACAGATATTAAGGGGCTTTGCAAGGTAGCCGCCCTTGAAGAAGTGCGCGCGGCTGGTTATTCCTTAAATTCTGGTCGATATGTTGGCGCAGCAGATAATGAGAACGTAAGCGACGTCGATTTTGAAACGACTGTACGAGGGATAAATACAGAGCTTGAGAAGCTCACAGAAGAAGCGCATGGTCTTGAGAATAAAATTAGCAAGAATTTTGGAAAGTTATTCTGATATGACCATCACTGCTGCAAAAAATAATTGGAATAATACAAAGCTAAGTGCTTTGGTAGATTACATTGTTGATAACAGAGGGAAAAATCCACAAGCTTTTTATAATGAAGGAATTCCCGTTATCGATAATTTCCTGATAACTGGTACGAGATCCGTGGCTTTAGCAAACGCAAGAAGATTTATTGATGAAAAAACATTTCACGATTTTATAAGAAAATACCTCAAAGAGAAGGATGTTCTTGTAACACTTGTTGGTAATGGTTTTGGGAATGTTGCTCTAGCACCTAAGAAAAAGAGTGTGATAATTCAAAATACAATAGGCATAAGATGCGGCAAGGGTTGCTTAAACGAGTTTTTATATTATTTTCTATTTTTCAATAAAAACAAGATAACCGAATTGGATCGAGGCGCCGCTCAACCAAGCGTAAAAGTGTCGGATCTTTTGAATATCGAATTGTCACTTCCACCGATTCAGGTTCAAGAGAGTATCGTTAATCATCTATCTCCTTATGATGATCTTATCGAAAATAACACTCGCCGGATCAAGATATTGGAGCTGATGATGCAGGTTATTTACACTGAATGGTTCGTAAATTATCGCTTTCCCAATCACGAGAAAATTAAAATGGTTGATAGCGGTACCGAATTTGGGAAGATCCCAGAAGGATGGAAAATTTGTAATTTAGAATCAATTTTGGATATTAAATCTGGCCATGCTTTTAAGGGGAAAGATTATGTTACAACAGGGCTATACAGAATCATAACAATAAAAAATATACATGATGGTAAATTTATTTCCGATTTTAACTACATTGCCGAAATTCCCCCAAAAATGCCGGATCATTGCCGACTCAACGATGGTGATATTTTGCTGTCATTAACCGGAAATGTTGGACGCGTTTGCATTGTTTACGGTGAAAATCTCCTGCTCAACCAGCGCGTAGGAAAGATCGTTCCAAAAGATGCGGTGTATAAGAGTTTTGTATATTCACTTTTTCGATCGGAATCTTTTAAGAAAAAACTCGAATTGCTTTCAAATG
Organism: Patescibacteria group bacterium; assembly: GCA_024654525.1. GTDB lineage: Bacteria > Patescibacteriota > Minisyncoccia > UBA6257 > 2-01-FULL-56-20 > VGJV01. The sequence continues at coordinate 15,021 of JANLHI010000030.1, read as the reverse complement.
GTGTGGCACAACAAAATTTAAGTCCCGTGCAGACACTGAATTTAAAAATGGTTTTACCTCCTATCTCATTAGTAACTGAATATGAGAATTTAGTCAGCGCACTTATAGATTTAGGGCTGAATTTAAATAAGCAAATGGATTCATTATCAAACTCCAAAGACGCTTTACTGTCTAAGCTTGTTACCGGCAATATAAATATATGAATGAATTTTCTGAAAACAATTTAATTGAGCAAACAGCCGTAAAGATTTTTGCGGAGCCTTGGGGTGTTAAGAATTTTATCAATGCCTACTCCGAAGAAGGAGATGCTCTTTTGGGGCGTGAGAATCAAGGGCAGGTTGTTTTGGTTAATCGCTTAAAGCTGGCACTTGAGAAGCTCAATCCGGATGCGCCACAGGAAGCAATCGCTCAAGCTATTACTGAACTCACGCGCGATCGTTCTACTGCAAGCATGGTCAATGCTAACCATGACATCTACAAGCTTATAAAAGACGGAATCAAAACAGAGATCCGAACCGAGCAGGGCGCGTTTGAAAGTATCAACATCCGCGTCTTTGATTTTGAAAACGCAGCGAATAATGACTTCTTGCTGGTATCCCAAATGTGGATCACCGGAGAGCTTCACAAGCGCCGTCCCGATCTGATCGGTTTCGTGAATGGCTTACCGCTCGTATTGATCGAACTGAAGGCATCACATAAGAATCTACGAAATGCCTATCAAGAAAACATCCGTGATTATAAAGACACTATTCCGCAGCTCTTTTGGCACAATGGTTTTATCATCCTCTCTAACGGCATCGAAACTAAAGTAGGAACACTCACTTCCGCATACGAGCATTTTAATGAATGGAAAAAGATAAAGAGCGAGAGTGAGGAAGGGCGCGTGAGTTTGGAAACAGTTATTAAAGGAACTTGTGAACCTTCACGACTTCTCGATATTATTGAAAACTTCACACTGTTTGATGATTCCTTCCGCGAGAGAGTAAAAGCTATATCTCGTTACTTCCAGCTACTCGGAGTAAATCAGGCGTTTGATCAGATCAAGAATCGCGACAAAAATCACGGACGACTTGGTGTCTTTTGGCATACGCAAGGATCCGGCAAGTCGTACTCCATGATCTTCCTTTCGCAAAAGGTGCTACGAAAGATGACTGGCAACTTCACTTTCATTGTCGTAACTGACAGAACTGAACTCGACAGGCAGATATACAAAACATTCTCTGCCTGCGGTGCGGTATATAAAGAAGAAGTACATGCTGATTCGATTCTCAATCTCCGCCAGCTCTTAACTGAAGATCATCGTCACATCTTTTCTTTGATCCATAAATTCGGTACGAAGCCCGAAGAGAAACCGCCGGTGCTTTCAGAGCGCAGCGACATCATTGTGATGGTAGATGAGGCGCATCGTACCCAATATGACCGCTTGGCGCAGAATATGCGCATAGCGATGCCCAAAGCCGCATTTATTGGCTTTACAGGCACGCCACTGATGGCTAAGGGCGAAGAAAAGACCCGAGAAACCTTCGGTGACTACGTGTCGACCTATAACTTCGCCCAGTCGGTAGAAGATGGTGCTACGGTGCCTCTTTACTACGAAAACCGAGTACCCAAACTTGAAAATGAGAATCCGGAGATCCAAAAGGATCTTGAGAAAGTGATGGACTTCTATGAACTCTCGACCGACGAAGAAGAGAAGCTTGAGCAGGAATTTTCGACTTTCTATCATCTGATCACACGTGAAGATCGCCTTAATAAAGTTGCAGAGGATATCGTCACGCACTTTACTGCTCGTGGATATGACGGTAAGGCGATGGTTGTTTCTATCGACAAGAAAACTGCCATTCGCATGTACGCGAAAGTGAAGGCAGAGATGCAGCGCCATCTAGCAAAGATGAATATCGCCGTTACCAAAGCAAAGGATGACCACGAGAAAGAAATGTTGAGAGAACAGGTTCAGAAATATGAGAACATCGACATGGCGGTTGTGGTAAGCCAAAGCCAAAATGAAATTGCCGACATGGAAGAATTCGAGATTGACATGCGCCCACTGCGCGCTCGTATTCTAAACGAAGATCTTGAAACCAAGTTTAAGGATCCGGATAGCAATCTGCGGATCGTGTTTGTGTGCGCGATGTGGATGACCGGCTTTGATGTACCGAACCTTTCAACGCTTTATCTCGATAAGCCACTCAAGAATCACACGCTGATGCAAACCATCGCTCGCGCAAACCGTGTCTATCCAAATAAAACGAATGGCTTGATCGTCGACTACATCGGGGTATTCCGTAACCTACAAAAAGCACTCGCAGTTTATGCATCTACAAAAGACGGAGATGATGAGATTATCAAAGACAAAAATGAGCTGGTGGAAATACTTTTTGCTACCGTCGCAAAGACAAGGCAATTTCTAAAGACACTCGAGCTGGATATCAACGACCTTCTCGAAGCAAAAGATGTCGAGAAGATCCGGCTTGTGGATGTATTCACAAACCGCATCCTCCAAAATGAAAAAACAAAGCAGCGATATCTTGATCTTGCTGGTGACGCGTACAAATACTACAAAGCAGTTTTGCCGGAACCGAAGGCGGAAGATTATTATCACGAAGTGACGGCATACAAAGTTATTGCATCGCGTATCCGCGAGGTGATCGATGAAGATACAAACGTGTCGCAGGTGAAAAAGGATCTTGAAAACCTACTTGATCGCTCTATCCGCGCTGGCGAGTATGTGATCAAAGATGTGCCGAAACTTAAGGACTTGAGCAAGATTGACTTCGAGGTACTGAGGAAGTTTTTTGATGATTCTGATACGCAGAACATTGAAGCTGAGGCATTGAGCGCCGAGCTGGAAGAGAAGATCAAAGAGATGGTACGCAAGAACAAGCTCCGCAAACACTTCCTAGACCGCCTAAATAAGCTCCTACACGAATACAATACCGGATCGCATGATCTTGATGCCTTCTTTAACCAGCTAGTAGAGCTTGCAAAGGAATTGAGCGATGAAGATCGCCGTGCTGTTTCAGAGAACCTTACCGAAGAAGAGCTGGCGGTATTCGACATTCTCCGTAAAGAGAATTTAAACCCGAGCGAGATTGATCAGGTCAAAAAGGTAGCTAAAGAGCTATTGGCTCGACTAAAACAAGAGAAGCTTGTGCTGGACTGGAAGAAGAAAGAAGAAACGCGCGCTGATGTCAAAGTCACTATTGCAAAGATACTTTACGACGAGCTACCGGAGCCGACATATACCGATCCCGACTGCGAAGATCGAACGCAGAAGGTATATTTTCATGTGTATGATAACTACGTCGACACGAAGGTAAACGTGTACGCATAAGCGCTAAATATATGAAGATTAGAAAAATAACAATCGAAAACTTCAGGAGCATTGAAAACGAAACGTTTAATGTCGAAGAGATTCATGGTGGTAAAACCTACACACTCATTGGTATCAATGAATCAGGAAAGAGTAGTTTTTTGAGAGCTGTTTCTTTGGTAGATAGTGGCGACGTCTTGTTTCCTAAAGATTATTTCAACGAATCAAAACCGATCAGCGTCTTACTAACCTACAATCTAGAAGTAAGCGAGGAGAAAAATCTGAAGAAGGAGCTTGAGGCAAAGGGCTTTGAAAAAGATCTGCTTTCAAAGATACAGATTGAGGAGGTAGATGTTTGCGTGGGTTATGAGCCGACAGCAACACCGGCAAGAAAAAACTTTGATCGTATCCAATTTAAGACGCACATTTTTCCCGACTATACTCTTGAGGGAGATAAACCAATAAAGAAGAATCCGGAACTAACGCAAGATGATTTTAATCTTCAAACTTATTTCGAAACTACCTTGCCGACTTACTTTTGGAAGATTTCACACCACGTCACTTTTTGGAAATCAACCAATGAATACCTTATTAATGATCAAATTGATCTCAATGCTTTTTCTGCAGCACCCGAGAAAACATCAATCCCACTGCTAAATTGTTTTCGATTAGCAGGTATTGATGAGGCAAACATCCCAGCAGCCATAAGTAAGCTGTTGACCGATCCAGCCGAGGTTAGTGATCTCCAAGATAAGCTGGGAGATAAGGTCACTGCTCACATCAAGAAGGTGTGGGAGAATCATCCGGTCAAGATCAAATTTCAGATCAATAACATGATGCTATCATTTTTGGTTGAGGATGTCGGAGTAAAATACGATTCTAAAACAACAAACCAAAGAAGCGATGGATTCAGACAATTCGTATCATTTCTTCTTACAATTTCAGCAGAAAGCTCCACTGATCAATTATCGTATTCGTTATTGCTGCTGGATGAGCCGGAAACCCACCTACACCCACAAGCGCAGGAATACTTGAGGAATGAACTTATAAAGATCTCAAAGAATAAGGAGAACAACGTTGTCATTTTTGCAACGCACTCAAATTATATGATTGACAAAGACCATATAGACCGATGCTTCCGAGTTGTAAAACAAGGCAACAAGAAAACAAAGCTTGAGCAAATCAAAGGTAAGGATAGCTCCTATTCGGAAGTGAACTACGAAGTATTCGGTATACCCACAAACGATTACCACAACGAACTGTATGGCTATCTCGAAGATATTGACCCAAGTAAATTAAACGGACTTCCAACAACGGAAAAGTGGTTCAATGATAAATTAAGCAAGACAGAGAACGTTTCTCTGCCAAAATACATTCGTAACTCTATCCATCATCCAGAAAATTCAAAGAATAGTAAATTCTTGTCAGAAGATCTTGTCAAATCTATAAGTACACTTCGAGAATTAAAGTACGGCAAGAGAAAGGCCGGTAAATAATAAAAATGAAGTGGCATAAAGCAACGATATTGAAGTATGTAAATGATATTGTTAGATCCGCATCGACATATATCATTTTAGCGTTAGTGTTTTTATTGTGGCGCTTCGTTTTGGGAATACATTTTGAATGGCAACAGATCGAGCCGTTTGAGCAGCCGAGCATCTTTGTTCGAGCTTTCTATAGCGCTTTTACGTTTTTTACGCTCGGATTCCTACTGTATATGGCTCGCTTCTACAAGGTATTGCATGACATCTTGGTAAAAGGGATGGGTTTGTGGGGTCTTTATAACTTTATCAAGGCAGTGGTTTGGGCGTTTTTAATGTATATTTCCTATCAGTTTATCGTGCCGTGGTTATTTGATGCACTAAATACGAGTGCCTCGATCTTATATAACATTGTCGGTATTATAATGTACGCACTTCCGCCTCTCGGCATCTCTTTAGTTTTAGGCATTGCATATATTCTTCTTAGAAAGAAAAAGCTTAATAAGGCGGCATGATCACCCTTTTGAAAAAGATTTTTGTATTTTAGGGTGGTGGGATCCTAATATGAAAAGAAAGACAATTAAGGTGGTAACAAGTACGCAGAAGGAGCATCTATACCCTCGGTAATTCCTACCTAATCTGACAACTTCCGCCATTGCTTTTCACCCACTGCATCCATGCCTCCCAACCCCGGTCGTTTTCTATGTCATTCATAACATCGAGTACAGCGGTGCTATACCCATCCGCCAAATCATCATGGTTTTCTACCCCAAACCCCGTGAGTTGCGCGATAAGTTCTTCCGCTCCACGGCGCGGAAATACAATCGTACCGTTTTGAATAAGCTGGCTCGTGAGTGCCAGTCGCGAACGCTTGTCCCCAGTATGCTTTACGCCCTTAACGTCGCAACCGCTGTCGCTTACCGCGTGCACATAGATTTCTTGAAAACCATTCGACTCAACAATGAATTTGGCATGCTCTCCTTTGGCTTTGAACGTTCGATCAAGAGTTTTTATGGTAGCCACTACTTCGGGAAACGGCACCCGCTTGTTAAACGGGTTCGGAATCACGTAGAGACGCATGGTGTTGCCGTATCCATAGCGGCGTAAGCCAACCATTGCCGTGAAATCGGCTCCTTCCCGCTGGGATATGGCCAGATCAACGCCCACGTGGATACTCCGCAATGTTTCGCTGGGCAGCTCGTCGTAGTAGCGAATCCACTCCGGGAATATGACACGAGAGCTGTCAGAGACAATATTGAGAAGATACTCTTGCTGCCAGGCTATTTCGTTGCCAACGCTTTGACGAAGAGCCTCAATTTTATCCGACGTATCAAATTTACCTGGCCACAGGCATGCTCCGCTTTCGTCGATGAGCGGAAACCAACGGTAGGTGCCGCGTATTTCTTTGCGGTCAATTTTGTTTCGGAGACTTATCGTAAGCGCGGCTTCGTGAAGAAGGTTGCCAACGAGAATGATGCGAGTTCCGATATCCCCGAGCGGCACCACCTCTCGGGAAAACCAATCGGATATTTTGATGCGGCCCTCGAAGGTTTTCACGGAATTACTGTCCTCAATGTCGTCCAGAATGATAAGGTCGGGGCGGTATTCGTGGTGGCGAATACCTCGAATACTTTGATCTATTGAAGCGATCATTATCCGAGCTCCAGTGTTTTTGAACACAAGAGACGATATGGCCCACTGGCCGTCGCCGGCTTCCTCGCGGAACGGTCCCATGTCGCTTTTGAGGAGGGTATTCTGCTCAAGCTCAAATTTGAGATTGGCCATGTGCTGTCTGGCCTGAGCTTGGGTCTGACAGATAATAAGGACAAACTTTTTTTGCTGGATGCCAAGGATCGACCAGAGAGAATATGAAAAAGTTACTAGCGTGCTCTTGCCGCTTCCCCTGAACGCCACGATGCAGGCAAGATTCGTCGACTGATCTTCGGTGATGCGAAAAATATCTTTGTGAAATTCCGCCACGGGGTATTTGATGTAGTGCGGAAAGTACATTACGAAAAACATGTGATGGCTGCGCTGACCAAGCTGCTGCCGAAGAACGCGGTCTTTTGCGATGGCTTCAAAAACGTTTTTATCGTCGTCAGAATTGTTACTCATTGATTTGTTTTAGTTGGTTACTTTTTTGACTCGTATCTCGTGCTTCTTCGTAGTCATCAATGTTAATGCCTGCCAGTTCAAACGCTTTTCGCATAAGTTTTTCTTGTTCTGGTGAAAGTTCGTGCACGGTGTTGAGCGCTCCCTCGATTTCAATACGCGTTTTGTAGCTCGGATGGTGGTGTTTGAGCCAATAGGCAATCGCTTGAAAATTCCGATCTTTGACCGCGCCAATAAGCTGGCTTTCGGCGAGATCGTTCACAAGAAGCTGCCCGTCGGAAAGCGCCTCGTCGACCTTTTTTGCGAATTCTTTGTCCTCATTTTTCCAACGATAAAACGTCATGCGGGAAATGTTCGCTTTCTGACAAGCGGCCTCAACGATTGGCGTCCTGCGCAGCTGATCTATAAGCAGCTCTTTTATGTGATCGGTCTTTTTCATATCTGCTCTGCTTTTTTACCGGTCAGGCGCTCCCATTGGAAAATTGACGTGAGACAATACTCGGGATCAATCTCAACTGCGAAGCATTTGCGGCGCGTTTCCTCACAAGCCAAAAGCAGAGTACCGCTGCCTAAAAACCCGTCGTAGACCGCACCACCGATTTCCGAGGAGTTAAGAATAAGCCTCCGGATAAGACCAATGGGTTTGGTCGTCGGATGTAGTTTGCTTTTCGACGGCCGCGGATAGAACAAGACGCTTTTGTCTTTTGAGCGGCGGTATTTATGCGTTCCGCGCCAGCCGTAGAGGATAAGCTCGTGCTGCGGAGAATAATCAAGTCGTCCTACCACTGCTTGAGATTTGATCCAAATAAGAAGTTGGGCCACCTTGAAACCGGAATCAATCATGCCGTCCCGCAAAGACCAAACCATCTTATCGGCATTAAATATGTAGGCGGAGTTTTTGGCGGCAAGAAACGACGATACCGCCTGCAGCCAGTCGCTTGTAAACTTCCGATACTCGTCGTCCGACTGCAATTGGTCGTTAGCAATATCTCTGTCTTTAGAAAGCGTGCGGAAGTTGCGCTTTGACGCTGCGACATCCACTCCGTATGGAACGTCGCAACAGACAAGGTTTATTTTCTCCACGCCGATAAGTCGCTTCAGTAACTCTTTGTCGCGAGCGTCGCCGTAAGCCAAGCGATGATCGCCAAGCTGCCAGATCGTGCCGGGCTTAGGCGATCCTTTTTGCTTTTTCTCCCGTAAGTTTGGCATATCTGTTTAGCGATAATTGAACGAAAATCGGCTCGCGTTCGACCATATACGCGATGCGCTTCAACCCGTGGCAAGCGACCATAATACTGGATGAACCAGAGAACAGATCAAGCACGATATCTCCCGGCTTAGTGCAACGCCGCAGCGGCCGCTCGTGCAGCATGGGCGGCTTTTCAGTGGGATGCTCATACTCCGAACCGCCGAGCCGCTTTACGAGCCAGATGTCTATCAAATCGTAAATGTCGTCTATGGTGCGATTACCGATCCCAACATCGCGGTTTAAGATCTCGGAAAAATTGAATGATCGCTCCGAAAGATACGGTTTCCCGATAACGCCGTAGAGCGCCGGTTCATATTGGCGATTGAAGGCGACGTTAGGTGTGGGCGTAGAATTATTTTTTACCCACAAACACGTCCGCTTGTACGCGATGCCCAGCTCTTTGTAAAGTTTTTGCAAAAGCCAGGTGTAGCGGGGATCGTGGTATGTGAACACGTGTGCGTCCTTCTCGCAGGCGTCGACGCCATTCGCAAGGGCTTTGCGGAGAAATGATTCATATTCTTCGTCTGACTTCGCGTCGTTCGTTTCACCGCCGTAATTACCTTTCCCGCCGATGCCTTTGTTATAGCTGAGACCGATGTTGTACGGGGGATCTTGGAGAATGACCGCCGCACTCTTGCCGCCCATGAGTTTCTTGACGACTTCGGAATTGGTGCTGTCGCCACAAAGAATACGGTGCGGTCCCAGTTGGTAGAGACTTCCCGGCTTCACATCCGTTTTCTTTATCTTCTTTAATTCTTTTTCCGGATCGAATTCGTCGTCTTCCACTTGAAGATCGTCGAAAATAACCGAGAGATCCCCGTCGTCAAAGCCTGAGGCGAGGAGCATTTCGACATCGAATTGCTCGGCGAGCATTTGATAATCCCATTCACCGTGGACGCGGTTACTGGTCAGAAGATATTGATCGTATTCCTTCTTTGTGAGCGGGCGCGTTGGCACGCGAACGGGAATCTTTTCGTCACCGCGTCCGAGGAGTTGGAGCGCGAGGAGGCGTTGGTGTCCGGCCAAGATTCTGTTGTTAGTGTTTATCGCGGGCAATTCGACCAGGCCGAATTTCTTGAGACTGCGCTTCAAGTCCTCCATCTGCTTCGGCGAGATGGAACGAGGGTTTTTCGGATTCGGCACGAGATCCGAAACCCGACGCACTTCGTTCCTCCATGAAAGTTTTTGTGCAGGCATAGGTTTATTTTTTTGTTTTTTCGACTTTTATATCTTCTCCTATTCGGAACGTGACTTATATGGAACACATCTGGAACTGTCCACACAAAAAAACCTTGTAAAACAAGGTTCTAAAAATAGTTATCCACACCGGATGCGGGGAGGTCGTCTAATCCAACAAAACCACGTTGTAAATCGGGTTAATGCCGTAACCGGAACCCCGCTTACTATCGATGAATTTTTGCTTCTTCGGAAACTGGAGACGCAAACGAAGAGTTGAGTTGATAGAACGAATTGCCTTCACAGCGGACTCGGTACTCTTCGAACCGATATACTTTTGGATTTCCGGAGTTTTCGTAAAACTGCCGCGCCCAGCGAGATAAGATACAACTTTTCTTTTGAGCCCGTCGCTTCCAAAGTCATGAATAAGTTTTTGTCCCATAAACTCTCGAACGACACGCCCGTTGCGATGGATACCAACCTCAATGATAGGGACGCCGTCGTGATATTCCGTAATTTTTTCATCAAGCAATTTGATAAGGTCGACCCACTTCGCTTTCCTATTCTTTTTGTGGAACATCATCGGCCTCATCTCGAAGTCGCGAGAGTCCTTCAGCCAAAGTTTGAGTAGATATGTGGTGTGTAAAATATTGGAGGTTCCGAATTCTTTTCCCAGATAAAAGAAATAAAGGTCGTCCCTGTTCTCCAGCCGACTTGCGGTTGTAACGGAAACCTCAATGGATGCATAAATAGCCCGTAAGACGGGGAGGTAGGTTTCAACTGTCCGCCTGGTAAGCGGTGTATCCATGGCAATATCCTAGCATAGGTTGACAGAGGTGGACAATCCAGTATACTTATCCCGATGAACCAAGTAAACAAAAAGGATCTTCAAGGCTACGCTTTCCTTCGGGGCAAGGTATTAAGCACGGGCGTAACACCTTCTCTCCGGGAAATAGGCAGGGTTGTTGGTTATGCCTCGCCACGCTCCGTCCAGCTTATGCTGGAACGCCTCAAGAAACGTGGTCTGGTTTCGTATTCGAATGGCGTTATTAAGCTCGCCCAAAACATGGAATCACCCATGGAAGATCGGACTATGGAGGTACCGCTTGTTGGATCGGTGGCTTGTGGATCGCCTTCGCTCGCCGAACAGGATGTCGAAGCCATAATTGATGTCTCGACCCGCTTCGCCAAGCCAGGCCATTCTTATTTTCTTTTGCGCGCAGTCGGTACCTCCATGAATAAATCCGGCATAAATGACGGGGATTTGGTTCTCATTAAACAGCAACCAACTGCCGAAGACGGTGAAAGAATAGTCGCTCTCATAAATAACGACGCGACAATCAAGCTTCTTTATCATGATCGTGAAAATGGATCCATTGTCTTAAAACCGAATTCCACTGACAAAGAACACAGGCCAATAATTTTAACCGAGGATTTTGTTGTCCAAGGCGTAGTAGTCGCAACGCTTCCCAAAAATCTTTATTAAAAACATGGAACTTAGAAAACACAACACGGTTGATAACTTTCCGGGAAAAGATTTGAAGGTCAAAAAAAACCGCCCGTAACTGAGCGGCTTTTCTGGGCGTTTAAATCGGAGAGGGGTTTCCTTCCCGCTCCGGCCCCGCGTCGATTCTTCGAGAAGCTAGTTGTGAAACGAGGAAAGCTTACACTTACACTCTATCATACTGACGCCCAATCAGCACCAATAATACGAGATAAATGAGTAAAGAATCAAAGACGACCACTCGTGGACGGGATGCAAAAACCGGCGAATTCACAACCGTGGAAGAGGCCCGGCGGCAACCCAACACGCACGTAGTCGAACGTGTTCCCAAGCCAGGATACGGAGACACTAAGAAATAGTGCTTGTATTCGCAAGCATACACGGATTGCTTCCGGGGAAGGAAGAGTGATCCGTGTATGCCTAATTAATAAAATCAAATAAAACAAAATGAAAAGAATTTTTGTCAGTTTCGCAATGGAAGATAAGTTTGCTCGAGATAATTTGACGTATCAGTCGAAACAGGAAAATACCCCGTTCGATTTTGTGGACATGTCAGTGAAAGAGCCTTGGTCGTCGTCTTGGAAAACTCAGTGTCGCGAACGAATCAAGAGTTGCGATGGTGTTGTGGCTTTTGTGAGCGATAACACTATTAATGCCGATGGGGCTCTTTGGGAAATAAAATGTGCGTACGAAGAAAGCATCCCCGTTTTCCCGGTTTACATTCATGACGAGGGAGTTAAACGTATTCCTTCAGAATTGAGTGGTAGGCGGATTTACCACTGGACATGGCCTAACATAACAAACTTCATAAACTCACTTTAGATGAAACCTGAGGATATCCAGAAGATACTCTTCGTATCGGCCAGCGATAAATACGGCGACCGGTATATCGAGCATCTTCTGGAGCAGTATAAAATTTATATAGCCTCGGCGGAAAAAATCAGCGATCGCAGGCAAAAAGCCAACGAATTCTTCTTGGGGCTAAACACAGCTCTCGTAGCTCTGCTTGGATTTGTGGCTACTAAGACGAATGGGGGCGACATAGTCTCAATTCTGATATCAGCTTCCATCGCTGGAATCACAATGTGTTATTTATGGTATCGAATAATCCGATCCTATGATGGCTTAAATGGAGGTAAGTTTCAGGTTATTCACGCGATCGAGGCTCGTTTGCCTTTGGCACTGTACGATACGGAATGGGAAATGCTGGGTAGGGGTAAAAATAAAGAGATCTATTGGCCATTCACTAAAATAGAGCGATGGGTGCCATGGATCTTTATTGCTCTTTACACCCTACTTACCCTTTCGACTCTTCCATGGAGACACATCATACAGTTCTTCCTGTGCCTATAAATGTGACGCGTCAAAATCTCAAAAAAGTGTCACATTTGTAACATTCCGAAAAGTCCTCGACCGAGCTCTACCCGCTGGAATTAGCCCGAAAAATCTCCTATATTGCAGTGACCGAGGTGCTTCAAACAAAACCTACGGTAGACCTCAAAAAACCCTTATGTGGCCTCATCTCTACAAATCCGAGACCATGAGGGGGCACCAAAACAGAACTCAACGGCTTTTTCAAAGCCAGAAGGTGGGACGCGCGACCTCGCCCGTTCCATTTTTAGAAACATTTGCATACAATCTCCCTGACGGGCATATGTTTGCTTCGCACACACAACTCTCCGTCACTCGGACGAAATGAATATAATGTGTTCACTTCGCCTCTCACTAGGGCCTATAGTAAAACGGCATTACGTCTCCATGGCATGGAGAAGGTCGGGGTTCAATTCCCCGTAGGTCCACATAAAAGCAGGATGGCTATACGCTGGCCTTTTTTTTTATTTCTCCTGAATTCCTTGGCAAAACAACATTCTCACATTCTGCAGAATGTGAGAATGTTAATGTTGTAATCAAAATACTCTCATGCATTCTCTTTATTAGATACGCAAAGTTAAGAAGGTTTTGCAAAATACTCCGGAATCTGCAAAAATAGTCCAGCAGAGGGTCTATATTTGCTTCGCTCATATATATACCCTTCGCGCATCACTTGGGCCTATAGTTAAGTGGCATAACACCTCATTTGCAATGAGGAGTTGGCAGTCCGATTCTGCCTAGGTCCACCATTCCAAATTTGAAGAAAAAATGACCACTACAAAAGCAAAATTGCCTCACCTACATGAGGCAATTTTGCTTTTCAACACACGTAAGGTAGATAATTTATCCGTGCAATTTATTATAAATCGCGGCGAAAAGATAACACCCGATAAACCCATCGAGAAATCCATAGATAAGCCCGATGACACTTCCCTCCACGCTCACCGTGTATCCTGGATACACATTTGCCATAAGACTCATAAATTCATCCGCATATCCGGTAGCGATTGAAATAAGCGTGAATACAAGCATTGCCGCTCCCCACAAAATACCTGCCGCAAGTCCAAATTTCTTTGCATCCAACATTGTGATATAAAAAATTGTTTATTGACCTTTCTTCGATTATAACGTGCATCCCCCGTGCATCAATACACAGATATCCACTACACCCGCAACACTCTTTTTGATTTGAAAAAAAATCCAATAATAGAAAACATTGCAACGGGATTTACTGAATCATTTCACTTTTCTTGGAAGAAAATACGTGATACTATCGCACATATGGAGGCGTGCCTCGCCGTCGTTCCAAGAAAGCTTTGGCGGGCGAAGCGAGCGGTTGAAACGGACAGTCTTGTTCCTGATTTCTACGAATCTTCGATTCGTTAAGAAATCATAATCCCCCACAAAGCGGAAGGGTGGCCGAGCGGTTTAAGGCGACGGTCTTGAAAACCGTTATACTGGAAACAGTATCGTGAGTTCGAATCTCACCCCTTCCGCCTTGTGCGGGAAAAACTGCTGTGCCCGAAAGGGTATCGTGAGTTCGAATCTCACCTCCACCGCCAGATTGGCAACTTTGAACTTATATAAATAATGTGCTAGAGTTGCATCATTAATATGATTCACAGTCATCGAATAAAAACTTGGTCTAGCTTTGTTCACGCATCTTTTATCCTTCTGACCTAGGGGGCAGGCTTTGACGCTCAAAGCCTCGAAATCTGCCCCGCTGGGGCAGATTTTGTTTTTACAGTTCTTTCACAATCAATCATAGAGGAGGACAAAAGATGGAATACCGAGCTGTCGGAAACCGTTGCGCGGTTATTCTTGATTCTCTGCACTTGCCGGTCTCACGCGAAGAAACTTTAGCCATACTTAATTACAAAGGTTTTGTGTTGGCAGAAGTGGACATCATCACGCTCGCTCGGCAGTGCATCGGAACATCGCAGTATCGCCGCGGCGCAAATCCTTCCGAAGCTCCAGCGATTGTTGATTGCTCCAGCTTCATAAAGTGGCTCTACGCACAACGCGGCATTTGGTTGCCACGGCGATCCATTCAGCAGCGTGAGCTTGGCGAGCCAGTCAAACTGGACGAACTTTTTCTTGGCGACGTTGTGTTTGTGTCCGGCTGGATTGACTATTATCAGAACGATCCCGCAGACGGGGTTGGTCATGTTGGTGTTGCGACAGGCGACGGAACAATTATCCACGCCGCCAACAAGAAGGCAGGGATTATCGAGAGTCCACTTGAAAAGTTTGTTGGCAAAAACAAGTTCCGCGGTGCAAGGCGGTATCTTCCGCGAAACGTTGAAGTACTCACCCTTGGAACTCCTGCCGAAAGAGAGGTTGAGATCGCGGATGATCTTCGCTGGATAGTTTTGCAGTCACTTCCTCGATAACTACAGGGCTCCGAAACTATATCGGAGCCCTTTTCTATTACGCTAACCTAATAGATTTTTTGAGCGAATTCAGGAATTTCGAATAATTCCGGCTTATCTTTGTAAATTCTCCTTATTTTCTGTATATTTTTATCAATAATCGCGAAGTTTAGTCGCTTTGCCGGTTCAAAGTTCCGGCAATCGTCCCCGCCAGAAAGGATTTCGCAAGCGAATATTGCCCACCTCGCTTCGCTCGGCGGCTAATTTGTATGGGATTTTTGGCGAAAAAGAAATGCATTTATCAATGAAGGGCAAAAAAATCATAATGATTTTGGATTATGACCGTATATGTTTACTTTTTTAACAAGCAATTTTTATTTAGGTTTATCTCTAGCACATTGGTTAGTAATTCTTTCAGCGGTCTTAAGTCTTAGTGGTTCATT